>DAOULP010000153.1:0-3624 GCA_034420175.1 Dehalococcoidia bacterium | reverse complement strand
CCCCCCGACGTCGTCTAACGGCTGCTGAGGCAGTCTAGCCGTAGTCCTCGCGCTCCCAGGCGGCAGCGTAGCCCATGCCGCTGCCCTGGCAGAGCGTGGTGAGGCCCCAGCGGGCGTTGCGTCGCCGCATCTCGAAGCCGATGGTGCCGACCAGGCGGGCGCCCGTGGCCCCCAGCGGGTGGCCGAGCGCCACGGCGCCGCCGTTGACGTTCACGCCCTGCCACTGCTTGTCCTTGAACCCCAGCTCGCGCCCGACGGCCACGACCTGGCAGGCGAAAGCCTCGTTGACCTCGATCAGGTCGAAGTCGTCCAGGGACATGTTGTTGCGCTGGAGCAGCTTCTTGGTGGAGTACACCGGGCCGATGCCCATGATCTCCGGGTCCACCCCGGCTGTCGCGGAGCAGCGGTAGGTGATGAGAGGCTTGAGGCCCAGCTCTTTGGCCTTCTCCTTTGACGTAACGAGGCAGAGGGTGCCGCCGTCATTGCGAGGGCAGGAGTTGCCGGCAGTAACCAGTCCGCCTTCCTTGTAGGCAGGCCGGAGACCCGCGAGCGCCTCCAGGCTGGTCTCGCGACGGGGGCCCTGGTCCGTGTCGACCACCTTCGTGGAGCCGTCCTTGTACTTCACAGTGATGGGGATGATCTCGTCCTTGAAGCGCCCGGCATCCTGGGCGGCCACCGCCTTCTCCTGGCTCTCCTGGGCGAACTTGTCGGCGTCCTCCCGCGAGATCTTGAAGACCTCTGACAGCTTCTCGGCCGTCATGCCCATGTTCATGATCCAGGGCGCCTTGATGCGGTACCACTGAGGCAGAAGCTCCGCCTCTTTCCAGCCCTCCGGGTACGGCATCTCGGACTTCTTGGCGGCGAAGGCAGCCAGACCCGGGCCGGGCTGGCCGGACGCCTCCTCCGGCGAGACGGGGCCCTGGCGACCCATGGTCTCGATGCCACCGGCGAGGATGACGTCGGCCGACCCGCACATGACGGCCTGGCAGGCTTCGACTACCGTCTGGAGGGCGCTGGCACACTGGGTGTTGACGTCTACGCCCCAGATGGATTCGGGGAGCCCGGCCTCAAAGACGTAGGTGCGGGCCTTGGTGAGGACGCCGGACAGTTCCACCGATCCGATGTGAACCTCGTCGATGACGCTTGGGTCCAGTTTGTTCCGCTCGACGATGGTCTTGAACAGTGGGACCATCATCTCGAGGTGGGTGATCTCCCGGAAGACGCCCCGGGCGCCGGCCCGGCCGAAGGCGGTCCTTGCCAGGTCGACTACTACGGCTTCCCTCATGGTAGATGCTCCTCTTTCGTGCTGCACATCTTGTTGCTGGCTTAACGCTATCCCACTTACCAGAAGTGGTCAATTGCCGTCTGGCTCGATTCGTAGCCCGCCCTCCGGCCGGGACATCATGCCCAAGACTAGGCCGATGCCAGAAGCTCCTGCGCCAGAGGCTTCATGTCCAGGCCATCGTAGCCAAGACGCCGGGCCAGCTCGCCAGCGGCGTGAGACTGCCCCCAGCTCCACAGGGTGCGCAGCCGGGCGCCGGCCGGAGGACTCTCGAACCAGCGGTCGCCGAACTCCCGCTCCAGGTAGCGCCGGACCTGTGCCTCAAGGATCCACGCCCGCAGGTAGCGAGCGCAGTAGAAGCCGTCGTCCACGTCGAACAGGTAGTCCTCGGCCGAGTAACGCACGCCCAGCGCGGCCGTCAGCACATCGGCGTAGCGCTTGCGTCTGCCGCGGTGATCCTCGCCGCGGTGCAGCTCCAGCTCGTAGATGAGCTTGGCGGCATAGCGACGCAGCATGTAGAGCTTGTGAAACCGCGCCAGCTCCAGGTAGTCCGACGGGTCATCGACGCCGAGGCGGCGTTCGAGCCATGCCGGGTTGTAGACCAAGTGCTCCAGGGTGAATGCGTAGGCCTCGGTGACGGAGTTGTCTCCCAGGCCACGCTGGGCATACGGGAGGCGCCGGTCTACGTGCGCGAAGTGCTGGGCGTGGCCAGCCTCGTGGAAGAGGGCGCGATAGTCGTCCTGGCCTCCGTGAGGGCTGATGACCAGCATCACCTCGTCGGGCGAGCGGATCGGGGCACAGAACGCCCGCGGCGACTTGCGAGGCCGGGGCTCGGTGTCCAGGTGGACGTTCTCCTGCCCTTCCGGGTCGATCCCGAGGCCGCGCAACGTCGCCAGCAAGGTGGCGATCAACTCCTCGCGGCTGAAGAAGGCATCGAACTGAGGGGCGCGGAAGAGGTAGGCCAGGTCGCTGCGCTCTGCCAGCCCAGGCTCGATGTCGAGAGCGCGCAGGTAGGTCTCCAGGCGGCCCCGGTAGGTCTTCTCGGTGCTCCAGAGGAACGTCCCCATGTCGTCGGCGAGCTTGTCCAGCTCGAGGAAGCCCAGCGAGTCGCACAGCTCGGCGTAGTTGCCATAGCCAAGAGTGAGGGCGGTAGCGTGGAGGATGTCCCAACGCTCTTCGCGCAGACCGTTCTGGCCTGCTGTCAGCGCGATCCGGAGCTGATCGATGCGGTGGCGGCGGTCGGGGTCGGCCTCGTTGCTGATTAGCGGCGAGAGGGCGCGATAGGGCACGTGCTCGCCATCCCAGACGGCCGTGTCGGTCGTCTCGCGCCGCGACAGATCCTCGGTGAGGGCGCGGGCGGCGTTCTCCAAGTATCCGGACACGACGAACTCACGGAGTGCGGCCAGGCGAGCGTCGGCCGCGTCGGCACGGCGGAGGGCGTCTGCCGTCTCCAGCGTGAAGAGGTGAGCATGGCGGCGGAAAATGGGCCCCAGTTCCAGGTCATCCTTCTGGCCGGAGCGGTTGAGGTAGTACTCACGGGTCAGCGCGGAACTGAAGCTCTCCGCCTCACGGTCCAGGCGGTCCAGCAGCGATGATTCCCGCTTCCGACTAGCGGTCATGCGTCCTCTCCTCGCCACCTGAGAGGGGTCCGCAAGCACTCGGCCATGGGGGCTATCCGTGGCCCAGGATAGCTGATGGTACGTCTAGAGAGAAGGTACTGCTGCCGCCTTGTCACCCGGCGGGGCGGGCGATATGATGGGCCAACGCTTGGAGATTCCGAGTGATGCGCTCCCAAGAGTTCCTTGTCCGGGTCCGAGGACTGGCAGAGAGCCGGCTGCCCGGCGACACGCCTCGGTTCCGGGCACGGCTCCGCCCCAGTCTCGTGCAGCTCCATCGGGATGACCCGCGACTCCACTACGAGGTGTGGATCCAGCGCAAGACCGGGCGCGTCGAGGTGGGCCTTCACTTCGAAGGCGAACGCGAGATGAACCGGCGATGGTCGGCGGCTCTGGCCCGTCACGCGCTCGAACTCCAGGCGGAATTGGGGCCGGGCGTGGATCTAGAGGAGTGGACTCAGACCTGGACCCGCCTCCACCGCTCGGTGCCGCTGCGGGAGCTGGATGAGGATCTGGCAGACGAGGTGGCGGGGCTTCTGGCCCGCATCATCCGGGTGATGGAGCCGATCCTGGCGGAGGAGGCGGCCCGTGTCTCCCCTTAGGCGCGGCTGGCCCTTCCGAGACGTGCAGCGGCGGCGGGAAGCGTTCCCACCGCCGCGATCGTGGGGCCGGAGGCGGCTCGTTCAGGCTCTCGACCGCCGCCGGAGTGACGCCCAGAAGGGCAAT
>DAOULP010000152.1:0-3271 GCA_034420175.1 Dehalococcoidia bacterium | reverse complement strand
GCAGCGCGAAGCCCACCTCGGCGGCCCGCTGGCTGAGACGCTCCATCATCTGGGTTCTTTCCGTGTCCAGCTCCTTGCCGATCTCCTCTCGCCGGGAGGAGTACTCCTCGCTCTCGAAGGCCTTCGGGATCTCGCGGCGGACGTGCTCGACGAGGTTCCTGACGTCCTGGTGAAGCTGTCGGCCACGCCCTGGGGGCAGCCGACACGACCTGGGGAGGTAGGGGTCGTCGAAATCGTTGACGTAGCACCAGTCGCCGGGCGTCTCCTTGCCCCGGGCCAGCTCCTCGAGGAAGCCCTGCACGGCCGTCATCTTGCCGATGCCCGGCGGGCCGGCCACGAAGATGTTGAACCCGATCTCCCGGATGCCCAGCCCAAAGCGGAGGGCCGAGACAGCGCGCTTCTGCCCGACTATGCCCTCGGACGGCTTCACGTGCTCGGTCGTCTTGATGCCCAGCGTTCGGGGCGGAAGCGTTCGCCTGAGTTGCTTTGGCGACAGCTCGCGAGTCATGCTCATTATGCCTTTCCCGCAGATGTTGGCGATTTCGTTCTACAGGACGTCCTCGACAGGCGTGTACGGCCGGTCCTGGGCCCGGGCGACCGCCTCGTACGTGACGTGGCCGTCGTAGGTGTTGAGGCCCCTGGCCAGGCCGGGGTCGGCGCGCATGGCCTCCTTCGGGCCGAGGTCGGCCAGCGGCATGAGATAGGGAAGGGTGGCCGCCGTCAGGGCGCCGGTGGCCGTGTGCGGCACCGCGCCCGGCATGTTGGGCACACAGTAGTGGACGACGCCCTCCTCGATGTAGATGGGGTCAGCGTGGGTGGTGGGACGGGACGTCTCGACGCAGCCGCCCTGGTCGATGGAGACGTCAACGATGACGGCGCCGGGGCCCATCGACCGCACCATCTTCCGGCTCACCAGCTTGGGCGCGATCCCTCCGGGCACCAGGAGCCCGCAGACCAGAAGGTCGGCGCCCTCCAGGCTCTCGGCGATCGCCGCGACGTTCGAGACGAGCACGGTGACGCGGCCCCGCCACCTCATCTCCAGCCGCCGCAGTTGCTCCAAGTTGCGGGCCAGCACGGTGACGTGCGCCTCCAGCCCGACGGCGACGGCGCAGGCGTTGCTGGAAACGGTTCCCGAACCCAGAATGACGACCCGTCCCGGCGGCACGCCCGGTAGGCCGGATAGGAGCTTGCCCCGGCCGGAGCCGGGCTTGCGCAGGAACTGGGCCCCCACCTCCGTCGCCAGCCGGCCGGCGATCTGGCTCATCGGTACCAGCAGCGGCAGGTTGCCCGCGGCCGATTCGACCGTCTCATAAGCGATGGCGGTGACGCGGCGGTCCAGGAGCGCGGCCGTGACCTCTGGCAAGGCGGCCAGGTGCAGGTAGGTGAAGAGCGTGAGGCCCGGTCGAAGCCTATCGAGCTCTTGAGGTTGGGGCTCCTTGACCTTGACCACGAGGTCGGCCTCCTGCCAGAGCTCCTCGGCCGAATCGACGAGGTCGGCGCCGGCCTGCTCGTAGGCCGTATCGCCGAAGCCGCTGCCCACGCCTGCCCCCCGCTCGACAAGCACGCGATGACCGGCGGCGTGGAGAGCGCGCGTGCCGTGAGGGGTCAGGCCGACCCGGTACTCCTCCGTCTTCACCTCTCGGACCGTGCCAACGTTCACGTTTTCACCTCAGCACATGTGGCCACAAGACGAGCCCACCGTCGGACACGGCCGACAGAAGGCCCTCAGCCGCCCCACGACGGCACCTTCGGCGAGAATAGCATCAGGGCGGCTCTGCCGCCAGCGGTCCTGCGGTTCGGGGCGTCAAGGCGAAGGCAGGCGCGTCGGCCGCGACGCGAGCCGTGCTCGCCGGCGCACCTCGTTCGTGAAGGATCCAGGTCTGCCTCTGGGCCGACGACCCCATCTGCCCATGGGCCTATGCAGGATGTCGGCGGCCATGCCGACTCAACAGATAGAACGGCACGCCAGCCCCGGCGGCTCAGGCCGACCGGGGGACCGTCGCGTCATGAGCCTGCACGGCGGCTGGCACGGGTACGCCGATGACGCGCATCGATTCGCCGCAGCACAGTTGATAGGGAGGGAGGCAGCATGTCCAGACGTCCTAGTCCCCGACTTCTCTTTGTGGCGGCCGCTGGTACGTCAGCGGCTGGTTGCGCTGCAGCCCTCGCCGCCAGCCCGATCCTCGGGTCTGGCTTCGGGGCGGTCTCCAGCGTGCTCGTGCTGGGGGGTCTGCTGGCCGATCGCCGTCAGGGCTCCTCGGGCAGGAAGGCGCTCGTTCGCCGGGTGGCAGAGAGGGCAGAAGCGGGGCGCAGGCTGGCGATGTATGAGCCGGAGAGTGGCCTGCTGGCGTACTGGTACCTGACTCTCCGTGGCACGGAAGAGTGCGAGCGAGCAGCACGGTATGATCGAGCGCTAACGTTGCTGCTGATCGAAGCGACGCCGGAGGTGGCCACCTGGGTGGGGCAGGGACGACTGGTGGACTGGCTGAAACGGAAGCTCCGCGCCGTCGACATCACCGGCGATCTGGGAAACGGGCGCTTCGCTGCGCTGATGCCCGAGACCGACGTCGCGGATGCCCAGCACGTGGCCGCCCGTCTCCAGCGCGATGTCGGTGGCGTGCAGACCAGCCTCAGCACCCTCGGCGCGGACGGCATCACCTTCGACGAGCTGTATGCGGCGGCGTCGCAGAGGCTTCGGGAACCCCTCCAGGCTGTGGCATAGGAATCGATCGCTCCGCGGCGCCGGTCGCGCTGCCCCAGTCGACAGAGCCTCGTTTGGGGGTATAATCACCTGGTCGGCGGGAACCACGTGGCCCGACGCCGGGCGGCCGTCGCCGTCTGCCGAGCGCGGGCTTCGTCGAAAGGAGCGACCAGCACACCGTGGCTGATCAGGACACAAGCGGAGCGCCGCAGAGGCCGCACAAGCTCTACCGCAGCCGGAACGACCGCATGATCTCCGGCGTGGCGGGCGGCCTGGCCGAGTACTTCTCGGTTGACCCCACTGCCGTGCGTCTCATCTACGCTGTCGTCACGGTGCTCACCGGCTTCGTGCCGGGCATCGCGCTCTACCTGGGGCTGGCGCTGATCGTGCCGACGGGTCCGGCCAGCGGCGCGGGGCCCGTCGAGACGGGGGACCGGGCGGCCGTGGCGGGCGCGATCCTGGTGGCGGTCGGCGTCCTCATCCTGCTGGGCAACTTCGGGCTGTTCCACTTCTGGAGCTGGGGCCGGCTCTGGCCCGTCATCCTCATCGCGATCGGCGCCGCGCTCCTCC
>DAOULP010000151.1:0-8409 GCA_034420175.1 Dehalococcoidia bacterium | reverse complement strand
TGTTGTCGCGCAGGTAGTCGAAGCCGAACTCGTTGTTCGTGCCGTAGATGACGTCAGCCTGATACGCCTGGCGACGGGCGGCCGGCATGATGTGCTCCATGTTCGCCACGTCGCTCACCTTCTCCGGTGTGTAGACGTAGGCAGTGTCGTGCTGGAGCACCCCCACACTGAGACCGAGATTGTGCAGCGCCCGCCCATACCACTGGGCGTCGCGCTTGGCCAGATAGTCGTTGACGGTAACCAGATGGGCGCCCTTACCTTCCAGGGCGTTGAGGTACAAGGGCAGAGTGGCCACCAGGGTCTTGCCCTCACCGGTCTTCATCTCAGCGATCGCGCCCTGGTGGAGAACCATGCCGCCCAGGACCTGCACGTCGAAGGCCCGCTCGCCCAGGGCCCGCCGGATGGCCTCCCTGGCAACAGCGAAGGCTTCAACCAGGAGATCATCCAGCGTTTCGCCGTCGGCCAGGCGGCGACGGAACTCATCGGTCTTCGCCCGCAGCCCGTCGTCGCTGAGGGCCTCAACCTCAGGCTCAAGGGCGTTGACGCGCTCGACGACCGGCCAGAGCTTCTTTAGCTGACGCTCGTTGGCGTCACCGCCCAGGACCTTGCCTGCCCACTTGAACAAAGTCGCTTACCTCGTTGTTCACTTCACGGAAGAGCTCTCCCACGGTCTGCCCGGTGTGAATACGCCGGATCGCTTCCCCGATCAGAGGAGCGAGGGAAAGAACCGTGATTATCGATATCTGCTTCTCGGCCGGTAGGGGCACGGTGTCCGTGACCACCAGCTCCCGAATGTTGCTCTCTTGAAGGCGGCCAATAGCTGGCCCCGGAAGCAACGCGTGAGTGCAGGCAGCGGATACCCCCGTCGCGCCCCCTTCCATGAGCGCGCTGGCGGCCTCGATGAGCGTCCCTCCGGTCAGCACCTCGTCGTCTACCAGCACTGCCTCCCGTCCTCGCACGTCGCCGATGATGTTCAGTGCCTCGGTTTGCTCGTCGTTGCCCAGGCGGCGCTTCTCGATAATGGCAAGCGGGACGTTTAGGCTCTGCGCCACGTTGCGACCCCGTTTAGCGGCCCCCTCGTCGGCGGCCACGATCACTAGGTTCTGGAGCCGCTTGCGCTTGAAGTAGGCCGCAATGTTGTAGAGTGCCGTGAGCTCGTCCACGGGGACGTTGAAGAAGCCCTGGATCTGCCCGGCGTGCAGGTCGACCGTGAGCACGCGGTCGGCGCCTGCCGTCTCGATCAAGTTGGCGACGAGCCGTGCGGTGATAGGCACCCGGGGCTGATCCTTCTTGTCGCTCCGGCCGTAGGCGTAGTAGGGGACGACAGCCGTGATGCGCCCGGCGGACGCCCTCTTGAAGGCGTCGATCATGATCAGCAGCTCCATGAGCCGCGTGTTCACCGGCGAGACGATGGGCTGCACCAGGAAGACATCTCGCTGCCTGACGTTCTCCAGGATGCGCACGAAGATGTTCTCGTTGCTGAACTGGAATACCTCACACTCCCCCAACGGGATGTCCAGATAGCGGGCGATCGAGAGCGCCAAGTCCGGGTGGGCGTTGCCCGAGAACACGCTGAGGTCCTGATACACCTTCTCCTCCCGAGGGCATCCCCTCTGAACGCAAGGCCGTTTGTCCGCCAAACGCTGCGAGAGCCGGACCGGAACTTGAGGTCCCGTCCCGGCCCCCACCTGCGCCCAGGCGTCTGTCTGGTAGACACTCACACTATATAGCAAATCGGGCGCGGGCGGCAAAAGCTAAAGACCCCGACGAGGCGCGCGCAGCACCGTGTGGCCAGCTCCAGAGTGGCCTCACCACACTGAAGGCTGTGCTATAATCCCGCCGAGTCTGACGCGCACGGGAGGTTGTGGTGCCCACGGCTGCCAACCCCATACGGCTCGTGGTGGTGTCCGATTACGTCTGACCGTGGTGCTACATCGGCCTCGTGCGGGTCGAACGGCTCAAGGGGGAGTTCCCCCTTGACGTGGAGTGGCATCCCTTCGAGCTGCGGCCGGGCACTCCGGCAGAGGGTATCCCGATGCAGCGGGTCGTGGGCCGAGGTCGATACACGGATCAGTACCTGCTCCACGTGCAGGAGGCTATGACCAGAGCCGGCATCCGTGTGAACCGCCGCTCGCTCCTGCCCAACAGTCGCCCCTCCCTCGAGGCCGCCGAGTTCGCGCGCGATGTCGGGCTCTTCGAGCCGCTGCATCGGGATACCCTCTGCCGCGCCTACTTCGAGGAGGCCGAGGACATCGGGGACGAGAGCGTGCTGGCCAGGCTGGCGGGGCAGTGCGGCCTCGATGCGACAGCATTGACCGCGGCGCTTGGGGACCGCCGCCACGAGAAGTTGGTGGACGAGAAGGTGCGCTGGGCCCGCGAACAGAACCTGGGCGGCGTGCCAGCCTTCCTCTTCTATGCCCGAGACCCATCCGGCGAGGAGAACCGCTTCGTCCTCGTGGGGGCCCAGGAGTATGACGTCTTCAAGGACCTGACCGAGCGCATTCTGCGCCGCGCCCACTTACAGACGGGCCTGGAGACCGGCCCCAGGCCGTGATCCCGCGCCCAAGCACGTACACGGGAGGTAGTCATGCGGTTTCGATTCACGCCCGAAGACGAGGCTTTCCGCCGCGAGCTCCTTGATTTCCTGGACAAGGAGCTGCCGGCCGACTGGGATCCGGGAGCCCTCATGGAGGAAGAGGAGGAAGATCAGAAGGCTTGGGAGTTCCAGCGCCAGTTCACCCGCAAGCTCGCGGACCGGGGCTGGCTGGCCATGGCCTGGCCCAAGGAGTATGGCGGCCTCGGCGCCCCCCACATGCAACAGCTCATCTACAACCAGACCATGTCCTACCACGGCGCCCCCGGGGCATTCAGCATGGGCGTCGCCTGGGTCGGGCCGGCGATCATGCTCTACGGCACGGACGAGCAGAAGCAGGCCTACGTGCCCCGCATCGCCAGCGGCGAGGACGTCTGGTGCACCCTGTACAGCGAGCCGGAGGCCGGCTCCGATCTGGCCGCGCTCCAGGCCCGCGCCGTCGTGGACGGCGACGACTTCGTTGTCAACGGCCAGAAGATCTGGACCTCGAACGCTCACCGCTCTCACTGGGGCTGGCTGGCCGCCCGTACCGACCCGCAGGCACCGAAGCACAAGGGGATCAGCACCTTCGTCGTGGACCTGCGGACGCCCGGCATCACGATCCGACCGCTCATCAATATGGCGGGCATGCCCGGGTTCAGCGAAGTCTTCTTCGACGACGTGCGCATCCCCAAGAAGAACCTGGTGGGAGAGCTGAACCGGGGCTGGTACCAAGTGGCGGTGGCGCTTGACTTCGAGCGCTCTGGTATCCAGGCCTACGCCGGTGCCCGCCGGACGTTGGAGCGCCTGGTCCGGTTCGCCGAGGATGCCCCATCGGAGCTGTCGCGCAACCCGCAGGTGCGGCTCCGCCTGGCCGACCGCGCCGTGGAGGTGGAGACCGGCACCTTTCTCGCCTACCGGGTGGCCTGGATGCAGTCGCAAGGCCTCATCCCCAACTACGAGGCCTCGGTCTCCAAGCTCTTCGGGAGCGAGCTCTCGCAGCGCATGGCTCAGACCGGCCTTCAACTCGTGGCAACCTATGGGCACCTGTGGCCCGGATCGGCGCGGGCGCCGCTCGGCGGGCGTCTCTCCCGCTCCTACGTCACCGCTGCGGGCTCCACCATCGCCGCCGGCACGAGCGAGATCATGCGCAACATCATCGCCCAGCGCGGGCTAGGGCTGCCACGGAACTAGGCATCGCCAGCCACCAGACGGCGAGAAGGGGGGATGGCTGTGGCAGCCATCCCCCTTGCTTTGTCTTGTCGACCAGCAGACCCCTATCCGCCATCCCCCGACGGAGGAGCCGCTTGTGTTCGTTAGGCCTGGGCCGGTTCCCTTTCCGGCACCAGCTTCTTGCCGCGCTCGCCCGCGCGGATTCCCCCCAGGCGTCGGACGGCCACACCGGGCTGCCACGGCGTCCCCAGGGCTGGCAGCAGCCAGCGGTCCACGCCGATCCAGCCCGCCGTCTTCCAGCCGAAGAGGATGAGCAGCGCGATGACAAACAGCACCGGGTTGGTGCTGGCGCTGCCAGCGAGCATGAAGTTGAAGTTCAAGAACGCCCCACCCAGGGCAGCAAGCCCCGTCAGAGCGCCGACGATGAGCAGGATCCCGACGGTGACCTCGCCCAGGGCTATCACCCAGGAGAACCACGTGTACCACTCGTGGTTCACCATGAAGCTGAGGAAGTCACGGTACCAGTCGAAAACGATCGGCGGCCTGCCCTGCTCAGGGATGGCAACAGCCCGTTCCCAGAAGCCCCTCAGTGCCAGACCGTCCGGCCCGTCCACTGCGATCCATCGGCCCTCGCCCCATACCTTGTGGGACCCGGCGAGCAGCCACTGGTAGCCCAAGTACAGTCTCGCCACCAGCCACAGAGGCGCGAGCCACGTGCTGCTAAAGACCATGCGAATGAGGCCCGGGTCGCGTAGCTCCCGCCTCTCGAACGTTCTCTTGAACACTGCCATCAGACTCGCTCCTCCCCCTGGCCGCCGAACACACGCTCAGTGACCACTTCTCCGATCGCCCAGGCGACGACGACGGCCGCCAGGATCGGCAGGAACATCAACACCTGATTCTTCTCACCCATGTTGAAAACCAGAAGAACAGCCACGGCAGCCACAGCAGCCCACGCAGCCACTCCCCAGCCCAACGCTAGCAGTTTCTTCACCAGCAACTTCGCCTCTCCTCTGTCTGCCCCATTGGCCCCGTGCCGAAGGGGAGCTCTGCCTCTTTCGCGCCGCCCGGACTCTTCCTCGTCTGCCGGTCGGCTACACCGGCACAGCCGCGCCATCGGGCCACGCGGCGCGTGGTGACCTGAGGCGTTTGACCTTCATTATGGGGCACCTGCCCCAGTCTTGTCAACTACTTTTCAGGTCAAGCGCAGATTCTCCCCCAAACGGGATTCCTCTCATGCCACAGGGAGAACGGCTCAAGCGCGCCATTCTGCCCGCTCTCGTGACCGGGCACGGCCTCACAAGGAAGGACCCGCACCGATATGGAGAACTCGCATCGGCCCAAGCCAGCCGGCTTCTAGCTGAGACGGAGGAGAAGCTGGTAGAGGCGGAAGTAGAGCCGGGAGCCATCGACGAACAGGGCGAGGGCCCCCTTCTCGCTGTGCGGCTCGACGTGCTCGAAGACGCTGAGCTCTGTGTAGTGGAGGTTGGGATGCCCTGCCAGCCGGTCACGGAGGCGTCGTGACTCCACGTACGGTATGTAGCGATCGGACCGATCGTGCAGTATGAAGACCTCGGCCTGAATGCCATCGAGGCGCAGACTGGGTGAAAGGGCGCGCATGTCGTCCAGGAACGCCGCCGGCAGCCGCTCGATTAGCTCCGGCACGCGCGCCGGGTCGCGGTTGGAAAGGAACTCGTAGGCATCGACACCGACAGGCTTGAGGGATGCCAGGTCCTCGCTGCTCACGTCCTCCAGGTCCACGAACACCCGGCCGAGTAGATCGCGGTCGCCACGATCCTCGAGGCGCGCAATGAGCTGCTTGGCCATCACCTTCTCGGTGTGCCTCCGGGGATCCCAGGGCTCCCGCCGGTCGCCGTAGTAGATGCTGCCGGTGGTGACGGCCGCCAGCGTGTCCAGGGCGTCGTAGTAGGCGCCGAACGAGATGAGGAAATCGACGTCGGCACTGATGCGAGCATCGGAGGCAGCGATGAGGGCCAGCGATCCCCCCACGCTCACGCCGATGAAGCCGATTCGGTCCGGGTCGACAAAGCTCTGCCGCTGGAGGTACTCGAAAGCCGCCACGTAGGCCTCCGGCTCCTCGCGGGCGATGAACTCACGCTCCAGGTCCGGCGAGAACGGCACGAGCATGACGTAGCCGGCGCGGGCCACCGAGTCGGCCAGTCTCTCCAGGCGGGAGTCGTCGGGTTCGAGCGGGGGGGCTCCCATGACGAATACCATGGCCCCGTGCTGACCGTGCGGCGGCCGGTAGAGGTCAGCGGGCATGCTCTTGCCGTCGGCGTAGTGGAGGGTGATGCGTTCGCGCACAGGGTCTGACGTGAACCATGTCACCGGCCGGACGGGCAGATCGACCATCAGGTCGGGGAGGAAGGCGGCGGAGGTGAAGGCCAGGCGACCGTAGTGGGTACCGAAGAGGCCGCCAAGCAGAGCGCCCAGCACCGCCAGTGCCGCCAGAAGAGGCCACAGCCGACGCAGCAACTCCATTCGTGGCTGGCCCAGCAGCCGCCTGAAGCCTTGGCCCTCCCTGTTCGCTGTCACGATGGCAGTTTGCCACCGCCAGGGCAGGCGGGCAAACCAGGACATACTGCGCGCAACTGGTGCGTCATCGGTGGGCAACTCCCGCGGACTGAAAGTCCGCGGCTTCCAGACTTGCCGACCATGCCGCCGACTTTGCGCCAGAGGCGCATCCGCCTCCGGAGGACAGTCGGCGGTGCCACGAGCTCTGCAGCCAATTCACCGACCAACCATGAACCAGGACGTGCGGTGTCCGCGTTTTGACTCGGCGGTCAGGCCGCCGTATGATGGGCCAGCGCTGACCCCGCTACCCCACGAAACGTACCTCTTGGAGTGCTGGAACCGATGCCTCCCCGCTCTCGCCGCCTGCCCGCCGTCCGGCCCGCCGTACAGGCGCTCGGCGAAGACTTGGTGGCTCTACGCCGCGACCTTCACCGCCACCCGGAACTCCCCTGGCAGGAGAGGCGCACGCAACAGGTCGTCCTTGACCGGCTTCGGGCCTCGGGTCTCGAGGACGTGCGCCCCATCGCCGATACCGGCGCCACAGCGCTCGTTCGAGGGGCCCGTCCCGGCCGCACCGTCCTCTGGCGGGCCGACATGGACGCCTTGCCCATCCAGGAGCGCAACGACGTCGACTACGCCTCCGCCGTCCCCGATGTCATGCACGCCTGCGGTCACGACGGCCACGTGGCCATCGGCCTGGGCCTGGCCCGGCTCGTCCACGAGGGGCGCGACAGACTAGCCGGCAACGTTCGTTTTGTCTTCCAGCCCGCCGAGGAGAGCGTCGGCGGGGCCCGCCGCTGCATCGAGGAGGGCGTACTCGATGATCCGGTGGTCGAGGCTGCCTTCGGTCTGCACCTGGACGCCGACACGCCGACGGGATTGATCGTGGCGATTCCGGGACCCTGTTTCGCGGCACCCACGGCTGTTGCCATCACCATCCGCGGTCGTGGCGGCCACGCCGCCTACCCCCACCAGGCCGTTGACGCCATCGTCGTCGCCGCCCAGGTCGTCACTGCTCTCCAGACCGTGGTCAGCCGCTCGACCAGCCCCGACGATACCGTCGTCCTCACGATCGGTACCATCCAGGGAGGCGAAAGGGCCAACATCATCGCCAGCGAGGTGCGCATGACCGGGAGCATCCGCACCTTCGACGACAAGGTGCTGGAGCGTACCCTCAAGCGGGTCGAAGGCGTGCTGGGCGGCGTGACAGCGGCTATGGCCGCCGAGTACGAGCTTAACCACTACACTGCCTGCCCGGTGGGGGTAAACGACGCCGCCATGACCGCCTTCGTGGAGCGCGAGGGCAGAGCCTTCTTCGGGGAGAAGGGCGTGCAGCGGCGGGCGCCCAGCACCGGCGCCGAGGATATGTCCTACTTCCTTGAGAAGGTCCCGGGCTGCTACTTCTTGCTGGGCGCCCGGCCCCAGCAGCGGTCCCGGCGCTTCCCCCATCACCACGCGCGGTTCGACTTCGATGAGGCCGCCCTGACCCTGGGCGTCGGGTTCGCCTTTCGCCTGGTGGAGGCCTATCTGAGCGACTGAAGCGCCCCGGTGCCAGCGACGCGCCCCCTCCAAGGAACGAGAAAGCCAGGTCTCGCTGACCTGGCTCTCGCTTGTTGGCGCGTACGCGTCCTGTGAGTACCGCTGCTACTTGGCCTTGACCGTGATCGTCTTGGGCCGGAGGGCCTCAGCCTTGGGCATGGTCAGCGTGAGCACGCCGTGCTCGAACACCGCCTCCGCCTTCTCCGACTCCACCTCGGTGGGCAGGGTGAAAGCGCGATGGAAGCTGCCGTAGCGGCGCTCCTGACAGTAGTGGCTGCGCTTCTCGGTCTCTTCCTCAGCCTTGAACTCGCCCTTGATGGTCAGGGTGTCGCCGGTGATGGAGACATCCACATCCTCGGGCTTGATGCCTGGGAGAGAAGCCTTCACTACCACCTCGCCGTCCGTCTCGTAGACGTCGACCGGCACCAAGGTGGAACCGTTCTCCCAACCCATGATGCGCCACGGCCGCACGAAACCGTGCCCGAACGCCCGGTCCATAGACCGGCGCATCTGTACCATCTCACCGAACGGGTCCCAGCGAATGATGTTGGCCATTGTAGTGTACCTCCGTATGTCCGAGATTCCGGTGC
>DAOULP010000150.1:0-8099 GCA_034420175.1 Dehalococcoidia bacterium | reverse complement strand
CCTGGAGAGTGTTGCAGCCGTTGAGGGCCTCTATGGCGTCCACAAGCTGGAAGACGGGCAGCCTGGCCGCCTGCTCCGGCGTCAGATCAAACGGCTCCCCGCCCATGCGGCGAAAATGGGCCGGATCAAACATGTGCCGGAAAGGATGGGCGGCGATCATGTAGCCGCCCAGTTCTTGCACCACCCGCCGCAACTCCTCGGCGCGGCGGATGCCAGCCACGTAGTGATCCAGTCCCAGCGTGAGGATGTGTCCCAGGTCCGTCGATACCTCCATCCCGTTGGCGACGAAGAGGCGGTGTTGCTTCTGGAACCGCTCCAACTCATGGGGATCCCAAAGGCGATCGTGCTCACATACGTGGACGCCGGCCAGTCCCAGGCGCAGGGCCTCGCTGGCCAGCTCCTCCGGCCTCAGGGCGCTATCCGAAGCGCCCCTGGTGGTGTGGATGTGCATGTCAACGACGATGGCCATGGATCGCGGCGGTGCTCTCCCTCTGGGCATGTCTACCGGTAAGTGGGATTGGAGTGCAGCCAGTATAGCACGGGTACCCTAGGACGAGGCGATGGCGCTCCACTCGGCCAGATAGGGCATCAGCCAGCCGAAGACGACCAGGAAGACAACGGCCGAGGCCGCCACGTATCGCCTCGCCGCCCTCAATAGCGCCCACACAGGCGCGAAGGCGACCGCCGTCCACATGACGACGAGCAACGTGAAGGCCAGGTTGGGACTGCCAAGCCCACCTTCCGGCACCCGGTCCTCGAAGCCGTTCAGGATGAGGCCAAAGAGCATGCCCAGGGCGGTCCAAAGAAGGAAGGTGAACCAGAACAGCACCACCGTCAAAGCCACCCCCGACACGCCCTCCGGGGCGGCTCGCGCCAGCACCGGCACCTGTGAGCGTAGCTGCAGCATGGCGATGGCAACCAGAGGCGCCGAGATCAGCGCCAGGGCGAACCCACACACCAGGCCAGCCAGCACCTCGCTCACAGGGTCACGGCTCCTCGACTACCGTGCTCGCCCTCGAAGCTGTCATGGTCACGGCCTCGAACACGTCGAGTCCAGCGGCCGAAAGCGCCTCGCGCAGGGGCGCGGCGTCGACATCCGGCTGCAAATGCACGAACTGGGCCGGGCCGCTCCCTGCCAGATGCGGCCGGAGCCCCAGATTCCGGCACAGCCCGGCGGCAACGGCTGACTCCGGCAGAACCTCGGCCGCGACGGCCCCGAAGGCGTTGCAGAGGTCGTCGTCGCCGGGGGCCGCGCCCCCCTTGACGGCCGCGGCCAGGCGCTCACTGGCCTCGCCGCTACTGAACTGCTCCGCGCGCAGGGCGGCATACATGGCGGCTGTCTTCGCCGCCCGCCTGCCGCCCCTGGGGACCACCAGCAGGAGACGCCGTTCCGGCACGTCCGGCAGAGCTCCGACTTCGTCGCCGCGGCCCCTGCCCAGCGCCGTGCCGCCAAGTAGGAAGAAGGGCACGTCGGCCCCCAGTTGAGCGCCCAGTCGGGCCAGCTCGGCCAGCGGCATCCCCAGCCCCCACAGCCGGTCGAGCGCCCGCAGGGTCGCCGCGGCGTCGCTGCTGCCGCCGCCCAGGCCCACCCCGACGGGAACGGCCTTCTCCAGCTCAACGCGAGCTCCGAGGGAGGGTTCGCCGGCGTGGTCCCCAAGCAGTGCCGCCGCGCGGTAGGCCAGGTTCTCGCCTGTGGGCACCTCAGCCAGCACAGCCTGTCCGGCCGCGCCCGCAATCACCAGCTCCAGACTGGGCGCGGGAGACACCTTCACCCGGTCGCAGAGATCGACGGTCTGGAGGACGGTGCGGACCTCATGGTAGCCATCCGGACGGCGTCCCAGCACCTCCAGCGTCCAGTTGATCTTGGCGGGAGCAAGGGTGCTCACCCACACGCGCGGCCTCCCCCGTTCTGAGGGCTGGCGTGTGCAACCGCACGCGCCCGGCAGAGAGCGGCCCACTCCTCGAGGGCGAGCTGCTGTGGCCGCCGGTGGGGGTCGATGCCGGCGGCTGCCAGGAGGCTCTCCGAGTCGGAAGGCCGGATGCCCAGGCCCTGGGCCAGAGAGTTTCGCAACTGCTTTCGCGGCGCGCTGAAGCCAGCCCGCACCACCTCGAAGAAGGCGTCCGTGCTGGGAACCTCCACCCGCGGGCCGTCGGCGACATCAATGCGCAGCACGGCCGAACGCACCTTGGGCGGCGGGTAGAAGGCCCGGGGTGCCACCCCGAAGAGCAGGCGCGGCTGCCCGTAGAACTGCACGGCTACTCCCAGTAGGCTCGCCTTCCCCGGCCCCGCGGCGATGCTCTCCGCCACCTCTCTCTGAAGCATTACCACGAGACGGCTCGGGGGCAGGTCCGCCTCGAGGAAGTGACGAAGGACGGGCGCGGCGATGTAGTAGGGCAGGTTGGCGACGGCGGCATAGGGGACCCGAACCTCTGTCTGTCCGGCAGGAAGACCCGCTTCCTTGAGGAGATCGCCTGGACTCAGGGCGAGGACATCGGCGCAGACGACGGCAACATTGGGGTACTGCCGGAGGTTCTCCCGCAGGCTGCGGCAGAGTTCGGCGTCTACCTCGACGGCCACGACGGTGCCGGCCCTGGCCGCCAGCTCGCGGGTCAGAACGCCGAGGCCGGCGCCGATCTCAATGATGGTCTCGTCCGAGCCGACATCGGCAGCAGCGACGATACGCGAGAGAACACGGCGATCAACCAGGAAGTGCTGGGCGAGGCTCTTGCGCGGCCTTAGGCCGGTGGTACGTAGCTCCGGAGGTCGTGGGGGACTTCGCCTCGCTCGCCGGACGGCCCGACCGCGCTTCCCAACACGGTCCCGACCGGCGGGCTGTCTCTTGGCGTCAGGGGCCGAGTATGTAGATGTCAAGCCATCGCGGAACCCAGCCGGGGCTCACCCCGTCGGGGAATCCCAGGTCGATGATGTCGCCGACGATGGCGCCGCCGGTATCAGCAGCCACACCGAAGCCGTAACCCGGGATGTACATCCGCGTCCCGTATGGTATCACGCGTGGATCGACGGCCACAACGCCCTTGGTCACCGGCACGCCCGTGCTGGTGATGCCATAGTAGGCGCTGCTTGGCGACCGCCCGGCGCTCGCCGGGTTGTACCACGTCGCGTACACAGTCATGACCCTGGCGATGTTGAGCCCTTCAGGAAGTGCTTGGGCAGCACGAACCCGCTCCGCCGTGCCGAAGTAGACGACGGTGTCAACGGGCTCCGGGTCGTACCACTCGTCCACCAACTGCCTGTAGATCTCCGCCCCGTCCTCGTAGGCAACGGCGTACTCGCGGTGACGGACGCCGTCGTTGCCGACGACACGCTGGACATCCCCCTCGACGAGTTCGGGGTCAAGTCGGTAGACGGTGCCGTGCTCTACTACCTCGGACTCAATCTCGCTTTGCTCTGCGTAGGCATACACGCGAACCCCAAGGTCTGGCGAAAGGGTGGCATCCAGAGGCGGGTCAACGCGGTCCGTTGCCGCCAGAACTACGCCCATCTCCTCCAACAGCCCCTCGACGGTGCGCTGCTGCGTGTAGATGACGGTTTCCACCCCGCTGATCGACAGGGTAACGCGTTGCGCCCTTCGAATCTGGACCTGGAGCCCGGCCGTGAGGGATGAGCCGATCGCTGGCTCGACCTCATCGCCCGGCCCGAGCCGGATTCCCCATTCGCGGAACGCCTGGGCCAGCGTGGGCTGGCTGGAGAGCAGAGACCGCGGTTCGTCTTGGTCAACGACAGTGAAGGCGACGGCCCGACGGACGGCCAGCACGACCTGCTCGGGGGAGTCGGACAAAGGGGAAGCGTCGTCGGCCATCCGGAGGCCCAGCGCCTCGGCTGCCACCAGCAGAGGCGGAAGGTCTAGGCGGTCGTCGTAGCCTGCCCGCAGGCCGTTGCGAAGAACGCTGTCGAAGGGGCCCAGATCCACGCCCGCCTCGGCGAGAGCGCCGGCGACGGTTCGCGCTCGCGTGCGCCAAGCGAGCACTCGGCCGTCAGCCTCCAGCACGATGGGCACGGCCCGCTCCACCGTGAGCACGGTGCCGCTGGGGCCGCCCTCATGGCGCTCCACCCGATCTCCCGCTTGGAGTTCCACGCCAGCCTGGCGTAGGAGGGCGGCGCTATCCGTCTGGTGGCTAGCTACCACTCTCTCGGACCCGTCAGCCTCGATGCGGACCTGGCGGGCGGGAAACAGGAGAAAGGTGAGGACACTGATGAGCGCGAGTGCTGCGGCGACGCCGGCGTGCTTACGAAAGCGGTGACGGAGGAAATGATGAGAGATGATTGCTACCGGAGATTCCCGGCTTTCGTCTTGAGCTGGCGCTTGGCGGGAAACTCGCGCCCCCTCTGGGGCCTTCGGCAAACAGCCTCCTTGTCACTCAGAAGACGCTAGCGGCGGGTATCTTGCGTCTGCGGCCGTGCACCCGCCGTCGACCCGGCATCCAGGCTTGGCCTCCGTCGGCTGACTCGGACCCGGTAGCCCCGCGGCGCCCGAAGGCATCTACTTACCGCTGCTTCCTTCCGGACCTGACGGGGTTCGCAGGGCTTCGTCGCGCGGGACCAGGCCTTCAACACCGGCCGCCGGTGCCAGTCCCCGGGCAACCTAGGCCTCGAGCGGGAGTTCAACCCCGCTGTAGCGGATTGCGGGTTCAGGGCACCGCTAGCTCCCCGTCTAGCACGACCGCGAATCATGCTAGACACAGGGACACACCTCTGTCAAGGGCCGTCTGACCCTCCCCGGCCATCCGCCCCGTTCCTTGCTGGCCTCAAGGGGCTGCTGTACAATGAGCGACGATGTCGGTCCGGAGTGACCGCTCTTGTAGATTCGGTTAGGGATGACCTTGCCCATCCAGCCAAACCGCAGACAGATTCGCAAGGCAGTGGTCCTGGCCGCCGGCTACGGCACTCGACTCCTGCCCGCCACCAAAGCTCAACCCAAAGAGGCCCTGCCCCTGGTCGACAAGCCCATCATTCAGTACACGGTCGAGGAAGCGGCTGCCTCCGGCCTTGAGCAGGTCATCATCGTCACTTCGTCCGGCAAGCGCGCCGTCGAGGACCACTTCGACCGCTCGTTGGAGCTGGAGCAGGCTCTGCGGGAGAAGGAGGACCTGGAGCGCCTCGAAGAAATCCAGCGCATCTCTGATCTGGCAGACATCGTCTACGTCCGCCAGAAGCAGCAGCGCGGGGTCGGTCATGCGGTTCTCACGGCCCGCGACATCGTGGGCCAGGAGCCCTTCGTCCTCTTCTTTCCGGACGACGTCATAATCTCCGAGACCCCGGTGGCCCGCCAGATGATGGGGGTTTTCGAGGAGTACGGCGCCTCTGTCCTGGCCGTGGAGCAGGTGCCACCCACCGAGATCGAGAGCTACGGTGTCGTAGAGCCTGAGCCCGTCACGGACAACGTCGTGCGGGTGCGCAGCCTGGTCGAGAAACCGGCTCCCCACGATGCCCCCTCCGACCTGGGTATCGTCGGACGGTACGTCCTGACGCCCGAGATCTTCACATTCCTGGCCCGCACCCAGCCCGGCAGGGGCCAGGAGATTCAGCTCACCGACGCCCTGTCCCTGCTGCTCGCCGAGCAGCCCATCTATGCCTATCGATTTGAGGGCCGCCGCTACGACACGGGGCGCCCCCTGGGACTCCTCCAGGCCTCAGTGGAGATGGCCCTTCGCCGGCCGGACATCGGCCCCGACTTCCGCCGCTACTTGCAGGGGCTGGACCTCGGCCCGGACTAGGGGGACGCCACCGATCATGCGACTGCTGGTGCTCGGATTCCCCCTCCCTGACCCCCAGATCGACAACTACGGTTTCCTCAGCGCGCCCTCCTTCTTCGACTACGACGCCCTGGTGGTGGACGCTGCCTCCATCTCACAGGCCATCGAGGAGGTGGTGGATCAGACGGAGGAGCGGGTCACCTTCGCCCAGGAGCCCGTCGTCAACGGCCCCACCTCGCCCACAGCCGTGGGTCTCGTCGACAGCCTCCGGCGCCGCCAGCAGGAGACGCAGCGCCTGCTGGCGCGGGGCCACCTCGTCGTCTGCCTCGTCTATCCCGACGTGCCTCACACACGGGTCGCCGGCTTCACGGGATGCCATCGCTACTACTGGCTGCCAGCGCCGCCCGGCCTCGCCTACGCGCCGCCCCACCTGATGCCCGGCGAGGGCACCGATGTCATCCCCACAGAGCCCGACCACCCCTTCGCGCCCTACATCGACCACTGCCGCACCAACCTGCTCTATCGTGCCTACTTCAGCGAGGGGAGCCTTGGGCCCGGCGCCCGCGTTTTCGCCCGAAGCGCCGGCGGCGCCGCCGTCGCCGTCGAGATGGCCGTGGGTAACGGGCGGGTGGTCTTCCTGCCGCCGCTGCGCTCGCAGAAGACGGGTACCGACCGCTACGCAATCGCCGAGCGCATCCTGAACGGCGTTCGCCGCTCCCTCGCGATGGCAGCGCCGGGCCCGCCGCCTCGTTGGGAAAGCCAATACACCCTCCCCGGCCTGGCGGAACGGGAAGCACGGCGCCAGGAGGCCGAGCGGGAGCTCTCGGGGGCCGAGGCGCGCCTGGCCGAAGCTCGTGCCGAGAGCGAAGCTCTGGAGCGATACCGGCAGCTCCTCTGGCAGGAGGGTAGGCAGGGCCTGGAGGCTATCGTGCGCGACGCCCTGCGGCTGCTGGGCTTCCAGGTCACGGACGATCTCGACCGGCCGGCGGAGATTGTCTGGGAGGAGCAGACGCTCCTGCTGGAGGTGGAGGGATCGACGGCGGCGGTGGACATGGCGCCTCACTACCGTCTGCGCCGCCGGCTGGAGGAGGCCCTGGAGAAGACGGCCCGCCCGCAGCGAGGGCTGATCGTCGTCAACGGGCACCGGCTTCAGGAGCCGGACAAGCGCCCGACGCAGTACGTCGAGGCCCTGCGCGTGGCCGCCGAGAGCGTGCGCTACGGGCTGATCACAACCCACGAGCTCTTTCGGGCAGTCGAGAGGGCTTTGGAGAAGGACGAGCCGGCGGTAGCTGCCTTCCGAGACCGCCTGCTCACCGCGGAGGGGGCCGTTGGAGAACAGCCGGAGGGCGTACAGGAGACGACAGAGCAGAGAGCATAGGACAAGCGGACAAAGGGGACAGAGCAGACGGGAAGCCGGCCCGCCTTGTCCTGGTTCCCGGTTCCTAGTTCCTGGTTCCTGGTTCCTGGTTCCTGGTTCCAAGGAGGGAAAGCATGGCCGGTGGCAAGGAGTGGGCGCTCATCCTGGGCGCGTCCAGCGGATTCGGGGCGGCGACGGCGGTCGAGCTGGCCCGCAGCGGCCTCGACATCTTCGGCGTTCACCTGGACCTGCGCTCGACGCTACCCAACGCCCAGCGCGTCATCGACGAGGTGAAGGCGACGGGACGCGAGGCCGTCTTCTTCAACGTCAATGCCGCCTCCGCCGACAAGCGCGCCGCCACCGTCGATGCCATCGCCGAGCGGCTGGCGCAGGAGGGCGAGGACGCCCACATCCGCGTCCTCCTCCACTCCCTGGCCTTCGGCACCCTCGTGCCCTACATCGCCGGCTCGCCCCGCGAGGCGGTGAGCCAGCGCCAGATCGAGATGACCCTCGATGTCATGGCCAACAGCCTCGTCTACTGGGTGCAGGACCTGGTGTCGCGACGGCTCATGCGCTCCGGGGGCCGCGTCTTCGCCATGACCAGCTCCGGCGCCACGAGGGTGATGAAGTCCTACGGGCCGGTCTCGGCGGCGAAGGCGGCGCTGGAGTCGCACGTCCGGCAGCTTGCCCTGGAGCTGGCCCCGATGGGCATCACCGTCAACGCCATCCGCGCCGGCGTCACCGACACGCCCTCGCTGCGCCGCATCCCCGGCGGCACCGAGTACCTGACCATGGCCCAGCAGAAGAACCCCAGCGGCCGCCCGACGACCACCGAGGACGTGGCCCGCGCCCTCGCCGCCCTCAGCGACGAACGCCTCTACTGGATGACCGGCAACGTCCTCGGCATCGACGGGGGCGAGGACATCACGGGGTAGGAACCGGAGCCAGGACCCGGGAAAGAGGAAGCCCCGAGCCTTGTAGAGGAAGGCTTCAGCCTTCCACAGCGCCGCTGGAGGGCTCCCGCCGG
>DAOULP010000149.1:0-7143 GCA_034420175.1 Dehalococcoidia bacterium | reverse complement strand
ACCAGGTCGGGCTCCGGCTGGACGGTGATGTAGGCCAGGATCCCGTCTGTGGTGTTACCGGGGACCGGGCCTGTGGACACACACCCGAAGAGGATCCAGTTCTCGGTGATGACGGTCATGTCGCACTCGACCGTCCGAGCCCCCTCGTTGCTCAGCCAGCTCGCGTCCTCGATCGTGATGTCGAAGAGCTTGTGGTCGAACTTGAGCTGGAACTCGTAGGCGCCGACGCCGTCCGGGTCGAAGCCCGCGCCATACACGCGCTCAGCGATAACCAGCTCGCCCTCACCGGGGCCGTCGCAGTCGCCGGTCTCGCACAGCCAGAGGTTGGCCTCGTCGACGATGACGACCGGATCCTCTGTGATGTCCTTCTGCATGCGAACCGTGGTGAGCGGACCCTGCGTCGAGGTGGGCGTGGGGGTCCCCGGCGTATCGGTGGCTGTTGGCGTGTTCGTGGGCGGCACCGCCGTGTTGGTGGGCGTCGGCGTGTCCGTGGCTGTGGGTGTGCTGGTAGGCGTCACCGGCGTGTTGGTTGGTGTTGGCGTGTCTGTGGGCGGTACCGACGTGTTGGTCGGTGTCGGCGTGTCCGTGGCTGTCGGTGTGCTGGTAGGCGTCACCGGCGTTCCGGTGGCTGTTGGCGTGTCTGTGGGCGGTACCGACGTGTTGGTCGGTGTTGGCGTGTCGGTGGCTGTTGGTGTGTTCGTAGGCGTCACCGGCGTGTTGGTCGGTGTCGGCGTGTCCGTGGCCGTGGGTGTGCTCGTAGGCGTCACCGGCGTGTTGGTCGGTGTCGGCGTATCGGTGGCCGTCGGTGTGTTGGTGGGCGTATCGGTGGCTGTCGGTGTGCTGGTAGGCGGCACCGGTGTGTTCGTCGGTGTCGGCGTATCGGTGGCCGTCGGTGTGTTGGTGGGCGTATCGGTGGCTGTGGGCGTGCTGGTGGGCGGCACCGGCGTGTTGGTTGGCGTGGGCGTATCGGTGGCCGTCGGGGTGTTCGTGGGCGTCACCGGCGTGTTGGTCGGCGTCGGTGTCGGGGTTACATCCCCGCAGTCCAGGTCGATGTCGGTGACGCCACCGGAGTTCTCGTAGACGACCTCCATCCGACGCACACCCCCGATGTTGACCGTGACGGTCTGAACGGAGGCATCGCCGCCGTAGGGGATAGGCACAGTGCCGAGGGAGACGTCAGCGCCATCGAAGAACTCGGCGTAGGCGGTTGGCGGGAGTATGTCCGCATCGACGAAGACGAAGCTGTTCACGACGCGGTCGTGGTCGAAGCTGTAGATCTGTTTTCCGCCGAAGGCACTGTCATTGGGCACGTCCACCAGTCCATCCTCGGGACTGATGTCTGTGAGGTTATCGGGGATGATGGCTATGTTGCCTGCGTCCACCTCTAAGTCGGGATCTGGCGTCCCCGTTGAATAGGTGTCAAAGACGATGAGAGCATTGGGCCGGCCTGCGTTGGCGTTGGCGGCGAGGTGGATGCCGTTGGCGGCATACTGTTCGGCCAGTATGGTGCCGTGGGCCAGGCCTCCGAAATCGAGCATGAACGGCGAGCAGGCGGCTAGGGTTGGCGTAGGACTGGGCGTGAGCGTGGCGGCGGTTGTGTTCGTCGGCGTGGCTGTCGCCGTCGGTATCTCAGTGATCACCACATCCACAACGCAGTCGTTGTAATCGAAGTCACCCCCGCCATACAGGTCCTCCCACGCCAGGCGCACCACTGTCGGAGACAGCTCGGTCAAGTCGGCGTGGAGCACGTTGTCGGGGTTACGCTCAGGGGGGCCGGTGAAGTAGGTGTAGCCCGGGCCCTCCGGCGTGGTGAGGCGAAAGATGAGCTCACCGGGTCCGAAGGTGCCGAGGGGGAACTGCTGGCCTGGACTGACGTTCTTGCAGTAGAAGATGTCCTGGTCCAGCGGGTCCGAGATGCCGAAGAGGTTGTTGTATCCGGCCTCAACGCCGACAAGCATCACGTTGACGCTGCTGTCAGTGATGATGAGTCGCTCGTCACCGGTGATGGTGAACGCGTCCACTCTGGTAGCGGTGCGGAGGTTCAGCGAGAGGATGACGACGAAGACGGAGACAGCGAGTAGCGCGGTCCACTGCCAAAGAGCGAGCCCGAAATGCCGCCTATGTGGCATCAATTACACCATGCTTCTGGCACGGCGCCTGACCAATGCGAAACACCGCAACGCGGGAGGATGCGTATCCTCTCCGCGACAGTCAGGCACTCCCTGCCCACGCTATTCGGTTGTGGTGCTGCAGAACGATACGGCGGGGAAACAGACAGCCACCAAGCGTCTTCATACACTGCCGGGCGCGATTTGTCAAGGGGTCAGCGAGGGTGCTTTCAGAATGGGCGAGTCTACGTCAGCCCGTTGCCTACGTACAATTACCTACTTGGCCGGCTGCGATTGTCGGGCGCAGATGGTGGCCGTCGTGACAAGACTGCGGGGGAGGGGGATTCTAAGTGGCCCTCGTTCGCCGTGCCCACCAGAGCGCCGCCATCGCGGCCAGTGCCACGGCGGCGATGCCAACGCCGATCAGCGGGCCCCAGAGCGCCCAGGCGATGCCGCCATCATTTGTGTCAGTTGTGTCGGCGTCGGGCTGGCCAGTGCTCTGCGGCGTGCCATCGCCGTCCGGCGGGCTCGGTGGAGTCGTAGGTGTGGGTGTGGGCTGCTCCTCGGCCACGGTGGCTCCGGTGCTTCCCATCGTGACGACTGCGTTTTGCGCGCGGGCAGGCATTGGGTTCGCGGGCGGGTCGGTGAGAGTGAGTCGACTGAAGCGCAGAGAGCTGGAGCCGGCTGCCAGCGGTTCGAACGTGATGGTGGCCAACTCCCCGGAGCCGGTAGGGCCATCCGGCGTCGCACCGAACGTGACGCAAGTCAAGCCGATCAAGCCCACATCTTTGCGCGGCGGGAGACATTCGACCTGGCGGCCGCTGCTGCCGAGGAAATCGCCTCCCTGGACGTCCTGAACGGCCAGGACGCCAGGATCGAATGTCAGGTCGAACTGGAACGCGCCCAGGTTCGTGACGCCATCGACGATCAGCGACAGCGTGAACGGCTCGCCAGCGGTGGGCGCCTCGGCTGACGACAGCTCTATGTGGACCGTGGCCTCCTGCCCGGTGGCTACCGGCGCCTTCAGCAGGAAGAACGCTGCCGCGATGAGCGTCGCCGCCAGCAGGACCCGCCGCCCGTCGGTCCGTCTTGTCTCCATCTGCTCTCTCGACCTCCTACTGCTCGAGTGCGCCGTGCAGCCCGGTCAGGGTGCGTCGCTCTCCGTGCCGGCGGCCCCCATATACAGGTCATCGTAGTAGACAGTCGCCGACGTGTCCGTGTGCCCTGCTTCTTTGCTGTCGTAACGGACCTCGAAGAGAACACGTATCTTGGAGAAGCCCTCGGGTACCGCTCCCCACTCGTCAATGAAGTCCTGGCGAAGGTTGCGCTCGAAGTACACCCAGCCGTCGGGGGCGGGCTCCTCCGTTCCTACGAAGATGAACTTGGCGTTACTGATGGCGAAAGGCGGCTCGCTGGTGCCGGCCAGCAGGTAGCGGATCTGGTGGTTGGGGAAACCAGCCGGCCCGTTCGCGGCGTCGAAGACAATCACGACGAACTGGAGGTACTGTATTTCCGTCCCGCGGGTCCACTCCCCGACTCGATAGTAGCCGGATATGACTTCAGGGAACTCCTGAGGAGCCACCTCCTGCACGACGCCGAAGACCTTGGCCCCTGCATCCTCCAGGGCCTTCATATTCAGGAGGGCGCTCTGGTCGCCGCTGTGGGCCGCATCCTCGCTGACCCGGAACGGCGTGCCCCAGGCCTCGGTCGTCAGTGACACCCACGGCTCCCCTCCATCCTCAAAGCTGGGGTTGAGGAAGAGATTGCCGGCTGCCGATGCGCTGGGCGCGGTAGGAGACCCAGGGGTGGTCATCGCGGCTGGCGTCGGTTGCGGAGTTGTCGCGGGAGTGTCGGAGTCGCCGCAGGCCGCCCATCCGACCAGGGAAGCGGCAATTAGCAGAGTGGCCAGTGTCAGAGGATGCTTCATAGTCGGCCTCCTAAGTATACGCTACGGTGAATGTCAACGGTTTCCGAAGCCCTGGGCGCCGCCTGGAGTCCGGCGCAGCCTCGGCGGGCCGGCCCCTTGGGCCATAGCGACGACCGGCACCGGAATCACGCAACTGGAAACGAATTTCGCCAATTGGGCTCCCAAAGGGGTTGACAAAATGGCCCAGGGGTGCTATCACTGAGCCGTCTGGTGGCAGTTTAGTGACGATTCCCCGCCCAATCATAGCAGACTGAGTTCTTGACCCGCAGCACTGGCACGGATGCCGGGTTGACCACAGGCAGGACGCCTCTCGCCTGAGGGCGTGAGCATTAGAGTCAACACCTGGCAGTGGCTACTCAGTCTTGTTGTGTTCGTTTTCGTTTCCAGATGCTGCAACCAAATTGAATCCGGGACGTTTTGCTGTATGGAGAGAGGGGGTGCCGGAAGCGAAGCAATCGCCTGGTAGCTTTTAGCCTTCTGGCCTGGTCCGTGGGGACCGGCACTACGGAGGATATGCATAAATGAAACGAAAGCTCGCATTGCTGGCGGGGGCAGCGGTTGCCATTGCCGCCGTTCTGGCGCTGACGCTGGGCGGCGGAAGCTCCCCGCAAGTCCAGGCTGACAACTCCTCAGCCTCAAACGACATTGTACTGTGCGACGCCGCCACCGGCGGGCACAACGACCCCTTGTGCAACCAGGTCGGCGCCGGGATGTCTGGAGATGGTGACGGGATCATCGAGCTCGGTGAGAAGCCGATGATGATCACCGACCTGATCATCGATCCGCCGGTCTCGGACTACGACCAACCGTTCTTCTCTGCGGCTTATACCACCTGGCGCGGCATCACGCCGGCCGGGGGCGCGGCCCACACGGACGGCGTCATCACGGGGAAGAACTACTTCAGCATCCAGTCCAACCTGACGGCCCCCGCCGCTACCAACGTCAACGCGGTGACCGGCCAGCCGCCTGTTTGCGACGCGTACGGCGCGAACGAGCTGTCCGACACGTTCAACCTCTATGACGCCGACCTGGGGACCGGCAGCGACGCGGACCCGTTTGGTGTCGGCAATGGTCTCGTCCCCACGACGGACACCGATGGCAGCGGGTTTGCCGACGACCAGGAAGACCAGTATGACGCGACCGGGGCGGCCACCCCCAACGGCCTGTTTGACGGCATTGACCTGATGCCGGACGAGCTGGCGAATCGCATCGTCCCGGAAATCCAGGCCGCCACCGGCGCCGGCCCTCTGCTCACCCGCTCCTACGGCATTGCCAACGTGGCCGTCGTAGCCGGCCAAGAGGTCAACCAGTCAATCAACTATTTGACCTTCCAGTTGCCGGACGGCCGCTACCTGGCGGTCACGACGATCGCCTACCCGGGCGGCCCGAGCAGCGAGCCCGGGAACCCGGTATCCAACCTTCTGGGTACCGTGCTGACCTGCCCGCCGTTTGAGGCGCGGGTCTTCCAGTACGGCGTCAGCGTGGCCAACAACACGGCCTGCAACCGGGCCGGCTGCGCCGGCTCGCCCGACCCGAGCATCCCGGGCGGCGTGGACAACCGGAACGTGGATGAGGAGGGCAAGTTCCTCTACAACACCTTCGTTCCCTCGGCGTCCAACTATGACGGTGACATGGCGGCCGGCAGCTTCGAGAGCTGCACAGCCGTTCAGAGCATCGACAGCGACCTGCCGCCCTACCCCAAGGGCGAGACCGCCCCAGGCGACCTGGGCGACAAGTGGGACAGCGCCTGTGACCCCGTTCCGGCAAGCTCGGACAACGACGGGGACACGCAGGTCAGCAACACGGCACCGCTCACGGGGAGCCTGCCCAACGACCCGCAGAACTGCGCCACGGTCGCCACCTTCGCCCTGTGGGACTGCGACCAGGACGTCGACGGTGACGGGACCCTGAACACCCTCGACGAGTGCCCGACCACGGCGGACGCCGACGTCACCGGCGACACGGTCATCGACTGGCAGCTCGACACCGACGCCGACACGGTGGGCGACGTTTGTGACCCGGCCCCCAACATCGTGGGTGACGGCAACGGCTACTTCATCGATGCCCACCCGCACGGTCTTGACACGGGCGGCGACCCGCCCGGCGGTGTTGGCTACTACCACAACCACGACATGAACTGCGGTGACCAGTTCGGCATTCCGGGCGTCGAGCCCTCTGGCCCGCAGGCGTGCAACATCATTATCGACAGCAACAACGACGGCGTGGCCGACTGGGAGGACCTGGACACCAGCGGTACCTACCAGAACGGTGAGCCGGTGGACGTGGCCAGCGACAGCGACGGCGACACTCACACGGACGGCTGCGAGGCCGTGAGTGGCACCGACCCGCTGGAGGTTGCCTCGGCGCCGGGTGCCCCGGCTGCTGCCGGTGACTGCGACGGCGACGGCACCTCGGACGTGGCCGAACTGGCCGCTGGCTCCGACTTCACGGTGCCGGGCACAGACCCGGCGACGCCGACGCCGACGCCGGAGCCGAAGCCTGCCGCGGTCGCCGAGTGCACCCACCAGGTGCAGGCCGGCAACCCCACGCAAGTGGACATCGTCTGCCACCTGACGGACGACGCTCCCACCGGGACCATCTACGACTGGGAGGTCATCTACAACGACCAGACCCCGGCTCTGCCTGACCCGGCGCAGGTGCCGGCGTGCACGATCATCACCGGTGATCCTCCCGCTAGCGGACCTTCGGCCTGGGTACCCACGGCCATCGACGCGGACGGCGACACTGTGGTCGAGACCGCCAAGTGCAAGGACCTGACAGGTGCTGACCCCTGGGTGGAAGACACCTGCCGCGACATGCACCTGACGGTGCTCGGAAACACGGCCATCGGCAGTACGCTGGAGATCCACCTGACGGCCTTCGACCAGAGCAACATCGGCACGATGACGAGCACGGAGGATCCGGACTGGCCGGCGGCCTGCGGCGTGCAGCCGACGCCCACGGCGACGCCTGCTTGCACGGACCGTGAGGGTGACACTCAGTGTGACGAGCCGTCGACCGACCCGGACGACGACGGCTGTACGACGGCCGAGGAGACGGCTCTGGGCGACAACTTCGACGGGGACGCCTGGTACGACGTGTACGACG
>DAOULP010000148.1:0-7898 GCA_034420175.1 Dehalococcoidia bacterium | reverse complement strand
TTACTCACCCGTCCGCCACTGCCCATCCGAAGATGGACCGTTCGACTTGCATGCATAAGGCACGCCGCCAGCGTTTATCCTGAGCCAGGATCAAACTCTCCGTTGAAGTAATCCCAACTGACTTTCGTCAGCTCGGATTCAGCATTGACGGAGCCCAGCCGACTTCCTTCCGCTATCCAGTTGTTAAGGTGCCTCGTCGCACGGCCCGGAGAACACAGATCACCCGCAGCGATACATCCCTCGCCGCTGGGTTCCTGGGCCCTCAGGCCTGATAACGTGCCGACGTTTGCCGCCTTCGCTCCGGCGGCCATTTGAGAATCTAGCACCCCCCGTCGCCCATGTCAAGAGGGTGTGCCCCCAACGGCAGCGTCATGTCTTGACATGCGAGGGGGCTGTGCCTGCCCGGGACTGGGCAGGCCGTGCACTCCACCGGGTCCACTGTCGGAGGCGGGAGACGAACCGGCGGGCTGGCGGTCGGCACCTACGGGATCAGCACCACGCGGCCGAAAGCCTGCCGGCTCTCAATGTAGGCGTGGGCCGCCGCCGCCTCGGACAGGGGATACGTGCGGTCGATGACTACCTTCAGTCCTCCGGCAGTGATGTCCCGGAAGTGACCGGCGATCATGTCGCGCACCCGTTCGGTCTGAGCCATCATCTCCACCGCCAGGGAGACGCCCGTCAGCGACCGGTTGCCCGCCGAAAGGAGGCGAACATCCGGCGGCGACTCGTCCCGGCCCGCGTGGCCGACGCTGATCGCCCGACCCCGATAGCCCAGGCACTCCAGGCTCCCCTGCAGCGTCTTGCCCCCCACCGAATCGACGACGAGGTCGACGCCGAGGCCGCCGGTGATCTCTCGGGCGGCGGCGACGAAGTCGGCTGTCCGGTAGTTGATGCCGTGGTCCAGCCCGAACTCCTTGAGTCGCTCCAGTTTCTCGTCGCTGGAGGCCGTGGCCACCACCGTCGCCCCCGCGCGCTTGGCGAGCTGAATCGCCGCCAGTCCGACGCCGCCAGCGCCCGCCTGGATCAGCGCGGTCTCGCCCGCTTTCAGGTGGCCGAACTCGAAGAGGCAGTCGTCTGCCGTGCCGAAGGCGATGGGCACGCAGGCGGCGGCCTGCAGGTCCAGCCCATCGGGGACAAGCCAGGTTGAGGCCGCCGGCACCGATACGATCTCCGCGTGCGAGCCGAACCCCATGGCCGCGACCACGCGCTGACCCACCGCGCGGTCGGTGACGTTGGCCCCAGCCTCTCGGATGACGCCCGCGCACTGGTAGCCGACGATGTGCGGCCTGCTCGCGAGCTCTCCTCCGGCACGATTGAGAACGTCTCCCCCTTCGATGCTCACGGCCTTGACGTCGATCAGGATTCCGTTGGGATGGCAGGTTGGGTCCGGCACGTCCTCGTACCGGAAGACGCTGGGGGGACCTGGTTCGTAGTAGACTGCTGCCTTCATGCTCCCTCCGTCGCGATAGGGGTGGATGCTCCGGGGTGCTACCCAGCCCTTCGGCTGTCGAACTCTGGCACCCCCTACTCTAGCCTGCGACCCCGGCGCGGTCCAGCGGCCTCTGCGAGGGCACGCCAAAGGAGCGCGAGCCAGGTTTGACATGACATAGAGACGTCCACGCGCATGGCGTGGTGCCCCGCTGGCTGAAGCGGTGGGTCACGGACCGTCGGCTGGGGGTCCGGCGGCGACGCTGTGCAGGGCCGCGAAGCTGTCCTTGAGTTCAGGGTAGAGGGCGCGGAAGCGCTCGTAGAGCTGATCGTACATGGGGACGGCGCGGGGCTGGGGATCGACGCGGCCGCTGATGCTGACGGCGGCCCGGCAGGCCTCCGGCACATCGCGCCAGACGCCAGCGCCGACGCCGGCCAGGAGCGCAGCCCCATAGGCCGGGCCCTCCTCCGCCTCCAGGCCCAGGACGGGCAGACCGAGTGTGTTGGCGACGATCTGTCTCCAAAGGGGGCTGCGGGCGCCGCCCCCGATCAGCCGCACCTCTTCGACTGGCAGGCGCACGGCGCGCACCAGCTCCAGGCAGTCCCGCAGGCCGAAGGCCACGCCTTCCATGACCGCCCGTGCCAGGTCGCCGAGGCCATGGCTCATCGTGAGGCCGACGAAGGCCCCACGGGCCAGAGGATCGGCATGGGGAGTGCGCTCGCCGCTGAGGTAGGGGAGGAAGACCAGACCGCCGGACCCCGCGGGGGAGCGAGCGGCTGCCTCTGAGAGGCGCTCCTCGCTCCGGCCCAGCGTTGACGCCAGCCAGGCGAGTGAGCCCCCGGCCGACAGCATCACGCCCATGACGTGCCAGACGCTCGGCAGGGCGTGGCAGAAAGCGTGCAGTCGCCCCCGGCGATCGATGGCGGGGTGCTGGGCGGCGGTGAAGACGACGCCCGATGTCCCGATGCTGACCATGACGACGCCCGGCGACACGGCGCCGGCGCCCACGGCCCCTGCGGCCTGATCGCCGGCGCCGGCAACTACGGGGATGCCTTTCGCCAGGCCCAGATCGGCGGCAGCGCGAGCGGCCACCTGTCCGCTGACCGTCGGCGACTCGAGGGCGGGGGGCAGCAGCGCTTCGTCCAAGTCGAGGAGGCGCATGACCTCGCTTGACCAGCGGCGGGCGCGCACGTCAAAGAGGAGGGTGCCCGAGGCGTCGGCAACGTCGGTGGCCAGCTCGCCCGTGAGCCGGAGGCGGATGTAGTCCTTGGGCAGCAGGACGTGACGCAGCCGGCGGAAGCGAGCGGGCTCATGGCGGCGCAGCCAGAGCACCTTGGGGGCCGTGAACCCGGTCAGGGCGCGGTTGCCGGTCAGGCGGATGAGACGCCGCAAGCCGACGCGATCCTCGATTTCGGCGGCCTCGGCGGCGGTGCGCTGATCGTTCCAGAGGATGGCGGGTCGCAGGACGCGATGCTGTCGGTCCAGGAAGACGGAGCCATGCATCTGGCCCGTCAGGCCGACGGCCTCGACCTGCGACAGCAGCCCTCGCGCTCTCAGCTCGTCGAGAGCGGAGCGGCAGGCCTGCCACCAGTGCTCGGGGTCCTGCTCGGTCCAGCCGGGGCCAGGCTGCGCGGTCTGATATGGCGCCGACGCCTGATCCAGCACGGCGCCCCGAGTATCGACCACAAGGGCGCGGAGGCCGGTTGTGCCCAGGTCAATGCCAAGCAGGGTCGAAGCCACGGCGCCCCGGTTGTGACGTGTTCCGATGGGCAGGTTTGGGCCCTACCCACGTGGACTGACAGCGGTGACCGTCGTCGAGCGGGTCAGGCTCTCTCGGCTGCCCGCTCCGACGGCACGAGTTGGGTGGAGCCCTTCATGTACCGCAACTGCATCAGCATCTCGGCGACGCGCTTACCATCGGCGTCGTCGAGGTAGCTCTCGTACCAGATGTACTCGGTCTTGGGGCTCTGGCCGCGGGCGACGACCTCACCGCTCGTCGTGTAGGGCTGGTCAATGAACACCGGCCCGTTGACGTTGCGGATCTCGATGGCCCCGTAGAGCCCGACGCCCATCCCTCGGCGCCCCTGCAGGAAACGCGTCTGGGCCGCGGTCAAAGCGCCCACTATGATTGTGGGCGTGGCGATTGGCCCGCCCCATGGCGAGTTGCCGACGTACCAGGGGAGCGGCTCGGTGATCACCTGCGTCCGCTCCTCTGCCATCCGCTTGGTGACGGTCGTTTGCATGACGGGGAACCTGTCTCCAGGCGAGATGTCCTTCAGGGCCGTGTACTCCCCGCCGTCGTACTTGCCAAGGTCCTTCAGAGCTAACGCCGTCTTGGCTCCGGGGTCCCCCACCGACGCCGTGCCAACCCCCACGACCTCGCCGGCCGGGCGCTCCATGAGAACAGCAACCTGGGCGTCCGTGGCTCCTTCGGGGGGAACGTCTACGATGCCTCGCACCTCTTCGTAGTCGATGGTCGCGTACTTGAAATCGATGGACAGCGTGCCCCGCTCGAACCAGCGCTGGCCGAAGGCCTTCAGCAGAAGGGGCACCAGCATCTCGAAGTGGATGTTGCCGGCGACGGTGCCGCCGCGGAAGCCGAGCGTCTGCGCCGTCGTGTCGTCGTGGATGGAGCCGGGTATCTCATTGTGAAGATTGCGTGGCTGTCGCCACGGGCCATAGAGGCGACCATCCTTCAGAACGATCTCGTCACCCATTTAATGCACCCCCTTTGGCTTGCCCGAGTGAGACACTCGGCTTCAGGACGATGGGGCAAGGTCCGGCTAGGCGACCGCGCCCGGGATCGACTCAGGAGGCCGGACCACCTTCATCTTCAAGGCCGCGGGCTCGCAGCCCACGACGCAGGAGCCGCACCCGAAGCAGTTGTCGTCGATAATGGACGCCTTCAGCTTCCTGCTGCCCTCGACCTTCGCCATGGTGATAGCGTCGAACGGGCAACGGTCAACACAGTCCTGGCAACCGTCGCAGGCGTCGAGATCGGCCATGTAGGCCTGATAGCGGCTCTTCTCCCAGACGGTGCCGACCGGCAGGTGCGCCTGGTCTATGGGCACGTAGATCATGCAGCAATCGCGGCAGCACTGGCAGCTTGTGTTGACGCCGGTCATGACGGCGCTGTTCGGCCACTGGTGGACCAGCCCGTCCTCCTCGATCTTCTCGCAGAGCTGCAGGACCTCGTCGGTGCTCAGTTGCCTGCCCGATCCTCGCTTGATGACGTACTCGGCTCCGCGACCGAACTGAAGGCAGTTCCAGCGATCCTCTTCGCTGGTGCGGTCGCAGTGCTCGTCGACGGACGTCGTGCAATAGCGGCAGGAGCAGGGCACCACGGCGATCAGCTCCTGGGCCCTCAGCATCTCAGGGAAGTTCTCAGAGGGGAGGATATCGGGCAGGTCCTTGATCGCCTTGTAGGCCGGTACGACGCGCGTGAGCGGAGCCTTTGCCTGCTTGAGGCGCTCGGCCGTCTGCGGGTACATCTCGTTCATGATGAAGTCGTACCACAGCTCATAGTACGGCCGGTCCTTCACCACGTCGCGAGCCTCGGTGGCCATGCTGGCGTCGTGAAGCTGGGTGATGCTGCGGGCGAACCGGTAGTAGTCGCGGGTGACGAAATCGCCCCGGGGGAAGGCGACCCCTTTGAAGAAGAGGTCATCGAGAGCGGCACGCACCTCATCCTCCGGGAACCCCGTCTTCTCGGCCACCTCGGCGACGGTGGCCGGCAGGGCGGCGGCCATCTGCGCCTGCTGGGGGGTCATCAAGTCCTCGAGCACACGGCGCAGGCGGGCCGAGTTGGGGAAACCCAAGCCTGCAGAGAGGCTTTCGTAGGCATCGTCGGCATTCATCGCGGTGATCTCTCCTTTGTTGAGGACTCCCCAGGCGGGAGCCGTGGGAATCTGGGCAACGCCGCATCGGCTGGCGGTTGAACCCTAATCGAGACCAGCCTGCCGCGTCAAGGGACGCCAGGGCGGCTGGCTGGCTCAGATCCGCTGGGCCGGAGGATTGGGGGGTGCGGGCGTTAGATACGCAGCGTGCGACTGCCTCCTGGCGCGTTGGCCCTGACCTATGTGAGTACCTTCGTCGCCTCCGCCAGGTTCATGCGGATGCAGTGCCGGATCGATGGCAGGGTGGACAGCAGCGCGCTGACGACGACCAGGATCGAGATGAACACGTACGTCCGCGTGAACAGGTGGAAGGGCATTGTAAGGAACTCCGAGTTGAACGCCTGAATGAGGTACGAGCTCAACCATGTGCCCAGAATCAGGCCCGGTGCGATCGCCAGCAGGCTGAATGCCAGGCCCTCGGCGAGGAGCGTGGCCACGACAAAGACCCGGCTCGACCCGAGGGTGCGCATCGTCGCCGTCTCCCGCTCTCGCTCCAGGACGTTGACCGTCATCGTGTTGAAGACAATCGCCGCGAACATGACAACGCAGAAGACCACCACGAACCCAATCATGACGTTGAAGAGCGCCAGCGTCTCTTGGAAGTCGTCGCGAACCTCCTGTTTGATCTGCACGCCCTCCACGTTCGGCAACCGGTAGAGGTTGGCCTGGACGTCACGGTTCAGCGAGGCGTTCGTTGTGCGCAGGAAGACCCCGTTGAAGCCGGCGGGAAGGCCCAGGACCTGCGCCTTCGTGTCCATCGAGACGTAGGCGATGCCTCCCAGCCCCTCCTGGCTGACGCCCCCGACAGGGAGCGCAGCAGAGCCACCTTCGGTCCTGATCTGGACCTCGTCACCCGTACCGAGGCCCAACTGGTCGGCCACCCCTCGTGTGAGGACGATGTCGCCCTCGCCCAGCGGCTGGGCAGCGTCGGGTCCGCCCTCCAGGTCGAAACCGTGCAACTGCTGTCCGGGCGCGACAGCCACCAGTTCCACGTCGGTTCTGCGATCCCCCGCTTCAGCCTCCGCCAGGGCGAAGTAGACTGGCTCGGCGCTCGCCACCCCTTCGATCGCGCCGATCTCGGCGAGCACGCTCTCGCTCTGAGGTGAGGAGAACATGCCGGCTACGTCCCAGCGGTCAGTCTTGTTGAACTGCTCGTCCATCATGAAGTTCATGCTGTCAAACGTAGAGAATCCCACCACCAGCAGTACCAGCCCCAGGCTTATGGCGCCGATGGTGTAGAGGGTCCGGCGGGGCGCCCTCCAGATGTTGCGAATGGAGAGCCGGAGTAGCATCGGTGGGCGCCGCCCCAGTCCGATGGCCCGCTCTATCAGGGGCACCGACCCCTGCGTGAGGGCCACCTCCGGCGAAGGACGCATGGCCGAGGCGGGCAGCATCCGCGCCGCCGACCAGGCGGGGATCGCGGCGGCAACGAGAGCAACAACGATGCTCATGACCACGCTGACCACGATGGGCTCGGCCTGAAACTCGTTGCTGACCAGGGGGATCTTGAGGGCGGACGCGTAGGCATCCGTTAGGAGGACAGAGAGACCGTACCCGAGGACGATCCCTATCACGCCGCCTGTCAGCGCCACCACCATCGCCATCAGCAGGTAGTGGACGACTACCTCTCTCGCTCCGTACCCCACGGCGCGGGCAAGGCCGATGATGCCTCTCTGGGCCCGCACGAGCCGGCTCATGGCGATGTAGATGGCGAAGGCCCCAACGATGAGGATCAACGCCGGGAGCAGGGTCGCGAACTCCTCCCCACCTTCGAGGTCGAGTTCGGTGGCGGCCCTGCTCGGCTGGTCCTCTGATCGAACGGTCTGCTGCACTCCGTACGGCGCCAGGAGCGTGGCCGCCGCGGCGATCGTCTCTTCGCGCTCGCTTTCGTTCTCCACGACGACGGTGATCTCGTTGATCTGGCCCTGCTTGTCAAACAGCGCCTCCAATTGCGCTTCTGGCAGGAAGAAGACCCCGAATCGGCGGGGACTGGCCAGGAAGTCTTGCTTGCTGGCGGCGAGGATCAGATACTCCGGGCTCGAGACGCTTCCGACGATGGACAGCGTGTGCAGGCCCTGCGCGGCGTACACCTGAATCGTGTCCCCGTTCTCCAAGTTATGGAAGTCGGTGAAGCTCCGCACGGGGAGGACTGCGTCCTGGTCGCTGGGCTCGAAGTAGCGCCCTGACTCCAGCACGACGTCGTTGACGGTGGGGCGACGGTCGATGGGAACGCCGATGAGGCGGGCCTGGATCACCCTGCTATCGGGGAGGAGCAGGCCGGTATCGATGACCTGTCGCCCCTCCACGCGGTCCACGTTGGGTAGACCGCGCACCTCGTCGATCACGGAATCGGGAGCCTCCGTGAGCTTCACCGTGAAGTCGGCGAAGTTGGTCTCACGATACGTGCGGTCATAGGAGCTGCGAATGTTGGCGAAGGCAACAGCCAGGCAGGCGTAGATCGTGATGCCCAGGGCCACGATGACCATGAGGGCGCCGAACTGGAACTTCCGCGCCATGATGTCGCGGAGGACGAGGAGGTTGATCTTCCTACTGCTCATTCGACTTTCCGTCCA
>DAOULP010000147.1:0-6265 GCA_034420175.1 Dehalococcoidia bacterium | reverse complement strand
CGTCGTCCTCGCGGGAAGAAATGATCCGGCTGCCATAAGAGGCCCTGGACCCTCCCCTGCTTCCCGGTATGCCTTCCCTGTCCCACAGGGCGTCAGAAGCAGAGTTGGCGAACTCACGTCGCTCTCCACACAGCTTGCACGTGCCCCAACTCATGGCTCCATGGGGGGTCTCGATTAGCCAGTGGTGCCGACAGACCGGCGCCGCGGGTGCGCCTTTCTCCTCAAGTGCTGTTCCGTTTGTCATCTCGCCCGATCACCTCCCTCCTGCCGAAGGGGGAATTGTCTTCACCGGAGGCTCAGAATAGCAGAGCTTTGGCGGCCTGTCAAGCTTTCGACGATAAAAACCATAAAAACCGCTGACGCTGCCTTGCCCTGGCCGTCTGTCCCGACCTATAATACAGATGCCCCAGGGATGCGAAATGTGACCCCGGTCACACTTCTGAGATTCGAGTGCACAGGAACAGAAGCCTCATCCACACCTCCATCACAGGCGCCGACATCAGCATCATCGATCAGTCGGTACAGGCCCGGTGGCTGGCTCCCAGGGCCCTCCGTCCAGACCCGACGGCTCTCCAACGTGTCAGCCCACCCGGGACCGCGCCTGTTCGTGGCGAGAGGTCGGGACTGCCGCGGGCGATCCCTGATTGAGGTTTGGTCTGTTCTGTGCGAACATGGGGCGGTGCTTCGACCGGCACCGCCCGGATGGGAAGGACAAGGATGGCAAAGCCTAGCGAACAAGAGATCATCGCCGCCCTGAGCCGGGTCGAGGACCCCGAGCTACACCGCGATCTGGTCTCCTTGAACATGGTGCGGGATGTGAAGGTGGAGGGTGATCACGTCTCGCTCAGGGTCGTCCTCACGACGCCGGCCTGCCCCCTCAGCGGCACCATCAAGGGGGAAGTCGAGAAGGCCCTGATGGCCGTGCCGGGGGTGGGTTCGGTAGACGTAGTGATGGACGCTGAGGTTCAGGGGCGTCGAACCGTGGAAGGACCCAAGCCGGTACCGGGAGTGCGCAACATCATCGCCATAGCCAGCAACAAAGGCGGCGTCGGCAAGACGACCGTGGCGGTCAACCTCGCCGTCGCGCTGGCGAAGCGGGGGGCACGTGTCGGCCTGCTTGACGCCGACGTCACGGGCCCCAACGTGCCCACCATGATGGGATTCTCGACCGGCTTCCTGGCCCATTCGGAGCATGGCCTGGAGCCTGTGGAACGGTACGGCGTCCGCGTCTGTTCCATCGGCTTCGTGCTGGATAAAGGTTCCGCGGTGGTGTGGCGGGGGCCGATGATACACACCGCCATCCGCCAGCTCATGCACGATCTTCCCTGGGGAGAGCTGGACTACCTGCTTATCGACCTGCCGCCCGGTACCAGCGACGCTTCGTTGAGCGTGGCTCAGGAGGCACCTCTTGCCGGGGTCGTCATCGTGAGCACACCCCAGGACGTGTCGTTGGAGGACGCAAGGAAGGCGGTCTCCATGTTCGATAGGCTCAAGGTCCCCGTCTTCGGCGTCGTGGAGAACATGAGCTACTTCGAATGCCCGCACTGCGGCGAGCGAACGGACATCTTCGGGCATGGTGGTGCTCGCGCTGCCGCCGACGACCTGGGCCTGGAGTTCCTCGGAGAGGTGCCGCTGGACGCTCCGACCAGAGCGGCTGGCGATGACGGCGTGCCGATTTCCGAATCCCAACCGGAGTCGCCGCAGGCGAAGGCCTTCGTCGCTCTGGCCGAGAGGATCGCCGCCAGATGCAGCGTGCTGGCGTTCATGGAAGACGTGGGTGCTGCTGCTGGGGAAGGTGAAGGCTAGACCATGGTGCTGCCATTCTTTGGTCGTCGAACCCAGGTCGGAGCCAGGGGCGACCCTGCCGTTGATGAGCCCCCGCCCGCAGCGGCGATGACGGCCCCGGACCCGCCGGACGGCAGGGCAGACCAGCCTGTGCGACGCCCGCCCGCCCGCCGTCGGTCGACGCGTGGGTCAGCGTCCGGGCGGAGACGTCCCCCGCGCATCGAGCCCGAGCTCGAGAGCTTCGTTCAGGAGGAAGCCGCGCGGGCGGCTGCTACTACGCGCTCGCGCGGGCGCCGGCGAACCCAGACACCGGAGCCGGAGAAGCCCAGCGCCGCTGTGGCGGAGACCCCTTCCAGCACGTCTACCACGACAAGACGCCGCCGACGGGGCGGTCGGGCCAAGCCGGCGGAGGCAGCAGCTCCGCCGCCCGCTCAAGAACCCGCCTCGGAGCCGCCTCCCCCCTCTGCGCCGACGCGGCGTCGGCGGCGTGTGAGCAGGGCGACGACCACAGAGGCGCCGCCTTCGCTGCCTCCTGCGCCGGGACCTCGTGCCGACTCGCCAGACCTGCAGGGGCTGCTCAGTCGCCAGGGGGCGATCCAGGAGGCCTACGCGGCCGAGCAGTTGAAGGTCTTGCAGGGCATGCACCGGTCCATGGCATCCCTTGAGGCACGGCTGAGCTCCACGATACGTCGCCCCGGCCAGAGCGGGTTACCGCTCCCGCGGGTCGGCATCTTCGTCGATGTTCCGAACGTTGTGTATACGGCCGAGCGGCGCCGGGTCATCATCGACTTCGGGCGAATGCTGGAGTTCCTGTCGCGCGACCGCGAGCTGGTCAGGGCCAGCGCCTACGCCCCCATCAGTGACGATCCCATGGTGCCCCTGGCGAGCCAGAAGTTCGTCCAGCCCTTCGTCGACCACGGCTACCGCATCGTCACGAAGCCCCTCAAGCGCTTCGCGGACGGCAGCATCAAGGCCAACTTCGACGTTGAGCTGGCCATCGATGTCCTGACGATGTCCGACCGCCTGGACGTGGTGAGCCTGGTGTCCGGCGACGGCGATTTCCGCCGCCTGGTGGAGCTGGTGGCCAGCAAGGGCGTGCGAGTGGAGGTGGTGTCCTTCGCCGAGAGCACGTCCGCTGAACTCCGCGCCGTCGCGGACGACTACATCGACATCGGCGCCCACCTTGGGGAGCTCCAGGCCCGCTAGAGCGGCGCGGCCGTGTGCCCCTACGGGGCGACGGCGTCGTCGGCGAGGCGGCGGCGGGTCATCTCCACGTAGCGGGGAACGCTCTCGACTAGGACCCACCGGCGGCCATGTCGCCGGGCGGCCAGGGCTAGGGTGCCGGCGCCGGCGAAGGGGTCGAGCAGCAGGTCGTCCGGGCGGGTCGCGACCAGCACCAGCCTTTCCACCAACGCCAGGGGCTTCTGTGAGGGGTGTGGGCCCTGGCCGTCGGTTGCCCTCTCCGCTTTCGGCGTTACCGAGAAGTCCCACAAGTTGCGCATCTGCTTGCCGCCGGCGAGATCCTTGGCCTCCCAGTAGTTAAAGGTCCAGTTCTTGGCCCGCTTCGGCGTCTCGTTGACGGCCCAGATGATCTGCTCGGTGCTCTCGGTGAGGGTGCGGGCGGTGATGTTGGGCTGGGCGTTGGGCTTGAACCAGATGATGGAGTTGAGGATGCGGCGGTTGAGGACGTTCTGGAGGATGAAGCCGAGCTGGTAGATGTTGTGGAAGGTGCCGAAGATGAGCAGGTTTCCGTTGGGCTTCACCACGCGGCAGACCTCGGAGAGCCAGCGGGCGTTGAACTGGAAGAACTCGTCCTCGGAGAAGCGGTCCCAGGTCTCCTGCATGGTGACGTGGGAGGAGAAGGCCCATCCCAGGCCCTTGCCCTTGCCGCCGCGGCCGCCGCCCGATGCGATGCCAAACGGCGGGTCGGCTATGCAGTGGTCGATGCAGGCGTCCGGCCACTGCGACATGACCTCTATGCAGTCGCCCTCGATGATGGTGTTGGGCGTGGGTGCCGCCGTGCTACTAACCTGATCGATCATGTGAGCATTAGATCATGAGCCAGCCGGTGCGTCAAGGTGGATGCGCCAAGATCACTCTGCGGGATGAATCCCGCAGCTTGTGGGGTTCGGTACGTCATCTTCCATCGTGTCTCAGCGGCCGACTGGTCTGAGTCCCGATGTACCGCCTCGTCGCCTCTGTCTGTTTGGGGTCGACTTTGCGGAAGCCGTAGCCCTTCTGCCAGAACGCGTGATGACCAAGGTCCGTCTTGAGGTCGGGATACTTGAGGAAGACACGGCGAGAGCTGGCGCCTTTGAGGCGGTGCATCACCGAGGGCAACGTCTGTCCTGGCGCAAGCCGCACGAGTAGGTGGACGTGATCGGCGACCGCCTGCATCTCCAATAGGCGGATCCCTGCATCGTGCGCGATCTGACTGAGCAGACGCATGACATCGCCCCCGATCTGACCCTCGAGGGCTGCCTTGCGCCGCTTGGTGCTGAACCACACGTGATAGATGTCTTCCACCACGCGACTCATCCGAAGCTGAGGGTTTCAACCCTCAGGGAGCATTCCCAGTTCCCAGCCTGCGGGATTCATCCCGCAGCTTCGCGTTTGGCTAGAACACGTCCCGCAGCTCGAAGCGCGGCCCGTCCTTGCAGATGAGGCGCACGCCGCGGCGCGTCTCGACGGCGCAGCCGTAGCAGATTCCCGTCCCGCAGGGCATGACCTGCTCCAGCAGCACCTGCACCGGCTTCCGACTGCCGGACCGTCGCATCGACTCGGCCAGGGCACCGAACATGGCGTCCGGCCCGCAGGCGAAGACCTGGTCCGCCCACGACAGGTAGTCGGGGGCCAGGTCCGTCACCAGCCCCCGCTCTCCCGCCGAGCCGTCCTCCGTCGCCACGACCACCTCTACCTCGGGCGGGAGCAGGTGGGCCGGGAAGAGGCCGTCGGCGCTGCGGGCGCCCTGGATGAGCGTGACGTGCCGGCCGCGGGCCACCTCCTGTTCGGCCAGCCAGACGAGCGGCGATACGCCGATGCCGCCGGCCAGCAGCAGGAGATGACCGGCGCTGCGACGGACGCTGTAGCCCTTCCCGAGGGGTCCCCAGGCGAAGATGCGGTCGCCGGGCCGGCGCTGGGCGAGCCACTGTGTTCCGCGGCCCAGGACCTCGTAGAGGATCGCGAAGTCGTGGCTACCGTTCTCGGTCGGTCGGAGGCGATGGTAGCTCATGGGCCGGGGCATGAAGGGCGGGCCGTCCTCGTTGCAGCGGAGCATCAGGAACTGGCCGGGTGCAACTCCTCGGACCAGCGGAGGAGCGTGAAGCCAGAGGACCCGGATATCGCCGTACAGGTGCTCGGACTCGACAACGGTGGCCCAGGCGGTCTTCACGGCTGTTCGCTCCGGTGCTGGTCCCGGCCCTGCATCACTCGCCGCGGCCGTCGCGGTAGAGGCGCAGCGGCTGGACGACGTAAGTCTGCGCCCCCCGGAGGAGGGCTTCCGTGGCGGCGCGGGCCGTATCGATGGAGGTGAAGCAGGGGATGCGTCGCTCGGCGGCGGCGCGACGGATCTGAAAGCCATCGCGCATCGCCGTGGGCTGGCCGCCTTCGGCCGTGTTGATGACGCAGTCCACGAGCCCCCCCTCAATGGCGTCCACGACGTTCGGGTGTCCCTCCTCGATTCGCCTGGTCACCTGCTCGACCGGCAGGTCCAGCGCCTTCAGCATTGCCGCCGTGCCCTCCGTCGCGTAGAGGTGGTAGCCCACCGAGGCAAGCTGGCGGACGATGGGCATCGCCTCCGGCTTCGTGCGGTCCGAGAGGCTGACGAGGATGCCGCCCCCCTTGTCGCTCGGCGCGCCGGGCTTGGGCGGCGGGGGCAGCATGAGGTCGGCCGAGAGCAGGGCCTTGGCGAGCGCCGCTGGGAAGGTGCGATCGACGCCCATGACCTCGCCCGTCGACTTCATCTCGGGTCCCAGGTAGGTGTCGACGCCGATGAGCTTGGCCATGGAGAAGACGGGCGCCTTTATCGCCACCAGAGGCTGGCGGGGCCACAACCCCCCAAAGTACCCCTGCTCGACCAGGCCCTTGCCCAGCATGATGTTGACCGCCAGGCGCACCATGGGCACCCCCGTCACCTTGGAGAGGAAGGGCACCGTCCGGCTGGCGCGAGGGTTCACCTCCAGCACGTACACCGTCGAACTGGGCGCCGGCGCGCCGGCGGCGGTGGAGGCGGGCTTGTCGCCAGGACCGGCGGGGGCGCCGTCGGGCATGATGACGAACTGGATGTTCATCAACCCCTGGAGCCCCAGTTCAAGGCCGATTCGCTCCGTGTAGTCGACTATCGTCGCGATCTCGTCGTCGCTGAGGCTGAGCGGCGGGTAGACGGCCATCGAGTCGCCGGAGTGGACGCCGGCGCGCTCGATGTGCTCCATGATGCCGGGGATGAGGACGCGCTCGCCGTCGCCGATGGCGTCCACCTCCA
>DAOULP010000146.1:0-6747 GCA_034420175.1 Dehalococcoidia bacterium | reverse complement strand
CCTTGGTGATCTCGGCGCCCAGCTCGCTGACCCGGCGCTGGAGCTGGCTCTCGGTGATCAGCAGCCGGTCGATGGCCTGAATGGCCTCCGGCGAAGGCGGCCCGTAGCCGTACTTGGTCAGCAACTGTAGGTAGTCGCGCTTGTTGAGGAACTTCACCGTCACGTCTGGATAGAGTTCCCGCATGAGGCGGAGCTTGCGGTGCTTCTCCGTCACAAGCGACTGCTTGAGCGTGGTCAACTCGATGAACAGATCCAGATCGGGGAGATAGAAGTCTGGGGTGAAGGCCTCAACAATGCGGTCCTCCTCCCAGCGCAGGGGGAAGGAGCGCGGCTCGTACTCCCAGGCCACGCCGTAGAAGTCCAGAATGCGGGCGAACTCGGCTTCGCTGTCGTGAGCGAAGCGGACGGCGGTGGGGGAAGCCTGCCCGGACTCGCTCTCAGTGCGAGCCCGATTCTCTTGTTGGACACCGCCCGCAGGCCGTTGCTCGGCCATCTTCGGCCCAAGTGTAACACCCCTTTTCGAAACGCGCTATCGGATGCGCTGCTGAAGACAGTGTCCGGGGGCCTAGCCGCGGGCGGCGGAGGGCTCGAACACCTATGCTACCTCTACCGTGGCCAGCTCCGGCGGCGCCTCTTCTTCGGGGACTAGCTCACCGCCGGCCCCCAGGTCCTACAAGCAGAGGCGGATGGCGTCCCTGGCGCTCTCCAGAGCTTCGTCAATCGTGTCGCCCTCAGTCACGCGGCCCGGCAGCACGGGCACGGTGACGGAATGGCCGCCCTCTACTGGGTCCGGTGTGAGCAGCACCTCGTAGCGTCCCATCCTTGCTTCCCTAGACCTCCTTAACCGCCTCTACCTCCAGACGCACCATGTCCACGTGTATGATGCCACGCGCGTCGGGCGGATGACGCTCCAGGTAGCGGTCGACCAGCCGGGCGGTGAATACGTCCCGGCGCTCCGCGGGTACTCGCCGCGTGTAGGGGAGCCACGTAGTGCGGAACCACCCCTCGAGGCCAGCGCGGTCGCCATAGGCCATGTCCTTGGAGATGAGCTCCGTCCGCCGTGGTGTCAGGCCGGCCTCCCGCAGCCAGACCCGGTACTCCTCCGGGCCGTGGAAACCGTAGGGCATGGCGAAGCCGTCGAAGTGCGGACGCCACTCCGCGGTGCCGAGCATGTCCTCGAGGACTGCCAGGACGCCTCTCGCATTGCCGCGCCCGCCCATCGACAGCATGATCCTGGCTCCACGCCTCGCGCACGCGAAGATTCCTGCTAGCACCGGCCGATGGTCGCGGATCCAGTGGAGAGCCGCGTTGGAGAAGACGATGTTGAACGCGTCGTGGAAGGGCGAGAACCGGGCATCGCCCAGTACGAACGAGACGTTGGTGTGGGCGGCAGCGAGGTAGTGGCGCCGCGCCAGGGCGATCATCTCCTCTGAGTTGTCGATTCCGACGGCGAAGCCCCTGGGCAGGCGAGCGGCGATCTCTGCTGTCACCTTGCCGTCGCCGCAGCCGATATCAAGGAGGGCCTCGTCACCCCGCAGGTCCAGCTTGTCGATCAGCTCGCGCGCCCATCGCTGCTGCGCCGAGGAGTATCGCTCGTAGTCGACAGCGTCCCAGTCGCAGCGCGGCATCAGGCTGGCCCGATGACATTGTGGAGGTTCATGGAGGGGATCGTATCAGAGAGGGATCTGACGGGCGATGCGGAACCTGGGGTTCCCACCTGAGCGAGTCGCCCGCCGCGCTCAGGCCAAGTGAATCCCAGGCCAAGCAGCCTGCCCGGTCAAGGCGAGGCGGCCAGCCCTAGGGCGGGAGCCGGTTGGGGGCCAGGGAACTAGATCCAGTTCAACAGCGATGCGAAAACGATGATCGCGGTGATGTCGACAGCATAGATGGCAGCGACGGTTGCGATCTTGCTCCGTATCCTCTGCATATCGTAGACCCAGAATGACACCACCATGAAGGGGAGGTAGCCGACGAGCACGATAAGTCCGACCATCGGGAAATCCCACCAGGGGTATTCCCAGACGAGGGCGCCCGCCCTGTTCAGCAGTACCTCGACAAAGACACAGAAGATCGAATTTGCTGCGGCGAAGAACCATCGGTTGGGAATGCCCAGGATCCTCAGGCTCTTGTCCCCTGGGAGCATCTTCGCAAAGGCCACACCTGCGACAGCGAACATGAAGCTTATTTCGATGTTGAGCCCGACAAAGATCAGGTAGGCGGTGGCACCGGGTGCAGTCCATACGGCAGACTGGTCGGTGAAGTGCAAGACCAGGGCATTCCAGGTCTCGTTGAACAGGTCCATCCCAAAGAAGGCGAGTCCTGCGAAAGCGATGCTCCAGTTTCGCCGCTCAATCTCGACGGCGTAGACGTACACCACAAGGGCAAAGAGAGGGACCACGTACCACTGGAAGAGATCCGCATCCCTCAGAATCTTGAGGGCCTGTTGGGAAGCTTCGGTCATCTATCTACACTCGCATTGATGGCGTCCGTCACATGTCGGGACCTGTATGGGTAGTTGCAGGGGCCGCGTGAATCCTAGGCCAGTCCCCTCGCCCGGTCAAGGCGAGCAGGCTTCCTCCGGAACCACCCCAGCGTGAACGCTCGGGCATGAGGACGCGAACCCATGCCCCCGCCTTTGCGCCTTCGCCTGGGGTGAATCCGCCTCTGGGGGAGGAAGCGCATCCGCCTTCGGAGGACAGGCGGGGGTAGAGCATCCGCCACCAACAAACCCACCGGGAGGCACTTCCTGAAGATGCCCGCGGTGACGCACACATCTTCAGCCATTACACTGGCCTCGCGCCTGCCTGGCACCCGAAGCAGGGGGCGCCGTATCCCATGCCTGGAGGAATCCATGAGCCGATACGTCCTCGCCCTCGATCAGGGCACCTCTAGCTCCCGCGCCATCCTCTTCGACGAGGAGGCCCGGCCCATCGCGGCCCAGAGCCGCGAGTTCCCCCAGATCTACCCCCAGGCCGGCTGGGTGGAGCACAACCCGGAGGACATCTGGTCGTCACAACTGGAATCCGCTCAGGCCCTCCTGCGGGAGACAGGCGTCTCCGCCAAGCAGATCGCCGCAGTGGGCATCACCAACCAGCGTGAGACCGCCGTGGTCTGGGAGAAGGGGACCGGTCGACCCCTGTGCAACGCCGTCGTCTGGCAGTGCCGGCGCACCGCCGGGCTCTGCGAGGCGCTCAAAGAGCGGGGCCGCGAGCCATTCATCCGCGAGCGCAGCGGCCTGGTAGTGGACGCCTACTTCTCGGCCACCAAGGTGCAGTGGATGCTGGAGCACGTCGAGGGCGCCCGCGCCCGAGCCGAGCGTGGGGAGCTCCTCTTCGGCACCGTCGACGCGTGGCTGATCTACCGTCTTACGGGCGGGCGAGTCCACGCCACGGACCCCAGCAACGCCTCCCGCACCATGCTCTACAACATCCACCGGGGCCAGTGGGACCCGGAGCTCCTGGCCGAGTTCGGGGTGCCGGCGTCCATGCTGCCGCAGGTGCGCCCCTCGAGCGGCGTCCTCGGCGAGACAGAGCCGGGTCTGTTGGGAACCTCCCTTCCCATCGCCGGGGTGGCGGGCGACCAGCAGGCGGCCCTGTTCGGCCAGGGGTGCTTCGACGAGGGCTCAGCGAAGAACACCTACGGCACCGGCTGCTTCGTCCTCTTGAACACCGGCCGCCGACCGGTCCCCTCGGGGAAGCTGATCACGACCGTGGCCTGGGGCTTGGGCGGCGAGCTCCACTACGCCCTGGAGGGGAGCATCTTCGTCGCTGGCGCCGCCATCCAGTGGCTGCGCGACGGCCTTCGCATCCTGCAGGACGCGGCCGAGAGCGAGGCACTGGCCTCGGCCGTGGCGGATAGCGGCGGCGTCTACCTGGTGCCCGCCTTCGTCGGACTCGGCGCGCCGCACTGGGACATGTACGCCCGGGGCGCCGTGCTGGGTCTCACGAGGGGCACCACGCGGGAACACCTGGTGCGCGCCACGCTGGAGTCGATCGCTTTCCAGACGCGCGACGTGTTGGAGGTAATGGAGTCAGAGTCCGGCATCGCCTTCCCGGAGCTACGGGTGGACGGCGGGGCGGCCTGCAACGACCTTCTTATGCAGATCCAGGCCGACGTTCTCGGCCGGCCCGTGCTGCGCCCCGCGGTCACGGAGACGACAGCGCTAGGGGCGGCGTACCTTGCCGGGCTGGGCGTAGGCCTGTGGAAAGACACTCACCAGGTGGCCGGCCACTGGCGGCTGGACCGTCGCTTCGAGCCGGAGATGGACGTAGAGCGGCGCCAGGAACTGTACGAGGGCTGGCAGCGGGCCGTCGACCGGGCCCGAGGGTGGGCGCAGGGGTAGAGGGGAGGCGTCAGGGCTTGGCGGAGGGCACGGTCTCCGTCTCCTCGTGGTCCACGACCAGCTCGTCACCGTCCCAGCGGTAGTAGGTGTGACGTAGCTGGCTGGGGCAACAGAGAGGATCCTCGGGCCCGTAGACGGGCTGAGTCTCCAAGAGCATCCCCTCCTCCACACTGACCGAAACGCGCCCGGCTTCGGGCCTCACTTGCAGAATCTCGTCGAGGCCGCCATCCCGATAAGTGAAGACAGCATAGGCTACGTCGCCGCCGGTGCCACCGGAGTTGATGGGCACGACCGCCTCGTCCGCGCCGTCGCCCGTCAGGTCCGTCAGTATGACCTCCTGGGGCAGCACCTGGCCCCCGCTCTCTGCCAGCAGGTCCTCCACGGCCGGCACCTGGGAGAAGTCCACCTCGTCGATGCTGGGTCCGGGGGTAGCGGTGGCGGTCGCCTCCGCGGGCGGGGAAGATGTCGGCTCCGGCTCCTCATCCTGGGCCTCACCACAGCCAGCGGCAAGGAGCCCAGCCACGAGGAGCATGACTAGGCCAAGTCTCCAAGTCGATGGCCAGGGAAGGATACTCCCTCGACGGCTGCCCCGGAATCCTGTCACAGACTTTTCCTTCACAGTTCGACGCAGCCCCTTAAGAGATCGACACCGTCTTCTCGTTGTTGGCCGGGTTCGCGTCCGGCGGGTCCGTCATCTCCACGATCACTCGTACCTCGGTCCCCGGAACCGCCGCGACCCCGATGACCTCCACTGTCTCGAAACCCAGCGGCTCGATGCTGAGCTGGTAGGTGGTTATGGCGGCCGGTTCGGCGACGCCGCCGAGGTAGACGGTGACCACCACCGTGGCCTGTACAGCGGGGGCATCGGTGGGATTCCGGATCACCACCAGGAGCCGTTGCGTCTCGACAGACCTGAAGACGTTGTGGACGGCGAGGTCAGGCGCCACATCAGGGGCGAGTTGCTTCGCGATGCCGTTGTTGCCGTCATCCTTCTCCGCAATGACGTTGTTGGGATCCGCCACGGCAAGCACGAGGCCCGGCTCGTAGATCACCTCGTTCTCAAGAACAATGCTCACACTCGTGCCCGGTAGAAGATCCTGCGTGAGCGTCACCGGGTCGGCCATCACGCCGCGGACCCGGAACTCGACCTCCTGGCCGATCGACAGCTCGCCCTCCCCCTGGTTGCTCAGGAGCAAGCCGAGTCGATCCTTGGACACGAAGATGTCGAGCAGGACCAGGTCGGGCAGCAGAGGCACCGGCGTCGGCGTCGACGTAGGCAGCGGTGTGGATGTTGGGGGTGCAGGCGAAGGCGTCTCCAAGGGAATTGGCGTCGTGGTCTCGCCCGCGGGAGGCGTCACCTCTGGAGATGGCTCGCTGCCGGGCGTGGCCGTGCCCGCCGGCGGAGTGCGAGCAGATGGAGTTCCGTCCGGCGTGCCTGTCGTGACCGGGGTCCCGCCACTGGGAGTGCGGGTGACTGTGACGGTACGAGAGACCGGCGTGCGCGTGGGTCGTCTGGTGACACTGGAGTCGCCGCCACTCTCGCCGCAGAGCGCAAGGACGATAGCTGCGACGCCGGCCCCCACTATGAGGGCCACGAGCGAGCCGACGAGCGGCCAGCGGAGGGTCATGGCGGCTCCCCCTCAGGGCTCCTTCCGCGGCCAGGCGGACAATCATGTCCCGACCGACGGAAGCCCAGCCCGCCACCACTTGCGCAGCATAGCCCGCGGGCGATGTCTTGGCAAGGGGCAGCAGACGATGCCAGGACCCGCAGCCGCACCAACTCCGTCTCAGGCATCAGATGTGGCCAGGTCTCGTCAGACCGGTATGGGCGAGATGATCCGCAGAGAGGCGCCGAGGCTGGCGGAATGAGCCACCTGGGCGTGGAAACGCGCCTCGGCAGCGCCGCCAGCGGGCACCAATGAGCCGCCTCAGGTGATTAAGAAAACCGAAGCGGCAGGAAGATCATCTCTCCTGCCGCAAGTGGGATTGCCGTGGCGCGCTCGGCGGGACTCGAACCCACGGCCTCAGCCTCCGCAGGGCTGCGCTCTATCCAGCTGAGCTACGAGCGCGCTGTGTCTGAGGAACAAGAGGCGGGGGCGCCCCGCCTTCAGACGCCCGAAACCCGCTGCTCGTTCCGTGCTCCTTGGCTTGGTGCCGAAGGGGGGATTTGAACCCCCACGCCCATACGGGCACTACGCCCTGAACGTAGCGCGTCTGCCATTCCGCCACTTCGGCACAGCTTGCCGCTTCCCAATCGAGTCCCGCGCGACCAAGATCGCCAGCGTCGGGCCTCGACAGCAGCGCCGGTAATGGTGGGCGGTACAGGGCTCGAACCTGTGACCTCTTCCGTGTGAAGGAAGCGCTCGTACCAACTGAGCTAACCGCCCCACTCCAGGCAAGGGCAA
>DAOULP010000145.1:0-7993 GCA_034420175.1 Dehalococcoidia bacterium | reverse complement strand
AAGCGACGGCACCGTGAAAGCCCGAATCACGGCGTCCTCATCCGTCTCAGCACGCTTCCAGTGCGCCTCGACGTCATAGGCGTCCAAGTCTCGCTCGGGGATGCCCAGGTCGTTTGGGGCGATCTTGACGCCCGGACGGATGGAGTAGACGTAGGTGACCTCGTCCGTCTGTTCCATGGACTCGGCAAGGTCCCAGAAGATGAAGGTGGGGTCGGCGTTCGACCTGCTGAACAGCACGTTGTACATCCGCGGTGTGAGGCCGGTGCAGTTGCCGACGCAGGTAGAGGGGTCGAGGGTTCCCCAGTCCGCATCAACAGGCTCCCTGTACACCCCGCCGTACTTGGGTTCGCCCACCACCGTGGGTGAACCGGCGGCGGCCGGTGTCTCGCCGCCTGCGGGCGTCTTGGTGGCCGGTTCCTCGTCGCCGCCCCCGCAGGCGGTCACGGCAACGATCCCGGCGGTGCCGAGGCCCGCCGTGGCCAGCAATCGCCTTCTGGAAAGGCGCTGATTCCGGAACCTCTGCCAGTAACTCTTCGTTGTCATCCGAGTCCGCTCCTTCTATGCCACGTCTTCGGTTGGATGGCAGCCTGGTCGAACTTGCCAATGGCCGGGCGCTCACGCGCCCGGCTCATGCGCGGCCGCTCCCTTGCATGCGCGAAGAGCCGACCCCCGCAGAGTCATCGTGCCTTACTTCGCGGGCCGTTCTCGCCTCCTAGCCCGTGGGTTCCCTTCCCAGCCACCTTCTCTTGGGAATCCCTGTCTCGAGCTAGTGACTACAGTCTGCCGCCATCTGCGGCCAACGAGATGCTACCTAGACCTTGCTTCGATGTCAACCTCTCGCTCTTCTGGATAGAAACGACACCTCCCCCAACGGTGGATTCCCTGGAAGTCTACCCCCGCGCCACATTCCGCCGACCCTAGGTCACGGCACGCGCCCCACGGGCCCCGCCGGTTCAGGCGCGTGCTCGACCGCGCGGGCGCTTCCGCGTCCCTGCCGCTGTCTTCGACGGCAGGTGCGCGTCGTACCAGGCGCGAGTGCGCTTCATGCGGTCAACCTGCTGCGACGGCGCGTGGACGCCGTGGGAGCCGCTCGGATAGCGCACGAACTCCACTTCCTTGTCCAGCAGCTTGAGACCCTGGAAGATCTCCTCGGACTGCCCCACGGGACAGCGGAGATCGCCCTCGTGGTGGACGAGCAGGACCGGCGTCTTCACGTTCGGCAGGTACGTCACCGGCGAACGCCTGCGGTACTCCTCGGGGTCCTCGAATGGCGTGGTGCCCAGTTCATACACGTCGAACCGCGGTATGTCGTCCGTGCCCACCATACTCAGTTGGTTGGCGACCGGCGCGCCGATGACCGCGGCGCGGAAGCGGTCGGTGTGACCGACGGTCCACCCGGTCATGAACCCCCCATACGAGTAGCCGCCGACGTTGAGCCGGTCGGGATCGGCGACGCGCCGCCGTACAAGCTCGTCCACGCCGGTCATCAGGTCGTCAAAATCCCTGCCTCCCCAGTCGCCGACGCACGCCTGCGTGAACTGCTCACCATACGTGGAGCTGCCCCGAGGGTTCGGAAGCAGAACCACGTACCCTGCCGCCGCCAGCGACTGAAAGGGCACGGAGAAGCCGAGAGGATGATACGAGTGAGGTCCGCCGTGGATCTGAAGCGCCAATGGGTAACGTTTGCCGCGCTGATAGCTGGGTGGGTACACCACGAATGCCTCGATCTCCAGGCCGTCGGCGCCAGCGTAGGTCATCCGGCGCACACGGCCGATCTGGACCGCGCTTCGCAGGTCGTCGTTGGCATGGCTGAGGTTCCGCTCGCGCCCGCCCCCGAGAGCCGCCGAGTAGATCTCCCCCGGCTCCGACGCCCAGGAAGCCGCGAACACAAGCCACTTTGCGTCGGGCGCCAGTGCGATCGACTCGATCTGGCGCTCGCCGTCCAGAACCTTGCTCACGGCACCTCCCGACACGCCCACCTGATAGAGGGCCTGCGTCCCGCGGTCCGCCGCCAGGAACACCAGCGCCCGGCCGTTCGGCAGCCAGGCGAATGTCCGGCCGGGTGCAACCGGATGGCCGACGACCGACCGGTCGATGGGCGCGCTCAGGGACCTGGGCGCCCCGCCGCCATCCGCCGGAACGACCAACAGGTGGACGTTCCTTGCCGAGCCCGCCTCGCCGTGCTCGTGCCCCAGGAAGGCGATTAACCGTCCGTCAGGCGAGAACGCCGGGTACGACGCCGCTCCTCGGCTCCGCGTGAGCTTGCGCGCACGCCCTCCCTTTGACGGCACGACCCACACGTCGGTGCGCCAGTGCCGTTGATGGCGATCGCGGCTCCGGTCCGAGGTGAAGGCGATCCACTGCCCGTCAGGCGACCACGAAGGCTGCTCGTTATGCCAGTCCCCGTCCGTCACCTGCGCCTCGGCACCCGTCTCGATGTCGACCGTGAAGACGTGCAGGCGGCGTTCGTCGAAGAACCCGATGCCGTCCAGCTTGTAGCGCAGGTCACGGATCACCCTCGGGGCGGACTTCTCGACCGCGTTCCGCTCCTTCGGCTCCTTGTAGTCCCCCACGCGGGCCACATAGGCAACGCGCTTCCCGTCCGGCGACCACGCCGGTTGGGCGATGCCGAACTTGGCCTTGGTGACCTGGCGCGGCTCGCCTCCGTCCAGCGGAGCGAGGAATAGCTGGTTCTTTGCGCCCCGGTTGGCTACGAACGCAAGGTAGCGGCCATCCGGCGACCACCGCGGGCTGTGGTCCCTGGTGCCATGTGTGAAGCGCCGGGCCGACCGCTGGCCATCGACGGGCGCGACGTAGACCGCCATCTGTGGCTTGTCCGACTCGCGGTCGTTGGAGGCGACGACATAGGCCACCTGCTTCCCATCAGGGGAGAGCTGCGGGTCACTCACAGTGCGCAGCAGATAGAGATCCTCAGGCTGCAGCGGTCGCTTTGCGTCTCTCGCCATCGATCACTCTCCTTCTGGCCGGGATGCCACGCCAACAGTCCGCGCGACGTTCGCGGTTCAGGCGGCGGCGCGGGTCGCCAGCGTGTTCTTGTGCGCCCGCCCGCCCTGCATGATTAGAGCCAGTCGCTTCTTGTCCTGAAGAACGCGGATATCCGCCAGCGGGTCGCCGTCAACCACCAGCAGGTCGGCAAGCTTGCCGGGCTCCAGCGTGCCGATGTCCTTCTCCATGTGGATGCACTCGCTGGCAGTCTTGGTGCTAGCAACGATGGCCTGCATCGGCGTTAGCCCGCCCTCCACCATTCGCTCCAGTTCCTCCGCATTCGAGCCGTGAGGTCCAACGCCGCTGTCGGTGCCCATCGCGATGCGGACGCCCGCGGCGACGGCGCGGCGGAAGCTGGCCTTGTGATCCTCCATGACCTCCTTGGCCTTGCGCAGGGCCTGAGGCAGGACGCTGTTGGGATCCTTCTCCGCACGGCGCAGCACCCAGAGCGGGGCCACCAGGGTCGGCACCAGGAATGCGTCCCGGCGCTTCAACTCCTCGAGGACCTCATCCGTGAGCCAGATGCCGTGCTCGATGGATTCCACTCCGGCCAGGAGCGCGTTCATGATCCCGGGCGCACCCTGGGCATGGGACATGCAGGTTTTACCCGCTGCCCGCGCCTCGTGAACCATGACCCCTATCTCCTCGAGCGTGAACTGGGTCGCGTCCGGTTCGTCGGTCGGAGACATGACACCGCCCGTGGAGCAAAGCTTGATGAAATCGGCGCCGGCGCGAAGGAGCGCGCGCGTGGCCTTTCGTACCTCGTCGACGCCGTCGACGAGCGTCTCCGGCCACTCGGGACCGAGGCTGCGGCGGATCCGGGCGCCCGAGGGCATGGTGCTGTCGCCGTGGCCGCCGGTCTGCGATAGCGCGCCGACCGATATGCGCAGTCGCGGGCCGGGGATGAGGCCGCGCTCAAGGGCCAGCTTGAATCCCAAAGGCGCGCCGCCGGCATCGCGGACCGCTGTGACGCCGGCATCCAGCGTATCCAGGGCGTGACGCGCGCCTTCGAACAGGCGCAGGCTGGGCGGCATCAGCATGTTCTCCTGAAGCGTCGCCGGGCGGCCCATCAGGTGCAGGTGGGCGTCGATCAGGCCGGGCAGGACCGTTCGTCCCTGAGCGTCGATGACTTCGGCGCCGCGTGGGACTCTCTGGTTGCGGCCCAGGCGAGTGATACGGCCATCCTCGACGATGACGGTGGCGTTGGGGACCGGATCGGCGCCGGTGCCGTCGATGAGCGTGGCACCACGGACTGCGGTCGTCATGGGTCGTCCTCCCGAAGCTGTGCCCGAGGCCGGGCATGGGGCTATGACTGCGGCGATTGTGGCCCCTTGCCCGTCGCAAGTCAATGAGGCGGGCCCGCACCGGGGACCAGGCGGGGCCGCCGTGCCCAGGTGCGGGGGTCACCTGGCAGCCGGGCGCTCACAGGTTTCGGATGTCCTTCGACGCGACGCCGGCGAACACCGCAAGCACGAGCGCCAAGAGGCAGAACGCGGCGATCGCGTGGGGTGTGCCCAGGAATTGGCTGGCCACGAACCCCATCGCCAGGCTGCCGAAGGGGTTCAGCCCCTGCGACATCGTGTACAGCGACAGCACCCGTCCCCGATACTCGTCCTCCACCTTCAACTGGAGCAGAGTCTGGTTGAACGTCGTGAACACCACGAACCCCATGCCACCCACGATGAGAATGGCCAGGGATAGGACGTAGACGCGAGAGAAGGAGAACAACAGGATCATCGTCATGTAGAACAGCAGGCCTACGCTGGCAAATGCCCCTTTGCGGCGGACATCGGCGAATGACGCCACGGCCAGCACGCTGACGACAGACCCGATGCCAACGCCGGTCTGTAGCCACCCATACCCCGTGGAGCCCACATGCAGGTAGTTCTTGGCCATCAGCGGAACGAGCTGGAGATACGGATAGATGAGCATGCTGGGGATCGCCTGCAGCATGATCAGCCGCAGCAGCACCGGGTGGCGCAGCACGTAGCCGGCCCCCAAACGCACGCTGGCGAATAGCGGCTCCCGCTCTCGATTCGTCGACTGCTCCAGTCGCAGTGGGATGAGGGTGAGCGTCGCCACCATGAAGAAGATGAACTTGCCGAAGAACGCTGAGGAGATACTGTACGAGATGAGGAAGCCGGCCATCCCGGGACCCACCAGCCGTGCCGTGTTGTTCACCATCGCGTTCAGAGCGATGGCGTTCGCCAGTTGCTTCGGACCCACCGCGTCGAAAACAAGGAACTGCCGCACCGGGTTGTAGACGCTGCTACAGAAGCCGCCGACAAACGCCGTGATGTAGAGCTGCCACATGGCGATGTTGTCTGTGAGGATGAGGAACGCGATCGCCAGCGCCGACAGGCCGTTCACCATTGTGGCAAGACCGGCGAGCCATCGGCGCTCCAGCCGCTCGGCGAAGACGCCGACCAGGGGGGCGATGAAGAGGATGCTGATGCCCCGGATGAACTGTACGAGGCCCAACTGAAAAGGGGAGTTGGTGAGCTGGGCGACCAGCCACCCCTGGCCGATCTGCTCCATCCACATGGCGAAGCTGGCGGCCGCGGTGCCGCCCAGAAGAAAACGGAAGTTGACAACGGAGAGAGAACCGAAGGCCCGCCGGGCCCGGGCCGCCGCACCGCCGGGGAACTCGACGGGTTCGGCTTCCGGCTCACCTGGCTCGGTGTGCTTCACGCCTGCGCCCGTACCACCAACCAGCCTTTCGGCCCATTATACTTCCCTTAACGTTAAGGGAAATATCCAATGGAACCAAAGGTTGCGCAGGGCGCCGCCGCCCGTCGATTGCGGCCGGTTCAGGGCCAGGGTCGGCGAGCGAGGCTAGAACGCACGCCGAGGCCGGGCGATGATGTCGCCAGTCACCGACCAGCCGATTGCTGCCCGCAGTGGGCGCAGTACTGCCATCCTTCCGAGACCGCGCTGCCACACGAAGGGCACGGCGTGCTCTTGTCTACGACCCGTCCGTGGGCCCCTCGGGACTGTCTCCCGACCCAGAAGAACAGCCCAGCAAGAACGATTAGCGGCAGAAAGCCGATCATGAGTCCTATGACGTTGCCAAAACGGCTGCCTTCCTCTACGGTCACGACCACGCCATCCTCTCCCCCCACCGGGATGTCGTATGCGCTAAGGAGTTCGAGGATCGTTGAGCCAGATTCCTTGCGTGACAGCAAAGTACGTTCATCTTTCAACCTTACCGTCAGAGAGTCCCCTTTGACTTCGATGCTCTCCACGTCGCCGTTCGAAGCCAGCGCAATGACCTCACTCAGGTCCAGCCTGTCACTCTCAGAGGTTGGGCGAAAGAAGGAGAGGAAGATGGCTGCTACGACCACCAAGACGGCGACGGCAATTGCCGCTCGCTTCACGGCGCACCTCCTTGTGCTGGTTGACCCGCCTTGCCATCAGCACGGGACCAGGCAGTAATGTCGCCTGTGCCTGACCCGCCGCCACAGTCGCATCGGAGGGCCGGCGGACCACGTAAGGGCCAACCTTCAGGTCGGCCCGGTCTGTCACCCCTGGAGACGCGAAGGGCTCGGATTCCTCGTCACGCCAAGAACGACTACGCGCCGCGGGCCCCGCGGCCGTAGCCTGGTCGATTGGGGCGCCGCCTACCTCGCCTACCGCCCGGCACACCACCGGAGCGAGCCCTCCCACGGCCACTACCTCTAGCCAATACATCAAGTCCTTCACCTACTGGCGCGGACAGGCGCATTATACGCCATCCGCGTCAAGCGGGCAGGGTTCAGGCGAGCCCGCTCACTCGACATGGGGGCAGCGAGAACTCGTGGTTCACACAGCAAGCGCGTGAACCGCAAAGACGGGCTACCGAGGGTTGTCCGAGAAGTCGATGAAGGCCACGGGCACGCCGCAGGTGCCGCTGACGTGGACGCTGACGATGCGACCGCCCTGCACCGCAGGATGCGGTTCTCCGATTGGCAGCCCGCGGTCCTTCAGCGAGGCCACCAGCTCATCGATGCCCTGCACCTCGAAGGCCAGGCCCGCGACGCGGCCGGTACCCGGCTCGCGGCCCTCGGCGGGCCCGACGAGCTCCAGGGTGACGTCGCCCGGACGCAGGAACGCCAGTCGCCGCGACCCCCTCTCCATGGTGCGCTTGGTCGCCACACCGAAGTACTCCTCAAACCGGCGACACGCGACCTCGACATCCGGGAAGGCCAGCACCACGTGGTCGATGCGCCTCAGGGGACCCTCCGGGACAGTTGCTACGGCCAGCTCCGGCGGCGGCTGTACCACCTGGACTAGCACACCATCCAAGGTCTCCGGCGCAAGGCTGATGAGGCGCCCAGCGAACCCGTCGAGCGGCTCCGGCTCGAGGACGGGCGCGCCGAGCCCGTGCAGCGCCTGCAGTTCGGCGTCCACGCCGTCGGTCCAGAGCGCGAGATGGTGCAGACCCTCGCCGCGCTCGGCGATGAACGGGGCGAAAGGCGACGCGTCGTCACCCGCCTCCATGAGCTCCAGGTAGCTCCCGCCCACGGCCAGCAGGGCGGCGCGTTGGCCCGAGCCGCCGCTCTCCTTCACCACGGCAAGCCCGAGGGCGTCGCGATAGAAGGCGTAGGCAGCCTCCAGGCTGCGAACGACAATGCCGACGTGGTGGACGTCAAGGATCATCTCGAGGAACCTGCGGGGATTGTACCACTCCACGCTGCCAGAGCGGCGGCGTGCTCGGGAAAAGGCCGGGGGCCCGCTAGCGCGGGCCCCCGGGTTCGTGGCAGCTAGTACATGGGCGGCGCGGGAGGAGCGCCCCCGTTCTTCTTCTCCGGGATGTCGGTGACCAGGCAGTTGGTGGTGAGCACCATGCCGGCAATGCTGATGGCGTTCTCGAGAGCGGCCCTCGTCACCTTCAGCGGGTCGATGATCCCCTTCTTCTCCATGTTGCCGAAATCGTCCCGGGCGGCGTCGTACCCCTCGCCCTTCTTGAGGGTCTTCACCTCTTGCACGATGACGGAGCCGTCCTTGC
>DAOULP010000144.1:0-3464 GCA_034420175.1 Dehalococcoidia bacterium | reverse complement strand
TGCCCGGTGAGGCGCGGGAGGAGTTCGTCCTCATTCTCCCCTTCACGCCCAAGAACCGCGACAACACAAATGCCTGGCTGGCTGCCCGGTCGGACGGCGAGCACTACGGGAGCCTCATTTCCTTCCGTTTCCCGAAAGACCGACTGGTCTTCGGGCCGGCCCAGATCGAGGCTCGCATCAACCAGGACTCCAAGATCGCCGAGCAGTTCACTCTTTGGAGCCGCTCAGGGTCGCAGGTGCTGCGCGGCAACCTGCTAATGATCCCCATCGGGCGCTCCAACCTCTACGTCGAGCCCGTGTTCCTCCAATCCCAGACCAGCCAGTTGCCGGAGCTGAGACGGGTGGTCGTGGCGAATGGCAACCAGATCGCCATGGAGGCTACCCTCGAAGACAGCCTGGCCGTCATCTTCGGCGAGCGGGCGCCCACCACACCAGAGGTCGTGTTGCCCCCCGAGGGTGTGGAGCCCACGGACGGGCTGGAGCCGGGGGTCGACGTCACGCCGGGCGTAGAGCCCACACTGCCGCCACCTGCGGCGGCGACACCGACGCCGGCACCGATACCTACGCCAGCGGGCGACGTCGCCGACCTCATCCAGGAGGCCAACGCCGCCTACGAGGCGGCCCAGGCGGCCCTCCGCCGGGGCGACTTCGCTGCCTACGGCGAGGAGCTGGACCGCCTGGGGGCGGCGCTCGAGCGCCTGGTGGAGCTCAGCTCTTCGCCGTGACACACGGTCGGCACTGATCTACACTGGCTTCGAAGACGCACGTGCCCACGCTTCCCAAGTCCCGAACCTGCGTGTGGAGGATGTCTTGTGTCCGACACAACGACCAACTGGCGCGAGCTAGAGGCCACGTACTTCATGACGACGGCGAAGCGACTGCCCGTGACGGTGGTGCGCGGCCGGGGAACCCGCCTCTGGGACGTGGACGGCAAGGAATACCTGGACTTTTTCGGTGGGCCGGCCACGGTGAGCCTGGGTCACTGCCATCCGGCCCTCGTGGAGGCTCTTACCGACCAGGCGAAGGAGCTGATCCACCTCTCCGGGGTGATGTACTCCATTCCCCAGGTGAAGCTGGCACAGCTTCTGGTCGAGAATAGCTGCCTGGATCGCGTGTTCTTCTGCAACAGCGGCGCCGAGGCGAACGAGGGCGCCATCAAGCTGGCCCGCAAGTGGGGAAAGGAGCGCCGCAACGGCGCCTACGAGATCATCTGTGCTCTGAACGCCTTCCACGGCCGCACCCTGGCCGCCGTGACCGCCACGGGCACCCAGAAGTACAAGGAGCCCTACACGCCTCTGCCGGAGGGGTTCGTCCACGTCCCATTCAACGACGTGGAGGCGATCAAGAAGGCGACGACGGCCAAGACAGTGGCTGTCTTCCTGGAGCCCGTGCAGGGCGAGGGGGGCGTCAACGTCCCCGATGATGACTACCTGCGTCAGGTCCGTCGCTGGTGCGACGAGCAGGGCATCCTGCTCATGCTTGACGAGGTGCAGACGGGCATCGGGCGCCTGGGGACGCTCTTCGGATACCAGCTCTTCGGCGTGGAGCCGGACATCATGACCCTGGCCAAGGGGATGGGCTCTGGCGTACCCATCGGCGCGTTCCTCGCCAAGGAGCACTGCTCAGTCTTCGCTCCCGGCGATCACGGCACGACCTTCGGCGGAAACCCCCTCATGACACACGCCGCCTACGCCGTCTGCAAGTACGTGATCGACAACGACGTGCCGGGGCAGGCAGCGGCGAGAGGGCGCTACCTGGAACGGAAGCTGCAGGGCCTCGAGGACCGGTTCCCCTGCGTCACCGGGGTGCGGGGTCGTGGCCTGATCTGGGCGCTGGAGCTCGACCGGGAGATTGCCGAAGAGGTGAACCTGGCCTGCCTGGGCGAGGGCCTTGTCGCCAACAACGTGCGGCCAGCCTCCCTGCGCCTCTGTCCACCGCTCACCGTCTCGGAGGAAGAGATAGACCAGGCGGCGGCGATACTGGAGCGCGTACTGACCAACTACGGGTAGCGGCACGCCCGTCCAGGACCAAGCACCCTCCCACTAGGTCATACCCCGCCCGGCTGCTACAATGCCACTAACACACCTCAAGGAGAGAGCCCCATGGCTGAGAAACTCGTCCTCGCCTACTCCGGCGGCCTCGATACCTCCGTGGCCATCCGCTGGCTGAAAGAGGAGCGCGGCTACGACGTCATAGCCCTCACGGTGGACGTGGGGCAGCAGCGAGACCTACCCCAGCTTCAGAAGCGAGCGGAGGCCACGGGCGCCATCAAGGCCGTGGTCCGCGACGGGCGCGACCTCTTCGTGCGCTACTTCGTCTTCCCGGCCCTGGCCGCCGATGTCCTCTACCAGGGGTCGTATCCGCTGGCCACCGCCCTGGCACGGCCTCTCATCTCCAAGCTGATGGTCGATGTTGCCCGCGAGGAAGGGGCCACGGCCGTCGCCCACGGCTCGACGGGCAAGGGAAACGACCAAGTGCGCTTCGACGTCAGCGTTCAGGCCCTGGCACCGGACCTCAAGATGGTCGTGCCGCTGCGTGAGTGGCAACTGACCCGGGATGCGGAGATCGCCTACGCGCAGCGCCACAACATCCCGGTTCCCGTGACCAAGGAAAGCCCCTACTCAACCGACGAGAACCTCTGGGGTCGCAGCATCGAGTGCGGCATCCTGGAAGATCCCTGGGAGGAGCCACCGGAAGACGTATACGTATGGACCCGCCCGATCGCCAAGACGCCTGACAAGCCGCGGTACGTCGAGATCACCTTCGAGCGGGGCATACCGACGGCGCTGGACGGCGAAGAGATGGACGGCGTGGCCCTCATCGACCGCCTCCACGAGTGGGCCGGCGAGCACGGGGTGGGGCGCATCGACCACTTGGAGGACCGGCTGGTGGGCATCAAGTCGCGGGAGATCTATGAGGCGCCCGCCGCCGTCACGCTCATTAGCGCCCACGAGGCCCTGGAACAGATGACGCTCTCCAAGACACAACGCAGCCTGAAGGCCCGACTGGCCGGCGAGTATGCCGACCTCATCTACAACGGTCTCTGGTTCACGAGCCACCACCAGGACCTGGCCTCGTACGTGCAAAGCACGCAACGCCACGTGTCCGGCACGGTGCGGGTTCGCCTGCACAAGGGCCAGGCGACGCCGGTGGGCCGGCGCTCGCCCAAGAGTCTCTACAACGTTGCCCTGGCCACCTACGATGAGGGAGACCAGTACGACCACAACGCGGCCGTAGGCTTCATCAAGATCTGGGGTCTGCCGGTGCAGGTGCAGGCGCAGGCACAACTGCTGGCCGAGCCGGGAGAACCCCTGCGAATCGCCAGGCCGGAGAGCGGGGGCGAGAAGTAGGGACGTCTCAGCGCCCGGCCAAGCCCGAGATGATATCCTGGGAGGGGGAGATGCCATGGCGGCAGACGTTTCGCATTGGTCAATTCGCTTCGAAGGTTGTGACCAGGGGAGCGC
>DAOULP010000143.1:0-31899 GCA_034420175.1 Dehalococcoidia bacterium | reverse complement strand
GGCGCCAGCCCTTGCGCGCCGGACGCGCCGTCTGCTATCACTGTGGCACTATGATAACGAAAACGCTCCCCTATGGTGACAGCACTGTCGATGTCAGCCTGCCCGACCGCACGCGGTTCCCCTCGCGGGGGCTGAGCAGCGGTCTCCAGCCAGTCGCGGACCAAGCGCAGGCCGTCCGCGAGGCGCTGGCGAAGCCGCTCGGCCTGCCGCGCATCGGCGAGACGGTGCGCCCGGACTCCCGGGTGCTCATCGCCTTCGACGACCCGACGGTGCCCTCGTCGGCCGAGATCCGGCCCCTGGTCATCGAGGCGATCCTCGCGGAGCTGGCGGAGGCCGGCGTCCCCGAGGAGAACGTCAGCCTCGTCTGCGCCAACGCCCTCCACCGCAAGTGGACCAGCGAGGAACTGGCGAGCATTCTGGGCGAGGACCTCGTGCAGCGCTTCGGGCCCCGGCTGGCGTGCCACGACGCCGAGGACCCGGAGAACCTAGTGTACCTCGGCACGACGGCCAGCGGCTACGACGTGGAGGTGCACCGCCTGGTCGCCGAGTCGGACCTGGCCGTGTACGTTAACGCCGGCGTCATGCTCGGCTTCAGCGGTGGCTGGAAGTCGGTCTGCGTGGGCCTGTCCACCTGGCGGTCGATTCGCTGGACCCACACGCCGGACGGCATGACGATGTCGGTGCGCGACAACCGCATGCACCGTGTCTTCGACGAGATGGGCGAACACCTGGAGAAGTCGCTCGGCCGGCGCATCTTCAAGGTCGAGACCCTCCTGGCGAGGGGCCTGACGCTGGCGCACGTCTGGGCAGGCGGCGTCTCGGAGACGCGGGCCCGCGCCGTCGAGGTGCAGGCGGCGGAGAACCCGCCCCGGCGTACGGCCGCCGAACCCGCCGACATCCTCATCTACGGCGTGCCCAACTGGAGCCCCTACGCCACCTTCTCGTTCATGAACCCCATCCTCACCCTCATCTCCTCGGCGCTGGGCTACCTGGGCGGCAACATCGAGGCCCTGGGCAAGCCGGGGTGCTCGGTCATTCTGACGACGCCTTGCCCCGAGCGGTGGGACATGGAGCACCACCCGTCGTACCCGGAGGTGTGGAGCCGCGTGCTCAGCGAGTCGCGGGACCCCTACGAGATCAACGAGCGCTTCCTGGACGAGTTCGCCGCCCGCGCCGACTACATCCAGCGCTACCGGCAGGGCTATGCCTTCCACCCCGTGCACGGCATCCTGGCCACCCACCCCCTGAAGCGGCTGCGACACGCCGGCCGCGTCTTCGTCGCGGGTGCCGAGGACCCGGCGGTGCCCCGACACGTCGGCTTCATCCCCACCGCCACCGTCGAGGAGGCGATCGCCGAGGCTGAGCGCATCCACGGCTCCGACTGCTCCATCATGTGTACGGGGTAGGAGGGAGCTGGACAGCTAGCCCAACAGCCTCTGGACGAGCTTGTCGATTCGCGCCGAGACGCCGTCCTCGGCGAGGGCCTTGCGGATGAGGGTGCGGGCGCGGACGAAGTACGTCCCCTGTTTGAGCGGGACCTGTGCGGCTACCTTTTCCGCGCGGCGCGCGCCAGTAGCCAGACTGCGATGCAGCGGGACGGTCCGGTCAAACTTGGGGATGGGTAGGCTGAGCATGAGCTTGTCGAAATCTCGCGCTCCCCACTGCCCGCGGCTCTGCATGTGGGCCACGCGGCTACGGGCCGTCTCCGAGTTGAGGATCGCCACGAGGTACAGCCCCTCCTGTTCCGACGCCGCTGCCCAGTACAGCTTGTGGTCGACGACGGCTCCCTCCGAAACACGCAGCACCGCGGCTGCTGGGAGTGTTCCCGACTTGGCGTACACAACCCTTCGGGCAGGAATGGGGAATTGATCACCGAGCTTGCTGTGATAGTTCAGTTGCTCCGTGAAGGACAGGTCGCTCTCTTGAAGTTCATCCCATAGACCTTCTGCGTCTGAGAGCCATCGGGCTAAATGGACGTATCCCGAAACCCGTGCCGCTTGGGCGTCCAACAGTCGTCCCCTGGCCTCATCGCACGGGATCACCGACAGGACGGGCTGAAGCACGCGGAACGGAGCGATGGACTCGCCCAGGTACAGCGGTCGCAGGAACTGAGCCTCGACTGTACCTCGCAGGGGCGGCAAGTCTTTCCACGGCGGCTTCTCCTGCCTCGTGCGTCTGCTTTCGACACGGGGCGCGCTGGGACTTCCGCCGAACCGGCCAGTGGGGGCGACCTGCACCACCGAGAGTACACGGGGATATACCGTAGCGCCATTGTGGAAACGGTCGTGGTAGGGCGAGCCTCCGTCCTCCGACGGACCCTCCGGCCAGGGTGCCTCTGACCACGTGAGAGCCTTCTCCGCCTCGGCGGGCTTGGCGTCGCGGCGGGGCAGAGTCCCGGTGGCCGCCGACACGGTCGTCGGCAGCGGCCCTGTCGCGCCTGCCTCTCCGAAGAGGACGCAGGACGGCACTTCGAAGAGCGGCTGCACGTCCTCGTCGAACGCCCAGGCCTCGGTGAAGCGCACAATGGCGAAGACCTCCTTTGTACGGCCCTTCTTGTGGCCGAACCAGCCACGGCGGAACCCCTCGAATTGCAGCCGATTCAGAGCGGCGTACGGCATTACGAAAGCGAGCTTCCCATCCATGCGCAGGTACAGCTCGGCCGAGCGGGCGAAAAAGTACCCCGACAGATCCTGCTGAGTCGCCACCTTTCCCCCGGCCCAGATGCTCCGCAACCGGCACTCTGACTTGAACGTCTCCTGCGTTGGCTTGTCCATGTGCCGGTAGGACAGCCAGGGCGGGTTCCCGATCAGGATGTGCGCCCGCTGGTCCGCCGATGACAACCACACAGGTCTGCTGAGGTTCCGCGCGACGTACCCCCAGATGTGATTGCGGCCTCCCTTCCTCAGGCCCCGCAGCGCATCATACGTCGCGGCCAAGATGTTGGCTGAGCGCCCGTCCACTGGGCACTGCCGCCTGAGCCACCCCCGGAGCGCCCTCGGTTCAGCGTCCTGCTCACTAAGGTGGAGCATCACTCCGATCACCGCGTCAAACTTGGCCGGGTCTCCTGCTACCGTGTGCGGGAACTCCAGCGTCGGCCCATCGGGCACCTCGATCGGCACGTCGCGATGGGCCATCATCCCCCTCGTGTTCCACTGCAGGGAGTCCCCCAGGTATACGGGGATGCTGATTACGGGCCGGCCTTGGACGTTGAGCCGCTCTTCCCCCAGCGCCAGCAAGTACGTGACCCTGGCGATAATCACCGCGACCGGGTGGACGTCAATCCCCATCACGCGCGAGCAGCAGCGCGCCACCGCCTCGCGGTTGTCAAGCCCCGCCGCCTCTGCCGCGGCCAGGAAGCGCCTCACGGCGTGGAAGACGAACGTCCCCGAGCCACAGGCTGGGTCCAGCACCCGCTGCTCTAGCGGCTTCTCTATGGCGTGCTCACACACGCGGGACGCCAGCCAGTCAGGAGTGTAGTACTCGCCGAGATCGTGCCGCTGCGCCGGGTCGATTAGAGACTCGTACAGGCCCTTGAGGACGTCGCTCTCAATCTCAGCCAGCCGGAAGCGCGCCACCTGCCGCACAATGCGCCCGACGAGGTCCGCGCTGTCGGGCGCGGCGAGTACCCAGTCGAAGAAGTCCGACTCAACCGCACCTTCAACTCCCGCCTCCCTGAAAGGCTTCCCGCTCAGCAGGTCCTCCGGCGCGGTCATCCCAACGTCCAGCACGTGGACCGCCATGGCCTTGGTCACGATCGTGAGGTAGGTGTGCTGCAAGAAGAGGTCGTCGCTGTCGATCTTCGTCCCGTAGACGCGTGAGAGGAGGTCAGCCCATACCTCGCGCTTGACCCGCACTTCAGCTTCCGCTTCCACAGCCGACCAGAGCTCGCCCAGCCTTGCGCGCGCCCGCTGGTAGGCCAGGCTGGCGCGCCCAAGTTCTTTCCGCACGATGTCCGGCTCAGGCTTAAGGTCTTCGGTGATGGAAACGACGGCGTCAAGCCACACAAGGAGGCCTCGGGGGTCTTCCTTCGAGGGCGCGAAGCGTTCCAGTGCCGCGAGCTGGCCTCTGCGGATCTCGTACGGCTGCCACTCACAGCCGTCAGTTGCGATGCCGATGAAACGCTCGCCGGTCTGCCGCTCCCGCTCCGGCAGATAGCGGGACAGCTTCTCTTCCGCGTCGAGGCGCTCGCGACGGAGGTCGCGCTTGAACTCGAAAACCGTCTGGCCCAGAAGAGCGTCGAGGCGGCCGCGGACCTCCGGCAACGGCCGCTCGAAGTCGAGGTCGGCGCTCCGTGCCCCCAGCTCGTAGACAAGGAGATCGTAGACCAGCGTCCGGACCTTCTCATGCCCCGGGCGGCCGACCAACTCAGCGATGATCTCGAGGAGACGTTCCTTCGAAAGCGCCATGCCGCCGCAGTATACCACGCCGAGGAACTCGCGCCTAGGATGGCAGCGCTCGTGGCTAGTGGACGGCCACGCCAGCCCTGGCCAGCGCATCGAGGAAGGTGTCTGCGTCCTGGAGGGAGACGGCCAGTCGCCTATCTGGCAACCCTTCCGTGGAACATCGAGTACGTGAAGAACGCGTAGTAGTCCGCGGCATCTAGGATGAAGTCGGGTGACTCTGGTCGACAGAGGCGCTGGTATTCTGCCCAGTCCTGCCCCGACAGCTCCGACCGTGGCTCGCCCCAACGCATCTCGAATAGTGAGATCAGCGCGTCGCGGATGTCCTGACTCAGCGGGGCATGGACGTCGCCCACGAAGGTCTGCGCCGTGGGGTGCTCGAAGCCCGCGTCGCGGAACCACCCCAAGGCGCGCAGGAAGTGGGACTCAGGCCTCTTGCCCTGGACAAACGGAGCGATCCCGGATGAGGTCGCATTGAGCCGAGCCTCCAGTAGGGGGTGTCCCGGCAGCAATTGTTGAGAAGACCACGCTAGGATGGCAACGACGCCGCCGGGCTTCACAACGCGTGCAAGCTCTCTGAGTAGGGGTAAAGGGTCCATCGGAGCGTATCCCGCACAGTCCACACTCCAGACCCAATCGAAGCTGTCATCGTCGAAGGGAAGCCTGCTGACGTCCCCTTGGCGAAACGAGACGCGTTCGGAGACGCTGGACCTGCCCGCGGCTTCCTTCGCGCGAGCCAGGAAGTCGGAGGATCTGTCAAGGCCGGTGACGTGTCCCTCGGGTCCCACTGCCTGGGCCAGCAACAGCGTATGACTGCCGATCCCGCAGCCCGCGTCCAGACCCCGGCTTCCTGAGGGGAGCTTCAGCGCCTGGATCGCGGAACGAATCACGGGCTCTCGCAGGAAGTCGGACAGATACAGCTTGTGGGCGTAGGTACCCGTTTCGGGCGCTCCGCTCCCCTGGTGACTCTCCTCGTCAGCCATGCCCATCCCTCGCTCTCCTACACCGCCGCCATGTGGCGTTGATGCTCCGGTGGTCCTACGACAAGACCCGCGTCGGCTGGTCCGGGGAGGTTCCGGCTACCCCCACGGCTAGTGGATGGCAACGCCGGCGCTGGCCAGCGCGTCGAGAAAAACGTTTGGGTCGCTGAGGGAGACCGCCAGCCGGTTGCAGCGCATGGGCAGCAGCATCCACAGGCGTTGTCGCTGCTTGAACCGCATCTCGACGACGTTCGCGTAGGACCCGATGAGGCCCAAGTAGCCCATGAAGTTGGTGCGCCAGCCGAGGCCACCGAGGGGCGGCCATGAGCGCCGGCCGGCCGACTCGATGTCGGCGATGAGGAAGGTGTAGTGCGAGAGCCACCCGAAGCGCGCCACCAGCCTGTCGCCCGTCAGCTCGACGTACGAGCGGCCGGCTGTAGCCCCAAAGAGGACCAGCAGCGGTGTAACCCAGCGGGCGCGGAGAATGGGGAATCGCATCGCACTGGGGGTCGGCGGCTAGCTGGCGCGGCGTCGCGCCGGTGCTTCGATCGCCACGGCCTCTTCGGCCTGCGCCTCCTGCACGGCTCGGTAGTAGCCCGTCATCCTGTAGAGCGCTCGGCAGGCACGCTCCACCGTCTTGAACACGGGAATGCCGGCATCCAGGTACTGCTTCGTCATCTTCAGCCTGTCCTTCTCGGCCTGCAGGTTCTCGGCCGGGCTGCGGATGGCGATGCAGAAGGGCTTGTGTTCGTTGAGGGACTTGGCGAAATTCATCACGCCGCCGAACATCCCTCTGGCGAATCTGCGTCCGCCCCAGCGCCCCCACGACGGGTGCGTGATCATCATCATGATGTCGATGACCGGGTCTGAGGCGACGAGCTCCATGACGCGCAGGTGATCCTCCGGCCGCCGGAGCTGCATACCTACGTCCATGGGATTGCGGACGCTGGTTCCGGCCACGCCGATGAATGTGCGTAGCTCCTGCTGTATGTGCTCCGAGATGTCGGGCACCTCCAGGCCGTTGCCAGCGACGACGTCGGTGCCGGTGACGCTGGTTCCACCTGCACCCCCCATGAGGCCGACGCCGCGGCCCGTACAGGGCGGCAGGTGGATGAGAGCGAGAAGGACGTCTATTAGCTCCTCGATTGAGTCGACTCGAATCGCCCCGGACTGGGCGAAGAAGGCGTTCCAGACCGCTTGCTGCCCGGCGAGAGCGCCGGTGTGAGAAGCCGCCGCCTTGGCGCCGGCGGACGTGGAGCCCCCCTTGCAGATAATGATCGGTTTCTTGGGCAGGATCCGCCGCACCATCTGAAGCAGCTTCGGGCCGTCCTGGACGCCCTCCAAGTACATCGCGATGTACTTAGTGTCGGGGTCTGTCTCCAGGTATTCCAGGTAGTCGGTGCAGTCCAGGACGTACCCGTTGCCGTAGGAGATGACCTTGCTCATGAGCAGGCCGCAGTCCGGCGCAAGCCGGCTGAACTCGCCTCCAAGCGCCCCGCTCTGGGTGAGGAACGCGACGGACCCGACCTCGGTGGGTAGCTCGCCCCAGGGGGATATGCGCCCGCGGGGCGAGTAGATGCCCATGCAGTTCGGCCCGATGATATTGAGCTTGCCGCGTCGTGCGACGGCCCGCAGCCGCTCCGCCAGATCGGCGCCTCTCTCCTCACCCGTCTCCGCGAAGCCCGCGGTGAACATGTGGATGTTTCGCGCGCCCTTGGCGATGCACTCTTCCAGCGCTGCCTCGGCTCGCCCGGCCGACACCGCCACGATCACCAGGTCAGGGATCTCCGGCACGGCCGCCAGCGACGGGAAGCACTTGAGGCCTATGATCTCTTCAGCATTGTGGTTGATGGGGTATATCGTGCCCTCGTATCCCATCTGCTTCATGCCGTGGATGAACTGGTTCCCTCCCCCCCGTTCCTTCGTGGAGGCGCCGAGGACGGCGACGGAGCGCGGGTTGAAGGCGACGTTGAATCCTGGGTCCCATGCCATTCGGTGTCTGTGCTCCTTCTACTGGTGGTGCTAAGGTCTCGTCTCCGAAGACCGGCAGTGCCATCATACCGCAGTGATCACGTTTGTCGCCAGCCGCGGTCGAGCGACCTCGCTCGCGCCCTTGCCCGCGCACGAGCAGGCGCTATGCGACGGCGGTTGGACGCTCCCTCTAGGTCGCCACGCCCGACAGGAAATCGAGGACGATGCGGTTGAAGTCGTCCGGCGCCTCGAGTGCCGCGGCGTGCCCTGTCGGCAGGACTTCCAGACGGCTGCCGGGGATTGCCGCGTGGCTCGCCCGTGCCGTGTCCAGGGCCATGAAGCCGTCCTGCTCACCAGCGATGATGAGGACGGGACAGGAGAGACGGCTCAGGTCCGGCGGCGAGGCCGTCCCCAGCGCGCCCCAGAGCCGGGCGAAGCCCCGGGGGTCGTTCCGCAGCTTGACATCCTTGTAGCGCTGAAAGGTTTCAGGGTCACGGTCCTTGAATCCCGGCGAGAAGGAGTTCACCGCCATCTGCTCGGACACTGCCTCGATGCTTCCCTGCTCGAGTTGAGAGACGAGGGCCCGTCGCCTCTCCTCCATCTCGGGCGTGCGGCGGGCCGCGCCCATGCCGCTGTTGGCGAGCACCAGGGCCTTCACGGTCTGAGGGTGCTGTAGGGCTAGCTGTAGCCCGATGCGCCCGCCCATCGAGTACCCCAAGACGAAGGCTTCGTCGATGGACAGGGCCCGCAGGAGCTCGTGCAGGTCGTCGACCAGAACGTCCATGCTGACCTCTGATTCCGGCATTTCGGTCTCGCCGAAGCCGCGCACGTCGTACGTTAGGACCCTGAGTTCCTTTGAGAAGACGGGCACCTGGTTGTACCACATGTGGAGGTTGTCGCCAGCCCCGTGGATGAGCGCCAGGCACGTTCCCCGTCCGGCAAGCTCGTAGTTCATCAGTATCCCGTTCGCGCGGACCTTCACGACCGGCCTCCCTTCGCTGTCCAAGCTCCCCTGCGACGGCTCGGAACGGTTGCCGAATCTGGGGGAGGAATCACGCTGTGGTGAGCCGACAGCATGATGGAACGACCTTTGGAGGAGTGTCAACTTCCCGCAGGCGGCGTCAAGCATGGCTGGGCGAGTCGCCCCCGGGTCTGGTCGTGGTACTGATTCGCGCAGGGATGTCCTTCGGTCCCTGCAGGGGTACGCCCTCCGGCCTATGCACTCTTCGCCGCCCGCTCCCGATACTGGCATTGAAGGCAGGCGGGTCGGTGGCCCGCGATGACGCGCGGGGCCAGTTGAGACTCGCCCGTGATTGCGCAGGAGAGGCGAGTGCGAGTGACGTTGGGTGGGAAGTCAGCCCGGGGCAGAGCCGTCCTGGCGGGCGTCACGTTCACTCTGATTCTAGCGAGCATGGTGGCCCTGGCGGTCTGGCGGGCGCAGGACATGCAGCAACGACACCGCGCCCTGGAGCATGCGTCCATAGCCGCTGCATCCCTGGAGCACGCCCACGTCCGGTTCCTTGAGGCCATGGCGGTTCATGCTGCTCTGGTGTGGGCTCAGGATCCCGCGCTGGGCAACCTCTACAGTGAGGCCATGGCGGAAGTAGAGGAAGGACTCAGCCAGGCCCGTGAAGAGGCCTTGAGTTCGGGCAGAACAGAGCAGGCCACCGCCTTGAGCGCCCTCTTTGAACGCATGGGCAGGTTCACTGAGGAAATGGAGCCGTTCGTCGCGGAACTGTTGCAGGCCGACCCGGAAGAAGCCGCAGCCCTGGCGGCCGCCCGTCTGCCGGATGAGATGGCGGAGACCTACGCCATCCGCTCGGACCTCGACCGTCTGGTGGAGTCTCAGCAGGCCGCTTTCTCAGACGAGCGAGCGGCGGCCGATCGCGCTTCAGATGTGACACTGACGATGCTGGTGGGAATCGGGGGTGCGGCTCTGCTGGGCGGGAGCGCGCTCGTACTGATACTCATCCTATCTGTCGTTCGGCCGCTGACCCTGCTGCGGGCCAGCGTCAAGTCCATCGCGTCCGGCGACTTGAGGGCGAGCGCGGCAGTGACCGGTCCGGAGGAAGTCGCCTCGCTGGCGCGAGAATTCAACGAGATGGTCAGGCAGCGCAGGCGAGCCGAAGAAGCGTTGCGTGGCAGCGAGGAACGATTACGCACCGTTATCGCCAACGTGCCTGTTTTCCTGTTCGCCGTCGACCGCGATGGGGTCGTTACCTTCGCGGACGGCAAAGGCATTGAGGGGTTCTGGTGGCGTCCTGATCAGGTTCTTGGGCGCTCGATGCTCGACGAGTTTCGGGAGGTGCCTCAGGTCGCAGAGAACGTCCGCCGCGCCCTGGCTGGCGAGACGTTCGTGGGGTCGGCGGAAGTGGATGGGCTGGTACTTGAGGTCTACCACGCGCCGTTGCTGGATGAGGATGGCCAGGTTTCGGGCATGATCGGCGTTGCCACCGACGTCACGGAACGCAAGCGCTCGGAGGAGATGTTCGAGACGCTGGCCCGTAGCTCACCGATCGGCATGTACATCGTGCAGGACGGCAAGTTCCGGTTCCTCAACGCCGAGTTCCAGCAGCACACAGGGTATCGGGCGGAGGAGCTGTTGGGTGCTGATTCGCTGTCTCTCGTTCTTCCCGAGGACAGAGGGCCGGTGAGAGAGAAAGCCATAGAGATGCTGAAGGGCCTGCGCTTCTCTCCCTATGAGTATCGGATCGTCAACAAGGCGGGGGAGGTGAGGTGGAGCATTGGCACGGTAGCATCCATCCACTACCGAGGAGGCCGAGCCGTCGCGGGGACCTACATGGACATCACGGAGCGCAAGCGTGCGGAAGAAGCTCTCCACGAGCAGGCGCGCCGCGACCAGCTCACCGGGCTACTTAACCACGGAGCCATCGTCGAAGAGCTGCGCCGTCTGGTCTCCGATGGCGGTGAGGGCCCTCCCTGCACGGTGGCGGTGATCGATGTCGATGGCATGAAGGCTGTGAACGACACCTATGGTCATCAGATGGGAGACGCGGTACTCGTGGCCGTCGCCAGAGCCCTGTGCCGACAAGGCGCTACCGTCGGCCGGTACGGGGGAGACGAGTTTGTGGCCATCTTGCCGGGCGGGGACCGAGAAGACGCCCAACGGTATCGGAACGAGGTTCTGGATGCCCTGGCCGGTGCCAGCCTGCGCGACCCCGAGTCGGGCTCGAGTGTGCCCGTTGCCGTCAGCGTGGGCGCCGCCGTGTACCCCCGGCAGGCCGACAGGATCGAGGACCTGCTGAGGTTGGCTGACAGTGCGATGTATGCGTCCCGGCGGCAACGTCCGGTGGCCTCGATAGGGCGCAGTCTTCAGGGCGGCCACGGCAGCGCGCGCGCGGCTCAGATCGTGGGGGAGATGGTGCCTCTCTTGACGTCGCCGGGCGAACTCAGCGAGAAGCTGCGTCTTGTGGCCCATCGCCTGTCGGTCGGTGTCGGCTACGACGGGGTCGACTTCGTTCTCATGGGATCCAGGACCGAAGCATCGCCCACGCGCAGCGCCCTGGCGCGCGCGCCCGAAGACATCGTTGAGGCCTGGAACCGCGAGCACCCTGATCTCAGGGAACACCCGCTGGTTGCGACTCTGGAGCAGGCGCGCCGGCCGGTCATTCTGGACACCGTTGAGAATGAAGAGCGACTCACTGTGGCCGAGCGAAGGCTGCTGCAGGCGGCAGGACTGAAGTCGGCTCTGATCGCACCGATGCTGTGGCGGGAAGAGCTGGTTGGCACTCTGTCGGTGGCAAGCAAGCGTCGCGCGGCCTTTGGACCTGCCGACGCCCAGTTCGTCATGGCCGTTGCGACGCAGGTCACGGCCATCGTGCGCATGGCAACACTGGTGGACCGGCTCCAGTCGGCCTCAAGGAGTCTGGAAGATGCCCGCAGCGAGACGGTGATGATGCTGGCGGCGGCCGCCGAGGCCCATGACCACACCACAGGGATCCACCTGCGGAACGTTCGCGCCATCGCTGAGGCGCTGGCGCGCGAACTCGGCTACAGCGAGAAGGATTCGGGCGAGCTGGGCCTGGCGGCCGCCCTGCATGACATCGGGAAGGTCCGTGTTCCAGATTCTGTGCTGGCAAGTACGGGCCGACTTGCCAGCGAGGAGTGGGATCTGATGAAACACCACACGACCTGGGGCGCCGAGTTCCTGGCCGGACGGCCGGGCTTTGAGCTGGCGGCCACCATCGCTCGCTCGCACCACGAGCACTGGGATGGCAGCGGCTACCCCGACGGGCTGTCAGGCGAGGACATCCCGGAGTCCGCTGCCATCGTTGCCGTGGCGGACGCCTTCGATGCCATGACCAGCCAACGGCCCTATAGGGCGGCCCGGTCCATCGCCGCCGCCATACGGGAGACCAAGGCCTGCTCCGGCACGCAGTTCAGTCCCAGAGTGGCGGAGGCGCTGCTGAGGCTCCACAAGCGGAGGAAGCTGCCTCGCCCGGTTCTGCAGCCGGCTGAGGAGAGGGCGGCTGCATAGTCGACCGCAGCCGACAAGCGCAATGCTGCGGGCTCTCAGCAGACAGCGGCTGGAGATTCCGGAGCGTCCGGGCGTGCGCCGACGGGCAGTTGCGGCGGGTGCATGAAGAGGACTAGAACGGCGGCGAGGCAGTCGATGGCGATGAAGACAACAAAGGCAAGCGTGTAGCTGCCCAGCAGGTCATACATGAAACCGGCGAACACCGGGCCCAGCGCGCTGAATAGGCCGCTGAACACGGTCATCGCTCCCACTATGGTGGCCAGGGAGGCCAGCCCGAAGCAGTGCACCACGATCAGGGGCTGGAGAGCCACCACCGCCCCCATCGAGTAGCCGAAAATGAGCACAAAGGCCGCCACGCCAACCATGCTGTCGGTGGCAATCAGCACAGTCAGCCCCGCCGCCTCCATCAGAAACACACCGGTCAGCACGAGATTGGGCGGTAGCCTGTCAGACAGGTAGCCGGAGCCCACCTTCCCGAATACTCCCATCCCTGATACCAGGCCCAGAATCAGCCCGGCCACCTCCGGCTCGATCCCTCGGTCCTCCATGAAAGGGGAGGTGTGCAGGAGCACCGCGCCCACGCTCGCGAACCCCAGGCCTATCGCGAGGGTGGAGAGGATGAAGGCCGGCGTCCGGATCGCGTCGCCGGCTGACCAGACTTCGGTGGCTCGACGAGCTGGCACGGATGCTTCGATGTCGGGCTCTGTTGCGGGTGCGGTCGCGCTGACTCCGTCGGGATGGAGTCCGCGGTCTGCTGGGTGCTGCCGGATGACGATAAGCGCCAGCGGGAGCCCGACGGCGATGATGAGCGCACCCCCGAGGTGGAAAGTCGACCGCCATCCGACCGTGGAGATCATCACCTTGCTCAGCGGCGCCATCACCAGCCCGCCGAAGCCGATGCCCGTTGTCGTGATGCCCATGGCCAGGCCGCGTCGCCGGTCGAACCAGTTGCCCACCACCTGGGAGACCGGCACCAGCATGAGGCCGGCCCGCCATATGGCCATGACCACCATGATGAGGTACAGGTAGAGAAGGGACCACGTGAGGCCCAGCAGACCGAAACAGATACCCATGCCCACAACGCCAACGGCAAGGACAAGCCGGGCCCCGAAACGGTGAACCGCCATGCCCACCATGGGACCCAGGAGGCCGCTCATTATGGTGGCGAGGGCGATGCCAACGGAGACCTGGCCCCGGCTCCAGCCGAACTCCTCTTCGAAGGGGGTGACGAACACGCCCAGGGAGTAGAAGCCCAGTCCGGCGCTGAGGAACATGATGGTGGCCAGCGAGGCCACCACCCACCATCCGTAGAACAGCCTGGAAGGGAGGGAGATGAGGGTCATGTCAGAGAGTGTCAGGCGCTCCGTCGACCGATCCCAGCGCGAAAGCGTGTGAGCCGGCGGAGCGTCAGACTCGATGATAGCCCAGGGAGACCCGGGCAGCAAGGCACGCGCACGACGGGTGCGAGCAATTAGGCGAAGTGAAATTGACCTAACTCCGGCCCGGTGCTAGCATCTTGGTGGCGTGCCCCTTCTGCACCCTGTGGAAGGCCGGGATAGGCTTTGCAGGAGCTTCTGGACAACTACACCGCCGTCTTCCTCGCTGGTATCCTAGGCACTCTATTAGTCATCTTGGCCCTTGTGGCGTCGCGAATTCTGGCGCCCTTCTCGCGTTCCGCCGGGAAGGCTACTCCTTACGAGTGCGGCATGTTGCCTTTGGGCCGGGTGCGCACCCAGGTGCAGGTGCGCTACTATCTGTTCGCCATCCTCTTCCTCATCTTCGATGTGGAGGCCGTGTTCCTCTTCCCCTGGGCCGTGACCTTCGTCGGCGTGGGCAAGGCCGCCTTCTATGAGATGGTGCTGTTCATCGGCATCCTTCTCGGCGGGCTGGTCTACGCCTGGAAGAAGGGGGTTCTGCAGTGGAAGTAGAGAAGGCGGCCGCAGCAGGTCCCGGGGCCGAGACCCAGGCTCCCGGCGGCGTGGAAGCTGGCCCTCCCCCTGTCGCTCCCAAGCGGAGCCTGGAAATCGAGGCCGAGCGGCTCCGCCCTGTCCAGGTGGAGCGCGGGAAGGCCCTCTATCGGCGGTTACTGCCAGGCGTCCTTCAGGTGCCGGCTGACCTCATTCTCGCGGCATCACGCAAGTCGTCTCTCTGGCCCATTACCTTCGGCCTGGCCTGTTGTGCTATCGAGATGATGTCTGCCTACATGTCCCACCACGACTTGGATCGCTTCGGCATCGTGCCGTGGGCCTCGCCGCGACAGGCCGATGTCATGATCGTGGCCGGGACCGTGACCAAGAAGATGGCACCCGCCGTCAAGCTCCTGTATGAGCAGATGCCCGAGCCCAAGTGGGTAATCGCCATGGGAGCCTGCGCCACGAACGGCGGGCCCTACACCCGCTACGACAGAGTCCTGCAGGGGGTCGACAAAATCATTCCGGTGGACGTCTATGTCTCTGGCTGTCCCCCGAAGCCCGAGGCTCTGATGGAAGGCTTCATCACCCTGCAGAACAAGATCATGGATGAGCGCAAGAACGTCGGATGAGCTCTGAGGAGCAGCAGGAAGCACCCGTCGAATCGCCTCCCCTGGGCGCCGTCGCAGCCCTCTTCTCCGAGGTCGTCCCGGACGTGAAGTTCGAAGCGACCCAGGGCGCTCTAGACGTCATCCTGACGGTGCAGCGCGAGGACGTGGAGCGCGTCCTGCGCACCGCTCGAGACGACCCGCGGCTGGACTTCAAGTACCTGCGCTGCCTCTCCGGCGTCGATCAGATGGAAGATGGGCTGGAGGTGGTCTACCACCTCTACTCCTACACTCACAAGCACAACGTGACCATCAAGACGCCGCTCCCTCAGGATAACGCCCGTCTGCCTTCTGTGACCTCCATCTGGAGGGGGGCCGACTGGCATGAGCGGGAGGCGGCGGAGATGTTTGGCATCTTCTTCGAGGGGCACCCGAACCCGGTCCCGCTTCTCCTGTCGGAGGACATGACGGATCACCACCCGTTGCGCAAGGACAACCCCCTGGCGGAAATCGAGGAGTGGCAGGCCGACCGCGCTGGCGTCGCGGCGGGCGAGACGGACGAGACCGATGAGGCTGCGGAGTAGGCCCTGATGACCGTGGAGCAGGAGCATGAGTTGGAGACCCTGACGATCAACGTCAACATGGGTCCCCAGCATCCGGCTACGCACGGCGTGTTCCGCATGGTCCTTACCGTCGATGGGGAGAGGGTGGTCGACCTGGTGCCCCACATCGGCTACCTGCACCGTGGCGCTGAGAAGCTCTCCGAGAACTTGGACTACCGCCAGGCCCTTGGCATCCAGGACCGCACCGAGTACTTGGCCGCCTTCAATGCCGAGCTCTGCTACGTCATGGCCATCGAGAAGCTGGCCGGCATCGAAGTGCCGGAGCGTGCCGAGTACATTCGCGTGATTCTGGCGGAGCTGAATCGCATCGCGAGCCACTGCATGTTCATGGGTGCCTTCGGCACCGACATCGGCGTCTTCGGCACAGCCTTCATCTACGGCTTTCGGGAGCGGGAGTACATCCAGGACCTCTTCGAAGAGGTGACGGGTGACCGCATGATGTACGCCTACTTCCGGCCCGGCGGCGTGGCTTGGGAGGTGCCCGACAGCTTCAAGGAGCGAGTGCGGTCGCTCTGCCAGCGGGCTCGCATTGGCGTCAGCGACATCGACGGTCTGCTGACGAACAACGAGGTCTTCGTCACGCGCACCCGGGACATCGGTGTGATATCGGCCGAGAAGGCCGTCGACTACGGCCTGTCGGGCCCCACTCTCAGGGCCTCAGGGCTGAAGGTGGACCTGCGGCGCGAGGAGCCCTACTCCGTCTACGACCGCCTCGACTTCGAGATCCCCACCGGCGACCGGGGCGACAGTTTCGACCGCTACCTGGTGCGCCTGGAGGAGATGCGGCAGTCTGTGCGCATCATCGAGCAGGCCGTGGATCAGATGCCTGACTCAGGGCCGGTCATGAACGAGAAGGTGCGCCGGCGATTGCGCTGCCCGCCGGGCGAGGTCTACATGCGGGCGGAGAACCCCCGTGGCGAGTACGGGATATACCTGGTGTCGAAGCGCGGGGAGAAGCCCTACCGGCTCAAGATCCGGTCGCCCTCCTACTGTAACCTGATGGCCCTGAAGGAGATGACGGTGGGCCACTATGTGGCCGACGCTGTGGTCATCCTGGGGTCCATCGACATCGTTCTTGGTGAGGTGGATCGATGATCGGCGACAACGCCTGGCTCGATGGCTTCGTCCGCCTGTCCGCCGTCCTCGGCCTGGCGATTCTGGTCGTGCTAATCCTCACCTATGTCGAGCGCAAGTTCGTCGGCCGCATCCAGATGCGCCTGGGCCCAATGCGCACCGGGCCCTACGGCCTTCTTCAGAGCATCGCCGATACCATCAAGCTGGTGGTGAAGGAGGACCTGCGGCCCGCCAGCGCCGACCGCTGGGTCTTCGAGCTGGCGCCCATCGCCGCCTTCGTACCGTCCTTTGCGGTTCTCCTCGCTCTCCCTTTCACCGACAGTTGGGGGGTTCGCGTCCTGGACCTGGGCCTCTTCTACGTTGTGGCCATCTCGGCGTTGTCCATCTTGGGTTACATCATGGCGGGGTGGGCTTCCGACAACAAGTACGCCCTGCTGGGGGCAATGCGCTCGGCGGCTCAGCTCGTCAGCTACGAGATACCGATGGTTCTGGCAATCCTGGCCCTGGCCATGGTGGCCGGCACGCTGAACCTGGTGGAGATCGTGGAGGCTCAGGGGCGGGTGCCCTTCGTCGTCTGGCAGCCCTTGGGGTTCTTCCTGTTCATGGCCGCCATGCTGGCCGAGGTGTCACGGCGGCCCTTCGACATCCCGTCGGCCGAGTCCGAGCTCGTGGGCGGCTCCTGGATCGAGTACAGTGGCATCCGCTGGAGCATACTCTTCGCCTTCACGGAGTATGCCAGCATGTTCGGCCTCTGCCTCTTCGGGTCGCTCATCTTCCTTGGGGGCTGGAACTGGCCGCTGGGCCTGGAGCTCGGCTGGTGGTGGCAGTTGATCCTCATCTTCACCAAGACCACGATCCTGATACTTGCGGTGCTATGGATGAGTGCGACTCTGCCCCGTCTGCGCATCGACCAGCTCATGGCCTTCTGCTGGAAGATCCTGCTGCCCGTGGCCTTCCTTCAGATCTTCCTCAACGGGCTGCTTCTCGTCTACGACTGGCCCGATTGGACCCTGCTCCTCACGTCTGGTGGCGGCCTGGTTCTTACCGCTTTCCTGGTCTATGATGCCACCCGGCTGAAGGCACCCGTGCGGGCTGCGGCTGGGGAGGCCACATCATGATCGGCGTCGCGAAGGCGATGGTCACGACCATGCGGACCATGCTGCGCAAGCCGGTGACGGTGCAGTACCCGACGGTGCGCCGGCGGATCCCGGAGAGCAATCGGGGCTCTCCCGTTCTGCTCTGGGACTTTGAGGCTGACGAACCCTTCTGCACGGGCTGTCACGCCTGCGAGCGCGCCTGTCCCTCTGAGTGCATTACCGTCGTCATGAAGGACAATCCCAGGTTCGCGGAGGAGAAGAGCAAGCGGCGCAAGATCGTCGATCAGTTCTGGCTGGACTATGGCCGCTGCATGCACTGCGCTGGTTGCGTTGAGGCCTGCAATTTCGATGCCATCGCCATGAACAACACCTGGGCGGCCGTAGAGCATGCGTGCCTGGACCGGAGCGAGTTGGTGCAGGACCTTGAGCAGCTTCTCGCCCAGTCCAAAGCGGGCAAGATCACGCCCTGGGTGGCTTCATGACGGGCACGGAGGCCATCTTCTATCTAATGGCCGCTGCCGCCGTTGGGGCTGGGCTAGGCGTAGTACTTGTTCGCAACGTCGTCCATGCCGCCCTGTTCCTCATCCTGACCCTCCTGGCGGTCGCTGCGTTCTACATCCTGCTGGCTACGGAGTTCCTGGCGCTGGTGCAGATCCTCATCTACGCCGGGGCCGTCACCATCCTATTGCTGTTCGTGCTTATGCTGACGCGGGCGCGTGACGCACCGAAGGCCCTGGATGGACCACAGAGGCCTTTGGCCGCCCTGGCTGGGCTGGCGCTCTTTGGCGTGCTGGCGACTGTCGTCGCGGGCACCACCTGGCCCGGCGACGCTGGCGAGGTCACGCGCGTTCCCTTTGAGAGCATAGGCGACGCCCTCTTCCGCAAGTGGGCGGTTCCCTTTGAGGTGGCCTCACTGGTGTTGCTGGTGGCTCTGGTGGGCGCGATAGTCCTCGCTCGTCCCGAGGAAGGTGAGTAGGCCTTGGAGAGCGTAGCGCAGGAGATCCCGCTGGAGCACTTCCTCTTGGTCAGCGGGCTTCTGTTTTCTCTGGGCGTCTACGGCGTGCTGGCGCGCCGGAACGCCATCCTGATCCTCATGTCCGTGGAGCTGATGCTGAACGCCGTCAGCATCAACCTGGTGGCCTTCGCCGTCTACACCTCGCCGCAGCTCTTCGTGGGTATCATCTTTGCCATCTTCGTCATCACTGTTGCTGCCGCCGAGGTCGGACTGGCGCTGGGCATCATCTTGCGCATCTATCGAAACCGGGCCACAGCCAACGTCGACGAGATAGACCAGCTCAAGTGGTGAGCACGGCGTCGGCTCTGGCTCCTGCTGAAGGAGGACACGGCCCCGAAGAATGATCGGAATGTCGGAAGCGTGGCTGCTTCCTGTGCTACCGGGCGCGGCCTTCGTCATCCTGGTGCTGTTCGGCAACTACCTCCCTCGCAAGGGTGACTGGCTCGCCATCCTCGCCATTCTCGGTTCCTTCGTCCTGTTCTTCCCCATTGCGGCTGACCTGACGGACGCCCTGGCCGAGCACGGCGACGAGTTCGCCGGCGTGTCGAACAGCGTCACCTGGTTGCAGGTGGGCGACGTCTTCGAGCTGCGGCTGGGCGTGCATGTCGACCAGATCGCTATCGTCATGCTGGCCGTGGTCACGTTCGTGACCCTGATGGTACAGGTCTACTCCCTGGGCTACATGAAGGGCGATGTCCGCTACGGCTGGTTCTACGCCGTCATCTCTCTCTTCGCGGCGGCCATGCTCACGCTGGTGCTGGCCGACAACTTCCTGCTCCTCTACTTCGTTTGGGAGATCGTGGGCATCTGCTCGTACTTGCTCATCGGCCACTACCACGAGCGGCGCTCGGCGGCGGAGGCGGCGAAGAAGGCCTTCATCACCACTCGCGTCGGGGACCTGGGCTTCCTCATCGGAGTCATCCTCCTCTGGCGGTCCGTGGGTACGTTCGACATGTCGGAGACGTTCCGGGCGGCTGGCGCTGGCGAGATACCGACCGACTACCTGACGGTGTCGGTGCTACTGCTCTTCCTGGGGGCCGTGGGCAAGTCGGCGCAATTCCCACTGCACGTCTGGCTGCCGGACGCGATGGAGGGCCCCACGCCGGTCAGCGCTCTCATCCATGCGGCCACCATGGTCGTGGCTGGCATCTACATGGTGGCCCGCACGTTGCCGCTGTTCGAGGCCGCCCACGAGATAACGCTGCCCCTGGTTACTAGCCTTGGACTCATCACGGTCCTCATGTCGGCGACCATGGGGCTCGTGATGTCGGACATCAAGCGCGTCGTCGCCTACTCCACGCTCAACAGCCTGGGCCTGATGATGGTGGCCCTTGGAGCCGGACTCACGACGGCGGCGATGTTCTATCTTTTCGTGCATGGCTTTTTCAAGGCGCTCCTCTTCCTCGCCTCCGGCTCCGTCTACCACGCCACGGACGAGCTGGAGGTGGAGCAGATGGGCGGCCTGGCGCGAAAGATGCCCCTGACCGCCGTGACCTTCGCTGTGGGCGCGTTGTCGATGGCCGGGATCGTGCCCCTCGCTGGCTTCTGGGCCAAGGACGACATCATGCGCACCAGCTTCGAGAACCAGAACATCGCCGTATTCCTCTTGGTGGCCGTCAGCGTGGTGCTGACGGCGCTGTACATGACGCGACTGGTGCTGCTTGTGTTCACCGGGGAGCCGCGCAACCGTCACGCCTACGAGCACGCCCATGATGCACCGCCATCGATGTCGCTGCCCCTGGTGCTCCTGGCCATCCTCACCGTGGTCGCGGGCTTCGTGACGTTCGACGCGGTGGGCAAGGCTCTGGGCTTCCCGGGCGGCATCGGCGAGTTCGTCTTCGTTGGCGGCGAGCCGGAGGTCTTCACCGTGAATGGCGGTGTGATGGCGATTTCCATTGTCTTGGCGGTGGGCGGCGTTGTCGGCGGCCTCTATGTCTGGGGAGGACAGGCCCTGCCGGCCCGACGGTTGGGCGAGGCTTTCCCGTGGGCCTACCGGACGCTGCGCAACAAGTACTACATGGATGACATCTATCAGACCCTGATCGACCGGGGAGTGCTCGTCGTGTCTGCCGTGGTGGCCTGGTTCGACCGCAACGTCGTCAACGACACGGGAGTGGACGGAGCGGCCGCGATCCCGCGCGTGACGGGCTTCGTGCTCAAGTTCCACGAGACGGGCAAGCTGCCCAACTATGCGCTGGGGATAGCCGCGGGCGTGATTGTGCTGGCCGTCGTGGCGTTCTCGGTCGTCGTGTAGGAAGGGAAAGATGGCGCAAGGCTACATCCTGTTCACGCTCGTTGCCCTGCCCATGGCGACCGCTCTGGTCCTCTCGGCCACGCCGTCGAGGTACAAGAACGCGGTGCGGGCCATCGCCACCTTCACAGGGCTGTCGATGTTCGCCCTTTCCCTCTACACCTTCCTGGCCTACAACTTCCAGGACGGCGAGGCCTTCCGCTTCGACCTTCGCTGGCCATGGGTGGAGAACGTGGCCTTCTTCACCGACAATGGCATCTCCTTCCACCTGGGGCTGGACGGCATCTCGGCTCCGATGGTGTTGCTCACGGGCATCGTCGGCTTCGCTGGCGTCGTCGTCTCCTGGAAGATCGACTTCCGGAACAAGGACTTCTTCATCCTCTTCTTTGCTCTGCTGAGCGGCGTCTTCGGCACCTTCGCTGCTCTGGACCTGTTCTTCTTCTTCTTCTTCTATGAGCTGGCCGTGCTCCCCATGTACCTGCTCATCGGCGTGTGGGGAGCGAGCAGCGTCTTCCCCACCTTCTCCCGCACGAAGGAGTATGGGGCGATGAAGCTGACCGTCTTCCTGGTGGCGGCCAGCATCTTGATCTTCGTCGGCATCCTGGCGGTCTTCGTGGAGGCCGGCCTTGGCACCTTTGATCTGCCGACGCTCTACGCGCATGAGTTCGACGAGAACTTCCAGAAGGCGGTGTTCCCGCTGTTTCTGGTGGGTTGTGGCGTGCTGGCCGGCCTCTGGCCGTTCCACACGTGGTCGCCCGACGGCCATGTGGCGGCGCCGACGGCAGTGAGCATGGTCCACGCCGGCGTGCTGATGAAGCTGGGAGCCTTCGGGATCATCCGGCTGGGCATTCAGCTCCTGCCGGAAGGCGCCGAGTTTTGGATGCCGGCCCTCATGGTGCTGGCCACGATCAATGTCCTCTACGGGGCCATCTCGGCGACGGCGCAGACGGACTTTAAGTACATGGTGGGCTACTCGAGCGTCAGCCACATGGGCTACGTGCTCATGGGATTGGCGACCCTCAACCCCATCGGAGTGAACGGGGCTGTGCTCCAGATGTTCTCCCATGGTGTGATGACGGGGCTCATGTTCGCCATGGTGGGCGCCATCTATGACCAGGCGCACGTGCGGGACATGGGGATCTTCGGCGGCCTGGCCGGCAAGATGCCGCGGTTCGCCGCCTTCTGGGCTATCGCCTGCCTGGCGTCCCTGGGTCTGCCGGGGCTATCGGGCTTCGTGGCGGAGTTCAACGTCTTCGTCGGTACCTTCAAGACCTATCCTGCTTTCGGGGCGCTCGGGGTCCTGGGTGCCACCATCACCGCCGTCTACATCCTGCGCATGCTGTCGCGGGCCTTCTTCGGGCCCTTCAATGAGCGCTGGGCGGAGCTGAAGGAGATGCAGCGCAACGAGCAGTTTGCCGGCGCCCTCCTTATCGCCTTCATCGTGCTGATGGGCGTCTTCCCGTCTCTCTTCGTGGAACGGATCTCGGAGACCGTCCTGCGCCTGCCGGGGGTGGCATGAACCTGGACTACTCGCTGCTGATACCCGAGTTCATGCTGGCCGGCCTGGCCGCTCTCGTGGCGGCGGTGGACCTGACCTTCGGCGACCGGCTCCGGCGCGACTACATCCCCTATCTGTCGGCGATCGGCCTGGCTGCAATTCTCGGCGTCTCGCTGGCGTGGGTGAACAAGGAGAGCGACTTCGCCGGCCTCATCCAGATCGACAACTTCACTACCTTCTTCCGTGTCTTCTTCATCGGCGTCACCTTCTTCATCACGCTGGCCTCGGCCCACTTCGTGCGGGGGAGGCTGCGGCACGCCGGCGAGTACTATGCCCTCCTCATCCTGTCCACCATCGGCGCCATCTACATGGCGGCGGCGCGTGAACTCCTGACGGCCTACATATCGCTGGAGCTCCTCAGCTTCAGCCTCTATGTCCTGGTCTCCTTCGCCAAGTTCGACCCGAAGTCGAACGAGGGCGGGCTGAAGTACATGATCTTGGGGGCTTTCGCCTCGGCCATGCTGCTCTACGGCATCAGCTTCATCTACGGGGTGGCCGGGAGCACGACCTACGGCGAGATAGCCGCGGCTGTGGCCGGCAACACGGAGGAGTTCAGCTTCGCGTTGCTGATGGGGCTGGTGTTGATCGTCGCCGGACTGGGCTTCAAGGTGGCGGCCGTGCCCTTCCACATGTGGACGCCGGACGCCTACGAGGGGGCGCCGCTGCCGATCACGGCTTACCTCTCCGCCACGTCGAAGGCGGCGGGCTTCGCCCTGCTGCTGCGGCTCTTCGCGGGGGCCTTCATGCCTGTGCTGGATGACTGGCAGTGGATGCTGGCCGCTCTCGCCGCGATAACCATGACGGTAGGGAACGTGATAGCCATCCAGCAGCACAACATCAAGCGGCTGCTGGCCTACTCCAGCATCGGCCAGGTGGGCTACATGCTGATGGGCATAACGGCTCTCTCGGACGCGACGGCTACGGCGCTGGTGGTCCACATGACGGGCTACGTGGTCACCAACCTGGCGGCCTTCGTCGCCGTCATCGCCTACTACAACCTGACGGAGAAGGACGAGATCGCCGACTTCCGAGGCATGGCGGAGCGGGCGCCGTTTCTCGCGGCGAGCCTGACGATCGCGCTCTTCTCCCTGGCCGGCCTGCCGATCTTCGCCGGCTTCCTGACCAAGTTCGTCCTCTTCCAGGCGGCGGCTGAGGAGGGTTTCCTCTGGCTGGCGTCCCTGGCGGTGGTGAACAGCGTCGTCTCCCTCTACTACTATCTGAACATCATGAGGCAGATGTACATAGAGGAGGCGGAGGAGATCACGCGCTTCCGCGTGCCCCTCACCGTGAACGGCTCCCTCCTTGTCCTGGTGGCCGGCGTCCTCTTCATCGGCGTCTACCCCGCCCCCCTCTTCGAGATCGTAGATAACGCCACCCGGTTCCTCTTCGCGTAGGCTGAAGGGTACCCAGCTCTCGTCTAATCCGTTGCCGGTACTTGACAGCGGGTGTATGAGCCCATAGGATGGTGCGCGCCGATGGCTCTCACAACCGAATAGGCGGAGGGACGGGCGCTCGGAGGCGTCGAACCGGGACGGGGTGGCCGGGGCGATGTGGGGTGGCGGAGTGTGGTCGTTGAGGTGCGGGCGGTAGTCCGTGCCGAGGGTCCCGGGGAGCCAATGGCGCAACCGGCCGAGACGGAGAGTTCTTCTTGTGTTGGCCCGCAGACCAGGCCCAGGTTGGGCCGCTAGTAGCGCATGGGGAGCGACGAAATGCGACCTTGGCTTCTCGTTGCGGCTGGAGTGATCACCATTCTCGTGGCTGGGGGAGCCAGCGCCTTCGGCCTGACCGAATGGTCCGCATCGATGGTAGGCGTCTCTCGCGCACAAGCGCCCGAAGAGAAGGTCCACCGGGAGGTCCTTCAGGCCCTTGAGACCCAGCAGTGGGTTGACATCATCGTGGCGCTGCGTGAACCGGCGGCCGCCGCGCGCGCCCCCCTGGACCTGCCAGCCCTGCAGGCGCAGGTCGCGGCGGAACAGGAGGACGTGCTCTCAGGGCTGACCGCCGCCGACCTCCAGGTGCTGCGCCGGTACGACTCGATCCCGGCCCTCTTCGGCAGGGTGTCGGCGGCCGGGCTGGAGAAGGTGGTGGCTCACCCCGCTGTAACCAGCGTCCACGCGAATCGCGAGCTTCACGCCATCCTATCCGAGAGCGTGCCCATGATCAACGCCGATGACGTGCACGCGATGGGCTACACGGGCGCTGGCGTGACTGTGGCGGTGGTCGACACCGGTATTGACACCAACCATCCGGACCTTCAAGACGATCTGGTAGGCGAGCACTGCTATCTTGCTGCCCCCAATACCTGTCCCGGTGGAGGGAACGTCCAGCACGGGCCAGGCTCCGCCGAGGACGGCGACGGTCATGGCAGTCACGTCTCGGGCATCATCACCAGTGGGGGCGTGGTGGCACCGCGGGGCGTGGCGCCCGACGCCAGCATCATCGCCTTCAAGGTGCTGAGCGACGCCGGTACCGGCGACCTCAACGATGTCCTGGACGCTCTAAACTACATCATTGGCCACCCCGGTGACGGCGTGGACATCATCAACATGAGTCTTGGCGCTGGCCCGACGACGACGCCCTGCGACGCACCCTGGCCGGAGATGACCACCGCCGTTAACACCCTGCGGGCCGCCGGCGTGACGGCCTTCGTCGCATCCGGAAACGACGCCGCCAAGACCAGCCTGGGGTTCCCCTCTTGCATATCGTCCGCGGTGTCTGTGGGCGATGTGTACGACGCGAACGTGGGTGGGATATGCTGGGGAGTGGGGTGCTCGACCTGCACCGATGTCAGCACCTGGCAGGATCTGGTCGTGTGCCACTCCAACTCCCACCTCACGCTGGACCTCCTGGCCCCGGGAGCGCTGATCACCTCCTCCGTGACCGGCGGCACAACAGCCAACTGGGGAGGCACGTCCATGGCGGCGCCTCACGCCGCCGCTGTTGCGGCCCTCATGCTCGACATCAACCCCTCGACGACCCCCGACGAAATCGAGGGGTGCATGAAGAGCTCGGGCGTCCCGGTGACGGACCCGGCGAACGGCGTGACCACGCCCCGCGTGGACGCCCTGGGGGCGGTGCAATGCATCTTGCCGCCTCCTGACGTCATCGTTGGGAAGGAAGACAGACCAGACCCGGCGTCCACCGCCGGGACCGTGATCTACGATGTCGCCGTTGTGAACTTGGGTGCAGGAGATGCGTACGATGTCGTCCTGACTGACCCGCTGCCTCCCGAGGCCACTTTCCTGTGGTCCGACCCCGGCCCGCCCACATGCACATACAGCGGGGGGGTCGTCACCTGCAACCTGGGCACTCTGACGCCCGGAGCACCAGAGATCCCGGTGACCATCGCTGTTCAGGCCCCCTCGTACGAGACCGCTCTCGAAAACTGCGCGGACGTTGCATCCAGCAATGAACCACCTGGGAACACCGGCAACAACCACTACTGCGTGGCCACGAACGTGGTTACCGGCTGGCCGAACGATGACTTCGACGCGGCAAAGGAAGTCGCGCCACCCTGGCCCCATTCCGACAGTGGAAACACCTCGGTTGCCACCCTCGCACCCGACGATCCACCCATGTCGTGCTGCAATGACCCTCGTCATACCCTGTGGTACCGGTACCACGCGAGTGCCCCTGGTATCCTGACCGCTCACACGTTTGGGAGCGACCACGATACGGTCATCGCAGCGTACACGGGGTCCCGTGGGTCACTGACCGAGATCGGATGCAACGATGACTATCCCGATCACGATGCGCAATCGTTGTTGGAGATATCGGCGACCGAGGGGACGACGTACTACATAATGGTTGCCAGCTACGCGGGTCCCGGCGGATGGCTACAACTTGGATTCAACTTCGTGCCTTCAGCCACACCCACACCGGTGCCGCCCACGGCCACCCCCACGCCCACGCCTACTAGCACGGCGACCGCAACGGCCACCCCCACGCCGCTCATCACGCTTCACCTGTTTCCGCCCGAGCATGGCGACTGCGGGGATGTATCGATCAATGGATACGTGGGAACGGGCAGCGGTTCCGTCACGAAGCTGGTCTGGGTTTGGGATGATGGCACGGTGGTCGAGAGCTGGTTTCCCGCCACCCATAGCTATTCCAGTAACGGCACCTATTTGGTGGAGGTGACGGCGTACCACAGCACCGGCGAGACCAGAACCGAGACTGCCTCGGTGAGCATCACCAATGCTGAAGACCCGGGCTGTGAGCCCACACCCACGCCGACCGACACGCCCACAGACACGCCGACGCCTACAGCCACGGCCACCGCCACTGCCACTGCCACTGCCACTCCGACCCCTACGGCCACGGCTACTCACACGCCCACGCCCACCGATACCCCCACGAGCACGCCGACGCCTACCGCCACGGCCACCGGCACGCCGACGGTCACCCCAACGCCCGGCGCGTGCATCGACCGGCTTGGTGACACGTCGTGTGATGATCCGGTGAATGACCCCGACGACGACGGTTGCACGACAGAGGAGGAGGCGGCGCTTGGCTCGGTCTTTGATCCCACCGGCGACGGTTGGTACGACATCTGTGACATGCCGGTGCCGGCAAAGCCCGATGCTGAGGGGGCCAATGGTACTCGGGATGGAGTGGTGGACATCCGCGACGTGCTAGCGGTGCTCTTGTATGCATTCACGGAGGACAACGGTCCGCCCAACGCCAGCGGTGTGGACTACGATAGCATCAAGGGCGTGGACCTTGACGGCGACACCGACAACGACATCCCGCCGCCGCTGCACCAAATCGAGGAGGGTGTCAAGTATGACCGGTCGGCTGGCTTGGACCCGGATCCGGTGACCGGAATGGACCCGTGCGGCCCGCCTGACGGGGTCGTGGACATACGGGATGTCCTCGCCGTGCTGGCCCAAGCCTTCAAGGTAGACTGCAGCGGGCCGTAGCCCTCCAGCGTGCGAACTGCGGCGAAGGCCAGGCGTGAGCCTGGCCTTCGGCTCTGGGCTCTCGTGCGTGTGGAATTGCGGGAGTAGGCGCTTGGCCCCGCGATGCGTCGCTTCCCTGCGACTTGGGCGCCGCCGTTCAGCCACAGCCTCTATCTCCTGAGCTACCCCATCTCGCCGATGAAAGGCGGATCAAGGGCGAGGATCAGTGTGCCGATACTGACGGCGAGACAAGAGAGGCCTTCGCACGGTGCGGAGTCCGGGGAACCGGAGGGGAGGGCTAGGGCAAATGCGGACAAGGGCACCACTGACGCTGGCGCTCGCGCTGTCTCTGCTCTGGAGCGCGAGCATGCTGGCGGCGCAGGCCAGCGACTTGCCGTTTCCGTCCTTCGCTCCGCGCTCGGCTGAGCTGGCGGGGACCACCTGGTACGTGCGCACCGACGGTGGCTCGGCCGATCAATGCACTGGTCTCGTCGACTCGCCGTACCCCGGCAGCGGCACCGACCAGCTCTGTGCGTGGGATCATCCGTTCCGCGCCCTGCCGCCGGGCGGCCCGTCGCGCATCGCCGGCGGCGACACCCTGATCATTGGCACGGGCTCGTACATGATGGGCTACGGCGCGCCCGGCGCCGACAGTTGCGAGGCGTCTTGGGCTTGGGACTGTTACATGTCAGCGATCCCCAGCGGCCCCGATCCTGCCAACCGCACCCGTGTCCTGGGGGCGGGTTGGGACACGGGGAGCCCGATCCCGCCCGAACTGTGGGGCACAGAGAGGGCGCAATTCATCCTCAATCTCACCGATGCGGGCAATGTGGAGGTCGGCTGGCTTGAGGTCACTGACCACTCTGGTTGTGTCGAGTTCCACAGTGGAGGGTTGGCGTGCGACCGGGATAGCCCTCCATTTGGGGACTGGGCCGCCACCGGCCTCTACGCCGAGGACTCCGCCAACGTCCACCTCCACGATTTGAACATCCACGGTCTGGCGGACCAGGGCGTCCTTGCCGGCCGGCTCAGCGACTGGACGATCGAGGACGTGCGGCTCGCGGGGAACGGATGGGCTGGCTGGAACGGTGACCTTGACGGCGGTGACTCGAACTCCGGGACCCTGCTCTTCCAGCACTGGACGGTGGAGTGGAACGGCTGTGGCGAGACCTGGCCGGGTGGCCAGCCGGCCGGCTGTTGGGCCCAAACGGCCGGTGGGTACGGGGATGGGGTCGGCACGGGCGCCACTCAGGGACAGTGGGTCATTGAGGACTCCGCCTTCCTGCACAACACCTCGGATGGTCTGGATCTCCTCTATGCCCAGGCCGGCGCGTCCATCGAGATCCGGCGGACAATAGCGGAGGGCAACGCCGGCAATCAGATCAAGACCGCCGGTCCCGCCGCCATCGAGAACTCGATCATCGTGGGCAACTGCGGCTACTTTGACGGGCAGCCGTTCACGTTCAACGTCGACAACTGCCGTGCCCTCGGCAACGCGCTCTCTGTCGATCTGATGGCTGGTGACGAGGTCACAGTGGTGAACTCAACGCTCACCAGCGAGGGCGACTGCCTGGTCGTTGCGGATGCCAGAGGGAACCCCGTCGGAACGGAGTCGATTCGATTGCGCAACAACATCTTCCAGGGCCAGACTGACTTCCTTCAGCCCACCCAGGACACCTGCCTGGTCTACGAGGAAACCTTCCCCGGCGATCCTTTCGACGTAGACTACTCGTTGATCGCAGACGTGAAGGATGATTCCTGTCCGGGGCCAAACGACATCTGCGGGGTCCCACCCGGGCTGGCAAGCACGGCGATCGACGCATTCGACGCGCATCTGCTGTCAGGGAGCGCGGCGATCGACGCTGGCACAACCAGCGATGCGCCGGGTGACGACTTCGACGGCCAACCTCGCGATGCTGTGCCTGACATCGGTGCCTATGAGTGGGGTGCGGCCGTGCCTACCCCGACCGTCACCCCAACGCCCGGCGCGTGCATCGACCGGGAGGGCGACACACAGTGTGATGACCCCGTCAACGACCCAGACGACGACGGCTGCAGTGACGCTGAGGAGGCGGCTCTAGGCGACAACTTCGACGCCGCGGCCTGGTACGACGTGTACGACGTGCCGGTACCGGCCAAGGCCGACGCTGACGGGGCCAACGGCGCACGCAACCAGGTCGTGGATGTCGGTGACATCCTGGCGGTGATCTTCTACGCCTTCACGGAGGATGGCGCAGGCCCGAACGTCAGCGGTGTGGACTATGACAGCATCAAGGGTTGGGACGGCGACGGCGACAGCGTGAACGATGCCAACCCAATCCACGACATAGAGGAAGGTTTGAAGTACGACCGGTCGCCCGGTCTGGGTCCTTCCACTGACACCGGCGTGGATCCGGCCGGCCCACCCGACGGCGTCATCGATATTCGTGACGTGTTGGCCACGATAGCGCAGACCTTTCTCGTGGACTGCAGCGCGCCCTAGGCGCTCCGGGGCATGAGCGACATCGAAGGCCAGGCGTGAGCCTGGCCTTCGGTCTTGTGTCGGGATGGGGCGCCTACAAGATGGGCAGGTAGCGGTCCAGCTCGAAGTCGGTGACGTACACGCGGTAGCGATCCCACTCGACCTTCTTGTTGGTGATCAGGCTATCGAAGACGTGCTCGCCCAGAGCCCTACGAAGGAGCTCGCTCTCCTCGGCCGCCTCGATGGCCTCGAAAAGGCTGCCTGGCAGGATGTCGATGCCACGGCGCTTTCGCTCTTCCTCCCCCATCTCGAAGACGTTCTCCTCCACCGGCTCAGGGCAGGGGTACTCCTTTTCCAGTCCTTCCAGGCCGGCGGCGAGCATGGCGGCGTAGGCGAGGTAGGGGTTGCACGCCGGGTCGGGGGACCGGTACTCGAGGCGGGTGGCGTTCTCTCTGCCCGGCTTGTACTCGGGCACGCGCAGGAGGTCGGAGCGGTTGCGGCGGGCCCAGGTGACGTAGACTGGGGCCTCGAAGCCTGGTGTGAGCCTCTTGTAGGAGTTCACCCACTGGTTCGTGATCAGCGTGATCTCGCGGGCGTGGTGGAGGAGGCCCGCGCAGTAGGCCTTGCCTATGGCAGAGAGGTTGTACGGATCGTTGGCGTCGAAAAAGGCGTTGCGCTCGCCCTTGAAGAGGGACTGGTGGGTATGCATCCCGCTTCCGTTCTGTCCGATCTTCGGCTTGGGCATGAAGGTGGCGTGAACGCTGTGGTTGAGCGCTATCTCCTTGATCACCAGGCGGGCGGTCATGGTGCTATCGGCCATGGTGAGGGCGTCGGTGTAGCGCAGGTCTATCTCGTGCTGGCTTGGGGCCACCTCGTGGTGGCTCGTCTCGATGCCCACGCCCATCGCCTCCAGCGCGAGGACGGTCTCCCGGCGCAGGTCCGTGGCCATGTCCAGAGGAGTGAGGTCGAAATAGCCGCCAAGGTCCAGCCCTTCCGTGGACTCGGAGTCTTTGAAGTAGAAGTACTCCAGCTCCGGCCCCACGTAGAACGTGAACCCAAGATCGGCGGCGCGCTTCAAGTTGCGCTTGAGGACGTAGCGAGGGTCCCCCTCAAAGGGGCTGCCGTCCGGCTGGAGGATATCGCAAAACATACGGGCGACGCCCCGCTCGCGAGGCCGCCAGGGCACGAGCCGGAACGTGGTGGGGTCCGGCATCGCCACCATGTCACTCTCATCGATGCGGGCGAAGCCCTCGATCGACGAACCGTCGAAGCCGGCGCCGTCGGTCAGAGCGTCTTCAAGTTCCTCGACCGTAATCGAGAAGCTCTTCAGAGAGCCAAGGACGTCCGTGAACCAAAGTCGTATGAACTTGACGTCATTCTGGCGACACGTCTGGATGACGTAGTCGCGGTCCTGCTCGCCTCCCATGCTGGCCCTCCTTTTTGGCGCGGGTCTATAGTCAGCTTAGTCGAAAGGGCCCGGGAAGCCAAGCCCGCCGGCCGGCGGTTGTCCCCGGGCCCGAGGTGTGTGTCCTTCCGACGCTACGCGTCGAAGTAGAGGTGAAACTCGTAAGGGTGTGGTCGCAGCCGCATGGCTTCGATCTCCACCGCCCGCTTGTAGTGCACCCACGTCTCCAAGACGTCCTTGGTGAAGACGTCTCCCTTGAGCAGGAACTCGTGGTCCTCCTCCAGGGCGTCTATGGCCTCTTCCAGGGAGCCGGGCACGGTTCTGATGCTGGCCTCCTCCTCTGGCGTCAGCTCGTACGTATTCTCGTCGAGCGGTGGTCCGGGCTCGATCTTGTTCTGCACTCCGTCCAGGCCGGCCATGAGCATAGTCGCAAAGGCCAGGTAGGGATTCGCGGCGTTGTCAGGAGGGCGGAACTCCACGCGCTTCGTTTTGGGGTTGTCGGTGTACACAGGGATGCGTACGGCGGCACTGCGGTTGCGGGCGGAGTAGACCAGGTTGACCGGCGCCTCGAATCCGGGTACGAGCCGCTTGTACGAGTTTGTCGTCGGCGCACAGAAGGCCATCAGGGCAGGCGCGTGCTGGAGGAGGCCGCCAATATAGTACCTGGCCGTCTCGCTGATAAGAGCATAGCCCTCCGGGTCGTAGAAGACGTTCGTGCCGTTCTTCCAAAGGCTCTGGTGGGTGTGCATGCCGGAGCCGTTGTCGCCGAAGAGGGGTTTGGGCATGAACGTGGCCACCTTGCCGTGCTTTTGGGCGACGTTCTTGACAATGTACTTGTACCACATCATCTTGTCGGCGATGTCGACCAGCGTGTCGAACTTCATGTCGATCTCGCCCTGGCCCGCCGTGGCCACCTCGTGGTGGTGGACCTCCACGGGGATGCCCACACCGATCATTGTGAGGATGATCTCGCTGCGGAGATCTTGCAGCGAGTCGTGAGGCGGAACTGGAAAGTAGCCTTCCTTGAAGCGCGGCTTGTACCCCAGGTTGGGGTTCTCCTCCCGGCCGCTGTTCCACTCACCCTCCACAGAGTCGATGAAGTAGAAACCGGAGTGCGCCGACTGGTCGAAGCGGATGTCATCGAAGA
>DAOULP010000142.1:0-4176 GCA_034420175.1 Dehalococcoidia bacterium | reverse complement strand
GGGAGGGCTAGCCGCGGCTCCGGGGGCGACTCGCCTTGAGGGCTGCCCAGTCGCGAAGAGCCCAGTGAGTCGTCTCGAAGGCGAGTTCCTGCCAGGGGATCTCCTCGGGCCGGAACCAGCCCGTCGACAGGCACTCGGGGCCCGGCTGGGGTGGCTCTCTGCCGGCTCGGGCGCGAAAGACCACCACCAGGATGCCCGGTCCCGGACGGGAGTAGATGCCCAGTAGGCGCCCCAGCCTGAGCGACAAGCCTACCTCCTCCTCTGCCTCCCGTAGGGCGGCCTCCTCCACCGTCTCGTCCACTTCCATGAATCCGCCGGGGTAGGTCCAGGCGCCGTATCGGGGCTCGATGGCCCGGCGTAGGAGCAACGCCCGGCCGGCTCGTTCTGGAACGATGCCGGCGACCACCTTCGGGTTGATGTAGTGTATGAAGCCGCACCGGTCGCACACCAGCCGTGGTCGGTCCTCGCCTTTCACCAACCGTTCGCGGAGCCGGCCGCCGCACTGGTGACAGAAGCGTGGTGTAGTCAGGGTTTCAAGTGACATGGCCATTCGAGCCTGAGTTTTGCCGGATTAAGTCGCCAGTGGCTTGATCTCGGCTTCGCTCCTCGCCTATACTTCCCGCCGTGGCCCGGCTGTGATCTGAGCCCGTCTTCTCAAGAGGGACGCCTGGTCGCCGTTCTCTTAGGGGAGGGCTTCCTCGTCGAGCCATCCGGCTGCGCGCCGGCGACTCCTCGCGTCGGTCGTTGGCGTGCCCCGCTTGCCCGCCGGGCGGAGCTTCGAGAGGCGCGAGAAATCCTAGCAAGGGGGTACGTCGAGATTGGCCCTGGAAGACAAGACAATAGCGTGCCGCGATTGTGGAATGGAGTTCATCTTCACGGCCGGAGAGCAGGGTTTCTACCTTGAAAAGGGGCTGCTCAACGACCCTCAACGTTGTCCTGCCTGTAGATCGGTGCGTCGGCGAGAACGGGCGGCGGTCAACAGCCGCGAGACGACCTCGGTCGTTTGCGCCATGTGCGGTGGCGAGGCCGTGGTGCCCTTCGTGCCCAGGCTCGACCGGCCAGTTTACTGCAGCTCGTGCTTCGAGAAAGTGAGGTCTGGCGTCGCCAGCTAGAGGAATCTTCGTCAATTCTTCCCGGGGGCCGGTGTAGCCGGCCCTCGATTCTTCTCCGTCGTAGTCTCTGCTCCCGGGCCCGCTCCGGCGGGCCCCACGGTCGGAGGTGCACTCTCCGCAACGGTCACCGTGTGCCCTTCCACCCAGCTTTCGCCCCCCTCCCAGACCTCCTTCTTCCAAACAGGCACGATCTCCTTGATGCGGTCGACGGCGTAGTGGCAGGCCGCGAAGGCTTCCTGCCGGTGTGGGGCGGAGACCGCCACCAGCAGGCTCGTCTCGCCGACCTCGAGGCGGCCGATGCGGTGGCTAATCGCCACCTCGGTGTCGCTCCAGCGGCAGCGGATCTCCTCTGCCACCTCGCGCATCTTCTTGACCGCCATTGAGGGGTAGGCGTCGTACTCAAGGTGGCGCACGCGCCGCCCCTGGTTGTGGTTACGGACCACACCATAGAACAGCGCGATGGCGCCGGCCTCGTCACGGCGGACCAGATCCGTAACCTGTTGCGGATCGAGGGGGTCGCTCGTCACCTGGAACCGGTCCCCTTTCGGCTCGGAGCCCCCGCTGACCGGAGGGATGAGGGCCACCTCGTCGTTGGGACTCAGGCGGTGGTCGCCGGACACGTAGTCCTCGTTCACGGCGCAAACCAGCGTGCTCAGGAGGGGCAAGATGCGGGGGAACCGGCGGGCCATCTCGCCGCGCAGGTCTGCCGCGGTTGCCCCGTTGGGAAGCTCCAGTTCTACCTCCTGGCTCCCCACGAGCTCGCGGAGGCCAGCGAAGAGCCTGACGGAGATCCTCACCACTCCTCCCTGGTGATTGCTCGTCTCGATCGGTCTGTGATTTCAGTATAGCGCATCGATAGCTCCGGGGTCGTCCTGGATGACCGGTGACGCGGCTTCGACCAGGGGGTATACTGCGTGCTGCGCCTGCCTGCGACAGGCGGGCCATCGACAACCGAGGGAGGTGACGTGGCCGCGCCCACGGTACTCTCGACCCTGGGTCGGGTCGCCCTCGACCTGCTGTTTCCTCCGCGTTGCGCCCTGTGCGGGTGCCACGGCTTTGCCCTTTGCGAGGGGTGCGCCGCCGCCCTTCCGCGGGCCACTCCGCCCCGCTGCCCCCGTTGCTGGTCGCCGCAGCGGCCGGGCCGGGGATGTCGATCTTGCGAGGAGCAGCCTCTGGTCTTGGAGGGCCTGCGCTCGCCGTTCGTGTTCCGCGAGGGAGCCCGCGAGCTGGTGCATGCCCTCAAGTACAGTCACTACTCCGCCCTTGCCTCACCAATGGGCGAGCTCCTGGCCCAAGACCTGCGAGACGCGTCCCTGCCCATCGAGGCGCTAGTGCCGGTTCCCCTGCACTCCCGCAGGCAGCGGGTCAGGGGATACAATCAGTCGACGCTGCTGGCGCGGGAGATGTCGCGACATCTCGACTTGCCTCTTGTCCCCACAGCCCTGGTCCGGCATCGCGACACGCCGCCTCAGGCCAGGGCGGCCGAAGCCGGCGCCCGTCGCCGCAACGTAGCGGACGCATTCGATTGCCGTCCCGGCGTCGTGGCTGGCCGGCGCGTGCTACTCGTGGACGACGTCACCACCACCGGCGCCACCCTGGACGCCTGCGCCCGTGCGCTCCTGGCGGAGGGCGGAGCCACAGGCGTCTGGGCTCTCACGTTCGCCCGGGAGGACTGAGCGATGGTCCGAGACGAGGCCCCGGTGCTGGTGACCTTCCAGGGCGGCATCGGTGGCTCACCGGTGGAGGAGATGCTGGCGGCCGCCCTTCGAGAGGCGGCCCTCGACAGCCTGGAGGAGGCTCTGGCAACGGGAGCATTCTCCGGTGCCCTCCTGGCCACAGACGCTCCCGATCGCCTGGGTCCTCTTCCGTCCGGTGTCACCGTCGACCCGGACCGCGGGCCCTTCCACTTCGGGCGACGCCTAGCGGGCCTCATCGAGCAGGACCATCTGGAGAGCGTCGTCTACTTCGGGGCGGGCAGCGTCCCACTGCTCCGTGGCTCTGACTTCGCTGCGATTGCCTCCGCCCTTGGGGCGTCGTCGGGCGTTGTGATCAGCAACAACTTCTACTCCGGCGACCTCATCGCGTTCCGGCCGGCCTCGGCGCTGTTGGGCGTGGACGCGCCGGACGTTGACAACGGCCTGCCGCGTGTTCTGCGGGACCGGGCCGGGCTGGAGAGCCAGCCGCTGCCCCGAAGCACCGCCACCCAGTTCAACATAGACTCACCGACAGACCTCGCGGCGCTGGCCCTGCACGGCGGCGTGGGCCCCCGCCTGTCCCGTCTCCTGGGTTCCCTGGACCTGGCCCTTGACTCCTATCGATGCTGCTTCCCCCTGCTGACCGACCCATCGGCTGAGGTGGTCGTCGCCGGTCGGGTTGGGAGCCAGGTCTGGCAGTACCTGGAGCGGGAGACGGCCTGTCGCGTACGCGTCTTCTCTGAGGAGAGGGGTATGCAGGCGGCCGGCGGCGAGCGGGCGCGACCCCGCTCACTCCTTGCCTACCATCTGGAGGCCGTGGGCGTGGCTCGCTTCTTCGAGGCGCTGGCCACTCTGGGCGACGCCGCCTTCATCGACACGCGCGTGCTGCTGGCCCACATGGGGCTCCACCCTTCCCGGGCCGACCGCTTCTCGTCGGACCTGGGACGCGCCGCTGAGATCGAGGACGCCTTCCTGCGCGAGTTCACGGAAGCGGCTACTGCCGCCGCCGTGCCCGTGCTCCTTGGTGGCCACTCTCTCGTCTCCGGGGGTCTGATGGCCCTGATCGAGGTCGCCTGGAGGGAGCACGACCGGGAGCTGGAATCGCAGAATCGCCCTCGTTGACAGGCGCGAAGGGGCTCCGCTACACTGCTGGCAGAGGTGAGGATTTCGCCCAGAATGGTAGCCATCAGGGGAGCTGGACGCAGGCCACGTCGCCGTTGAGGGCTGGCGATCGGTCTCGTCTTGCGCTGTGCCACGTCAGCCGGTGACGTGGCCCTTTTTCGTTCCGCCGACGGGGCAGTGCCCCGCTTTCACTGTGACAGTGCCAGAGGAGGTGGAAGGTGCGTGAGCTTCAGCAGACCGATCCGGAG
>DAOULP010000141.1:0-3136 GCA_034420175.1 Dehalococcoidia bacterium | reverse complement strand
CCCAGGGCCTGTCGGCGATCAACACCTACCTCGGCATGCGCTGGGGCGAGAACACGCCGGAGGATTTCGTCAAGTACGTTCGCACGGACCTGATGGGCATCGTGCGAGAGGACCTTGTCTACGACGTAGCGCGCCACGTGGACGGCTCGGTCCACCTTTTCGAGGAGTGGGGTCTTCCCATCTGGAAGACGCCGGAGGGCCGGTACGTCCGTGAAGGCCGCTGGCAGATCATGATCAACGGCGAGTCCTACAAGCCCATCGTGGCCGAAGGGACTCGGGCCGCCCTCGGACAGGAGAACCTGATCGAGCGTGTGGCGATCACGCACCTGCTGAGCGACCCGAACGACCCGAACAGGGTCGTCGGCGCCGTGGGAATAAGCGTCCGCGAGAACAAGTACTACGTGTTCAAGGCCAAGGCGGTTGTCGTTGCCGCGGGCGGCGCCACTCTGCTGTTCCGGCCGCGGTCCGTGGGCGAGGGCCTTGGCCGCACCTGGTACGCCATCTTCGACACCGGCTCCACGTTCGCCATGATGATTCAGGCCGGCGCCGAGTCGACCCAGATGGAGAACCGCTTCATCCCGAGCCGGTTCAAGGACGGCTACGGGCCTGTCGGCGCCTGGTTCCTGCTCCTCAAGTCCAAGGCCACCAACGCCTACGACGAGGACTACATCGCCACCCGCGCCGACGAACTCAAGAAGTACGAGCCGTACGGCTCGGTGAAGCCGACGCCTACCCCGCTGCGCAACCACCTCATGCTGACCGACATCCTGGATGGCAAGGGGCCGATCTACATGCGCACCGAGCAGGCGCTGGCCGACCTGGCCGGCGGCGACGCCAAGAAGCTCCGCGAGCTAGAGGGCGAAGCCTGGGAAGACTTCCTCGACATGACCATCTCCCAGGCTATCCTCTGGGCGGGGCAGAACATCGCCCCCGAGAAGCAGAAGTCGGAGATTGCGCTGGCCGAGCCCTACATCATGGGCTCCCACTCCGGATGCTCCGGGATGTGGGTCAGCGGTCCGGGCGATCTCGGCGCTCCTGCGGACTGGAGCTGGGGCTACAACCGGATGACCACAGTGAAGGGCCTCTTCACCGCCGGTGACGGCGTTGGAGCTGCCCCGCACAAGTTCTCATCCGGCTCCTTTACGGAGGGCCGGCTCGCCGCCAAGGCCGCCGTTGACTTCATCCGGGACAACCCCGGTGACCCCAACGTGGACCAGGGGCGAGTCGATGCTCTGAAGGAGGAGATTCTCCGGCCGCTGGCGACCTGGGACCAGTTCAAGGGTGCCTCCACGGTGCCGGAAGTGAACCCCAACTTCATTACGCCCAAGCAGGGGCTCACGCGTCTGCAGAAGCTCATGGACGAGTACGCTGCCGGCGCTTCGACCTGGTACAAGACCAGTGAGCCGATGCTCAATCGGGCACTGGAGTTGCTGGCTGTCTTCAAGGAGGACCTGAACAAGCTGGGTGCGAGCAACCTGCACGACCTCATGCGATGCTGGGAGCTGCACCACCGGGCTTGGACCGCCGAGGCCCACGTCCGGCACATGCTGGAGCGCAAGGAGACCCGCTGGCCGGGCTACTACTACCGGACCGACTACCCGGATATCGACGACACCAACTGGAAGGTGTTCGTCAACTCCCGGTACGATGCGGCGACGGGCGAGTGGCAGCTCAGTCAGAAGCCATACGTGGAGCTCGTTCCGTAACGTACCGTCAGCGTTAGCCGCCGCCCCGCCCGCCAGAGGGGCGGCGGCTGACGCACGGCCTCCGTAGACGGGACACTAGGGTCGCCTTCATCTGCGTCACTGCGCCGGGCGTATGGATCCGGTGCCTCTCCGGCCGCGGCTGGGGAGGGCCGGAGCCGTTCGGCTGACGGCAACTAGGTACGGCCGTACCTGATGCCAGAGGTCAAATGGCCCTTCTGCCCCCGGCCCGTCGAGCCTAGGATTGGCACCAGCGAACCATGCACAAATCCCAGCGCCCCGGTGCCCGGTGAGCGGCAAGGGGCGCAGTGGTGTTGGGGACTGGCAGGGGCCAGAGGAAGGTCCCGGTCCGGGGAGCGATAGCCTAATGAACGTGAGAGCATTATGAACGCGAGCATCCTGGTCATCGGGAGCGGGATGGCGGGAATGAGCGCTGCGCTGGAAGCAGCGGAGGCGGGGCACGACGTCTGCTTGGTAGAAAAGGACGCCAGCGCTGGCGGGCGAGTGGCCCGAATGCACCGCTTCTTCCCCAAGCTCTGCCCGCCGATTTGCGGCCTGGAGCTTTACTTCAGGCGGATGCGGACTAACCCCCGCGTACGAGTGATCACCCTTGCTCAGGCCGAGAAGATCGCGGGCGAGCGGGGCAACTTCCAGGTCACGTTGAGAGTGAAGCCGCGGTACATTCGGGAGACTTGCACGACCTGTGGCGAGTGCGTCGCGGTCTGCCCCGTCGAGCGCAGCGATGAGTTCAACTACGGCATGGCCAAGACGAAGGCCGTCTACCTGCCGCACGGTATGGCTATGCCCATGCTCTACGCCATCGACGACAGCGTTTGCCTCGGCCCCGAGTGCGCCAAGTGTGTCCCCGCCTGCCCGTATGACGCTATTGACCTGGCCATGGAGCCCGAGACCATCGAGCTGAACGTCGGCTCGATCGTCGTGGCGACGGGCTGGCAGCCCTACGAGGCGGAGGCGCTGGACAACCTGGGCTTCGGCAAGTTCGGCAACGTCGTCAGCAACGTGATGATGGAACGCCTGGCCGCGGCCGATGGTCCCACTGGTGGCCGCATCCTCCGCCCGACGGACGGCCAGGAGGTGAAGAGCGTCGCTTTCGTACAGTGCGCCGGCTCCCGGGACGAGAACCACCTGGGATACTGTTCGGCCGTCTGCTGCGTGGCTTCGCTGAAGCAGGCCACCTATGTGCGCGAGCAGAACCCGGATGCCCAGATATCGATCTTCTTCATGGACGTACGAGCGCCGGGACGCTATGAGACCTTCTACCGCAAGCTTGCGGAAGACGACGCGTTGGAGGTTCTCTTCGGAAAGGTGGCCCGGATCGAGGAAGACCCTGGCACGAAAGACCTCATGGTTGAGGCGGACAGTAGCCTGACGGGCGCCAAGATCCAGCGTTCCGTGAACCTGGTTGTGCTGGC
>DAOULP010000140.1:0-1620 GCA_034420175.1 Dehalococcoidia bacterium | reverse complement strand
GTCTCGTCATGAAGATCTGCTTCCTCATGTACCAGGGGAACATGTTCTCCGGGGGCCAGGGGATCTACCTCTACTACCTGACCCGGGAGCTTGCACGTCTGGGACACGAGGTGCACGTCCTCGCCGGGCCACCGTACCCCACGCTGGACGAAGGCGTGGTCGGCCACGACGTGGAGACGCACAGCTTCTGGAGCTACCACCACTACAAGCGCAACTTCCTCTTCGAACGGCACCCGCTCACACACTTCCATCCCGTCAACCTGTACGAGCTGATCTCCACTCGCATCGCCCTGTCGTCCCTCCTGCTCAGCTTCAGCGTGCGAGCCTACATCAAGCTCAATGAGCTGGCGCGCCATCACCGCTTCGACGTCATCCACGACAACCAGACGCTGAGCTATGGGACCATGCTTATGCAGCGCGCCGGGTATCCCGTGGTGGCGACTGTCCACCACCCGCTCTCGGTGGACCTGCGCAACAGCCTGCGCCAGTCAGTCAGCCTCTACGAGAGGGCGCGCCGCCTGCTTTGGTATCCCTGGATCATGCAGGAGGTGGCCACCCGCCGCCTGGACCGCGTGATCACCGTCTCCCATACCTCGGCGGTGGCCGTGGCGGAGGCATTCGGGGTGAACCGCGACAAGCTGCGCGTCGTGCACAACGGCATCGACCACGAGACCTTCCGCCCCCTGCCCGACGTGGAGGAAGAGCCGGGATCGATCCTCTACGTCGGCAACTCGGAGGACCGCAACAAAGGTGGGCGCTACCTGATGGAGGCCCTTCGGCTGCTGCGGGACGAGATGGACTTCCACCTTACCCTCGTGGATCAGAAGAAGAGCAACCTGAAGCTGGTGCCGCGGCTCGTCAGGGAGTACGGGCTCCAGGCGCGCGTCACCTTCGCCGGGCGCGTCCCCACGGAGGAGCTGGTTCGCCTGTACAACCGGGCGGAGCTGGTGGTCTCGCCCTCGCTCTACGAAGGATTCGGGCTGCCAGCGGCCGAGGCCATGTCCTGCTCGAGGGCCGTTGTCGCCACCACGGCGCCGGCCTTCCCGGAGGTGATCTGCCACGGCGAGACGGGCTGGCTCGTCCCCCCGGCCGACGCCGGGGTCCTGGCCGACGCCATCCGGATGCTCCACGACAACCCCGGCCTGAGACGCCGGTTGGGCGACAACGGCCGTGAGGCGATCTGCGAGCGCTTCGACTGGCGACGCGCCGCCCAGGAGACGCTAGCCGTGTATGAGGAGGTCTGCGCGGGACGCCAGGCGAAGAGACCCCTGTCAGCGGCGGCTGGGCCCTCCGCTGGAGAGCCGCAAACGGAACGCTAGACGGGAGAGAGCAAGCCACGCCGGACAACATCGTCAACGTTGACTTCCGCCGTCACTTCCCCATCCACCCGGGGGAGAGAGTGCTCGACCTGGGCTGCGGCAGCGGACGCCACACGGTGGAGGCCTGTCGCTGGCCGTGCCGTGCCGTCGGGGCCGACCTGAGCCGCCAGGACTTGCGGGTGGCCCGCTACATGCTGGCCGACCTCCAGCGTCGCAAGATCGCTCCTGGCCACGCCGACTTCGTCATCGCCGATGCCGAGCACCTGCCCTTCCGCGACGACGCCTTCGACAAGGTGCTGTG
>DAOULP010000139.1:0-18827 GCA_034420175.1 Dehalococcoidia bacterium | reverse complement strand
CGCGGGGGTCCTGCTCCTCGATGGGATTGACGCCCACCTGCTCGACGATGCGGTACTCATAGCCCCCACCAGGCGCGAAGAAGCGCTGGAATCGCACCATCCCGCGGGCAGCCCACACCTCGTAGGCGCCATCACGATGAGTGGCTACCCAATCCGTCTGCGGGCCCACGACAGGGTCCGTCAGGAGCAGCCGAATAGCCGTGGCACCGGACTCGTGCTGATTGGAGTCAAGTCCCTGGCCGTTCGGCCGCTCCGGCCCCACCGGTGTCCCGACGCGTTCATCGACAAGCGCCACGTTCGACCATCCTTTCGCCAACCAGAGAAGCCCCGGCGAAACAGCGGGCAGCGAGCAGGGGTCTCGGCCACGGGGCGTGTACTGCCGGGCGACTCAGGCGCATGTTAGCACGCAGGGGGAGTTGAGGGCAGCCGAAGGGAGTCTGGAAGCGGCAAGCCGCCGGAGCACGCATCTCCAGTGACGGCGAAGGTTGACACCCACTCTCCTCCCTGCCAGCATCAGCTTGCCATCAGGCCCGAACACCGAAAGGGGGAGAGGCGCCCAATGCCCAGCGAGCAGCTTCAGACCATAATAGACGCCCTGAGGGCCCGTTCCGTCCGACCAGACGTTAGCATCCAGGAGCTACGAGAGGAGTTCGAGCGGGAGGTGACCGCCCTCTTCCCGGTGCCGCCAGAGGTGCGCTGTGACAAGGTGGACGCCGACGGCGTCCCTGCGGAGTGGATCGCCGCGCCGCAAGCGACGGCCGACCGGGCCATCTTCTACCTCCACGGCGGTGGCTACAACAGCGGCTCGCCCACTTCGCACCGCGAGATGATCTCACGGCTGTCGGCGGCGGCCGGCGCAAGGGCTCTCGCCGTCGACTACCGGCTGGCGCCGGAGCATCCGTTTCCGGCCGCCGTGGACGACTCAACGACCGCCTACCGCTGGCTGCTGGGCACGGGCGCGGACCCGAGTCGGTTGGCCATCGCAGGCGACTCGGCGGGCGGGGGGCTGACGGTGGCAACGCTCGTGGCGCTGCGAGATGCGGGCGATCCCCTCCCAGCGGCGGCCGTCTGCCTATCCCCGTGGGTAGACCTTGAGGCGATTGGGGAATCGGCGACCACGAAGGCCGAGGCCGACCCGATGATCGAAGTAGGCCAGATTCGCCAGGGAGCGATAGACTACCTGGGAGGCGCCGACCCCCGCACACCCCTCGCTGCTCCACTCTACGCGGACCTCAAGGGCCTGCCGCCGCTGCTCATCCAGGTCGGCACATCAGAGGTGCTGCTCGATGACTCAACCCGCCTCGCCGAGCGCGCAAAGTCAGCCGGAGTGGACGTTGTCCTGGAGCCATGGGAGGACATGATCCACGTGTGGCAGTTCTTCGCCGCGATGCTGCCGGAGGGGCAGCAGGCGATTGACCGCATCGGAGAGTTCATTCGGAAGCACACTGCCTAGGGGCCGAGACCGGCCCCGACAGCGCCCGCCCCGTGGGTGGAGGCACCATCTACTCTGACCGAGCGCCGCCATCTGGGCGCTCGCGACCGGTGCGAGGCGTCAGCCTCAGCCGGCTCAGTCGAACTCGCCGGGGATCCTAGAAGCCTCCCTTCAGGCCGGAGACTCGTGGCGCTGAGCAGCGCTCCCCGCTCCAAAGCCTAGCCGCAACTGATGGCGCTTCGAAAGCCTGGCTCTTGCACGCCGCGGCACGAATGCGATACGCTAGCTGAGAATACAGTCCAGACGTAATCGTGGTACCTCGCTACGTTATCGAGGACACTCCCCGTGTCCCACCATACCGCCGACAATCGGCCGAACACACGCTGTGCATCGTCGCTCCGGCAGTAGGCGGGCGACGTTCGGACTCACCGCGATCCATGACAACTCCAGAGCAGCACGAGGGAACGCCTCTATGTTCGGGTTGAGATCGGCCCGCGCGCGGGCCATCCTGACGGGGGCTGTGGTCACGCTCCTCCTGGCGGCCATCGCCGGAGTGGCGGTCTGGCGTGCCGACAGCATGCGGGAGCGACACCAGTCGCTGGAGCACGCGTCCGTTGTGGTCGCCTCTCTGGAACACGCCGATGCCCGGTTCCATGCCGGGCAGGCCACGCTCGCCACGCTGGTCTGGAGACCTGACCCAACCCTCGTGGATACGTATCAGGAGGCCGCGGCGGAGGTGGACGAGGCCCTGGCCTTGGCTCGAACCCAGGCCCTCAGCGCGGGCAAAGAGGGGCGCGCCGCATCCATCGACCACCTGGCTGGCCAAGTGAACCAGCTTCGGGAACAGGTGGAGGCTGCCATCCCCACAGTGCTGAATGCTGACCCCGACGAGGCAGTGCAGATCGCGACGACCGTCATGCCCGAAGCGTGGTCCGGCTCGCTCGCCGTTCGCGTCGAACTCGACGGACTGGTCTCGGCAGTCCAGGACGACTTGCGGAGCGAGCGAGCAGCGGCGGATCGCGCCGCGGACGCCACCCTCTGGCTCCTGATAGGCCTGAGCACGGTAGCCTTCATCGGCGGCGGTACGGCACTCGGACTGCTGGTGGCGTCAGTGCTGCGGCCCTTGCGTTCGCTACAGACCAGCGTTAGGTCCATCACGTCGGGAGACCTGGAGGCGCGAACAAAGGTGTCCGGGCCCGAGGAATTGGCGTCATTGGCGCGGGACTTCAATGAGATGGTGACCGAGCGGAGGCGTGCCGAGGAGGCGCTGCGGGCGAGCGAGCAACGTCTGCACACCGTCGTCACGAATGCACCTGTCGTGCTATTCGCGATGGACAGCCAGGGGATCTTCACCTTTCTTGAGGGCAAGGGGCTGGACTCCCTGGGACTGAAGCCAGGTAGCGTGGTCGGTCAGTCGATCTTCGAGTTGCGCCGGGCCACCCCGCGGATGAGGGAGAACACCCGTCGCGCGCTGGCCGGAGAAGCCTTCACGACCACCGCGGAATTGGCCGGCATGGTACTTGAGACCCGTCTGATGCCTCTCCGCAACGGGAACGGCACGGTAGTGGGCGTTATCGGCGTCGCTACCGACATCACCGGGCGAAGGCGCGCTGAGAAGGCCCTCCGGGAGAGCGAAGCGAAGTACCGCCACATCTTCGAGAGCGTGCAGGACATCGTCTTCCGGACGGATCTGGAGGGCACCATCACCGAGGCTAGCCCGTCGGTCGACAGGTACGGGTACACCCGCGAGCAGTTGATCGGCACTCCCGTGCTGGAGGTCTACGAGAACCCGGAGGACCGGCAGGCTCACGTCATGGCGCTGCTGGAGCATGGAGAGGTTGTCGACTACGAGCTTCGCCTGAAGGCAGGTGACGGTCGCGTGGTCCACGCCTCCACATGCTCTCATGTCTGCCGCGACGCCGACGGGAGCCCCATCGGCTTCGAAGGCACCATCCGAGACATCACCGAGCGCAAGCGGGCGGAGGAGGCGCTTCGGGAAAGCGAGGAGCGCGTCCGCAGGCTGTCGGAAGCCACCCTTGAGGGGATCGTCATTCATGACGGTGCTCTGATCCTGGACGCCAACCAGCAGGCGGCGGCGATGTTTGGCTACGAGCTCCCTGAGATCATGGGGGCGGATCCCTTGAGCTTCGTAGCGCCCGAGTCGCGTGACATCGTGCGGCAGCATATCGCCACAGGATATGACGACCCCTACGAGGTGTCGGGCCTCAGGAGGAACGGGACGGTCTTCCCAATGGAGGTCCGCGGCAAGGCTCTGGCCTACGAAGGTCGAGAGGCCAGAGTAGGTGTCGTCCAAGACCTCACCGAGCGCAAGCGGGCAGAGGAGGCGCTGCGGGCCAGCGAAGCGCGCTACCGTTTCCTGGCCGAGCACGCCCAGGACGTAATCGTGTTTTACAGCTTGCTTCCCGAGCCGCACCACGAGTACGTGAGCCCATCTGCCGAGGCAGTCATGGGCTACACGCCCGACGACTTCTACGCCGACCCCGGACTGGCGGTGCGAATCACCCACCCTGAAGATGTGCCGCTCTTCGCGGAGTACCTCCGCTCCCCGTCGTCTTGGGGCGCCCGGCCGCTTGTCCTCCGGCGCCTACGCAAGGACGGATCGATGATCTGGACCGAGGAGCGCACGTCCGCCGTCTTCAGCGAGGATGGCGATCTCGTCGCCACGATAGCGGTCATCCGTGACGTCAGCGAGCGCATCCGGTCTGAGGAGGGAGTGGAGAAGCTCCGCAGCGAGTTCCTGGGCATGGTCTCCCACGAGTTGAAGACGCCCCTGACGGCGATCAAGGGATCGGCGGCCACGGCTCTGGGAAGCCCAACACCACTGAGTGCCAGCGGATATCGGGAGCTATTCGAGATCGTCGATGAGCAGGCAGACCGGCTCCGTTGCCTCGCCGACGACATGCTCGACATGACACGGATCGAGACAGGTACGCTGCCGGTCAGCCCGGAGCCCGTCGCCCTGGCGGGGATCATCGAGGAGGCCCGAACCGTCCTCCTCCACAGCGACGGCTCGCACCCGCTTGACATCCAGGTGCCGGTCGATCTGCCGCCCGTCAACGCCGACAGGCAGAGGACCGTTCAGGTCATCACGAACCTGCTCAACAACGCCGCCCAGTGTTCCCCTCCCACCGCGCCGATAGAGGTTCGGGTTGAGCATGACGCCGTGCAGGTCACGGTGCACGTACGCGACCACGGCCGCGGAATCCCGCCGGACAGGTTGCCGGACCTGTTCAGGAAGTTCTCGCAGCTTCCCACGGAGAGCGGACGCAGGCCCGGCGGCGCTGGTCTCGGCCTGGCGATAAGCAAGGGCATCATTGAATCGCAAGGAGGCCGTATCTGGGCAGAGAGCGCTGGCGAGGGGCAGGGCGCAACCTTCAGCTTCACCCTACCGGTGGCTGCCGAAGGAGCCCCCGCCCTCGAGAAGTCCACGGTCCAAGACGCGATGATCCGCCGCAGGGGTGAGAGGACGCGCGTTCTCGCCGTCGATGACGAGCCTCAAGTTCTCCGTTACCTCAAGCGTTCCCTCGAGACCGCAGGACACGAGGCGCTGCTGACCGGGGATCCGGCGGAGGTTGCGGAGCTGGTGGAGGCGGAGGAGCCTGATGTCGTCCTGCTGGATCTCAGACTCCCGGGCAGCAGTGGATTCCAGGTGCTCCGACAGGTCCGGCAGTTCTCGACCGTCCCGATCATCTTCCTGACAGCCAGCGACCGGGATGAGGACGTTGTCCGTGCCCTCGACATGGGCGCAGACGACTACATGAAGAAGCCCTTCTCGCCATCGGAGCTGCTCGCCCGCATCAAGGTGGCCCTGAGGCGGCGGGCGATCGACGAAGGCGCGGACCTCCGCCGACCCTTCGTGCTGGGCGACCTAACGATCGATTTCACGGAGCGGCGCGTCTTCGTGAAGGATCGTCCCGCCAACCTCTCTGCCACCGAGTACAAGCTGCTCTTGGAGCTGGCCACCCACGCCGGTCGCGTGCTGACCCATCAGCAGATCCTGCAACGGGTGTGGGGACCAGACTACTCAGGGGAAACCGACTTGGTACGCTCCTTCATCCGCAACCTGCGCCGCAAGCTGGGTGACGACGCGCGGCGCCCCCGATTCATCTTCACCGAGCCCCAAGTCGGCTACCGGATGCCAAGACCGCTGTAGCAGCCTCACAGCAAAGCCGCCGTTCCGACCGGGGGCGAGCCGGGCCCCAGCCCCGGACACGAGACCGAGCCTCCCGTCACCCTCCCGACCAGTGACCAGAGGCAGCGAGCGGATCATCGTCCGATCTCCGTCGGGGTCCTTGATGGTCCGATGCGCTAACATGGCCCCGTGCGACAGGGCAGGTCATACGCGTACCCGGTCCTCGCCGTTGGGGTGGCCGCCGTCTCTTGCGCGGCCATCCTGATTCGGGAGGCAGACGCCCCGGCCCTGGTTATCGCCGCCTATCGACTGGGGCTTGCCGCCGTGCCGACCGGTGCCCTGGCCCTGGCGACCGGCCATCATCGTGTGTTGCGCGACGGGCGACGGACATGGCCCCTCCTCGCGGGCACCTTCCTCGCTCTGCACTTCGGCTTCTGGATAGCGTCCCTTCAGCAGACCTCGGTGATCACGTCGGTGGTTCTTGTGACCACGAACCCGCTGTTCGTAGGAATCGCCTCGCCGTACGTGCTGCGCGAACGAGTGGCAGCAACGACGTGGGCAGGGATCGCCATCGCCACGGTCGGCGCCGCCCTCATGGCCGCTGAGGATGTGAGCGAGGGATTGAGCACCCTGGTGGGCGACTTGTACGCTCTGCTGGGCGCTCTGTTCGGAGCCAGCTACCTGATGGTGGGACGTCGAGCGCGTCCGCAGGCATCCTGGCTCGGGTACGTCGGCATTGTCTACCCGGTGGCGGCCGTGCTGCTGGTGGCCTCTGTGCTCGTGGCGAGGGAGCCGTTCACCGGCTACAGCATGAAGACGTTCGTGATGATGGGCCTCCTGGCGCTGGTGCCACAGCTCGTCGGCCACTCAGCCATCAACTGGTCGCTCGCCTACGTTCCCGCCGCCCTCGTGGCAGTGGCGATTCTGGGCGAGCCGGTCGGGGCAACGGCTCTAGCCGTGGTGATTCTGGACGAGATGCCGAGCGCCTTCGAGATCACCGGTGCTCTGCTGATAATGACGGGCGTCTACGTGGCGCTGCGCCGGGGGCCCGCGCCCGCGGCCGACCTCGGATAGAGAGGTGCCAATCTGCGTGGCCGCCATCCTCTCGGCCCGCGGCTTAGTGCATTGTCCCCGAGCCGCGAAGACGAGGGTCGAAGATGTCCCTCATGGCGTCGCCCAGCATGTTGAAGGAGAGAACGGTAAGGCTGATGGCGGCACCGGGGAAGATGGCCATCCACGGCGCGTGCTGGAAGTACTCGCGGGCGTCCCCGCTGAGGTCGCCGCCCCAGGACGGCGTCGGCGGCGGCAGGCCCAGGCCCAGAAAGCTCAGCGACGCCCCGAGAAGGGCGATGTACGGGATAGCTATGCTCACGATGACGATGGTCAACGCCACGATCTGGGGGAACACGTGCCGGAACATGATCCGCAGCTCTGAGCAACCGACCACCCGCGCCGCCTCCACGTAGGCGTTGTTTTTCTCCGACAAGACGGCACCGCGGATGACCCTCTGATTGCCGGGGATGGCTCCTATGACCAGCGCGATGATCAGGGTCCTGGGAGATGGGCCGAGAACGGCAGAGATGATTATGAGCAGGATCAGGCCGGGGAAGGCGAGCCAAGTATCGGCGAAGCGCTGGATGACAGTGTCAGACCTGCCTCCCACATAGCCGGAGACCATGCCCATCACGGTGGCCAGCGCCACGCCAATGAACACCGAGGTGAGGCTCACAGTCAGCTCCACTCTCGACGCGTGGATGACACGGCTGAGGATGTCCCGGCCCAGACGGTCGGTGCCGAATGGGTGAGCCCACGACGGACCATCGAGGAGGGCGAAGTCCTGGCTGCTGGCGCTGTGGGGTGCGATCCAGGGCGCGAAGACGGCGGTGACCACCAAGACCACGACCCCGACCAGACCGAACATGCCGAGCGGATGATGACGCAGGGCCCTTAGGAACTCGATCGCGGCGGGCCTCGACGCCGGCCTCTCGGCCCAGCCATCAATCGTCTGTGCGTCAGTAGTCACTCAATCACCTGCCGGGCTAGGTGTAACGGATCCGCGGGTCAAACCACACGTACGAGATGTCGGTGACCAGATTCATGATTACCACCAGGAACGCCCCCAACATCACCAGGGACTGCACCGCCAGGTAGTCACGCCCCATGATTGCCTGGAGCCCAAACAGGCCGACACCGGGTAGGGCGAAGATCGTCTCGATGATGACTGCTCCTCCCAGCAGCGCTCCCAGCGCCATGCCAACGACGGTGACGACCGGAATGAGGCCGTTCTTGAGCACGTGCCGTGAGATCACGATCGTCTCGCGGAGGCCCTTCGATCGAGCGGTGCGCACGTAGTCCTGGCGCAGAACCTCCAGCACCGACGATCGCACCAGACGCACGATCCCCGCCATCGACGGTATGCTCATGGCGAGAGCGGGCAACGTGAACTGCTGCAGGTTCTTGACGGGATCATCGAAGAAGGAGACTCGCCCAAACGGGGGTGTCCAGTTGAACCAGATGGCGGGGAGGAGGATGAAGAGCGTTCCCAACCAGAACACAGGTATGGACAGACCAAGCACCGCCGCCGTACGCGTGACCAGATCGATGAGGCTGTTGGGACGCACGGCAGCGATGACCCCCGCCGGAATGGCGGGCACCAGGGTCATGATCAGCGACATGACCGCTAGTTGCAGGGTCACGGGCAGACGATGGGCCAGCTCATCCCGCACAGGTGTCCGGCTGAAATAGGACTTCCCAAAGTCCCCGGTGAAGAAGCCCCCTACCCAGTCCCCATACTGACCGAAGGGCGGCCGGTAGTCGAACAGCGGCTCGTCGAGGCCGTACGCGTGGCGGAAGTCAGCCAGCGATTCCTCCGTGGCATTCGTGCCCAAGGCTACGACGGCCACGTCGCCGGGCACCACACGCATGAGGAGGAAGGTAATGAGGGAAACGCCAAACACGACAGGGACAAGGTAGATGAGGCGGCGAATGATGTACGTTCTCACAGGCTACGCTCTCGAACAAGGGAAGCCATCGAGCGGCTCGGATCCACCACGAGATCGGAACCTCCATCCTCTCGGGACGACTTGACATCTTCCTCACCGGTCGCGGTGGCGAGCGACAGACGCAGCGTCTCCAGCGCCCCCTCCATGTCTCAGCTCTTCTCCCTGGTCGCTGGCTAGGTTCGCTCCGTCAGCCAGTCTGTAACGCCCAGGCCGGAGAAGTAGCCTCTGCCCCTGTTCCCCTTGCGCTGCGAGTCTGCGCCATGCACCCAGTGCCAGAACGCGACGTAGCCCTGATCGGTGTGGGTGCTGATCTGGGGGCCGTGCTCCGTCATGAAGAACCGCTGCGCGTCATGGATGATCTCCAACCGCTTGTCGAAGTCGAACTCCGACCGCTCCTTCCATATCCACTCATCCGCCTCCGGGTTGTTGTAGCCGGAGAAGGAGGTGCCGGACTGTCCCTTGCTGAACCACTGGCAGAGCGGCCTGTCCGGCTCCTGGTAGGGCAGGTTGTAGTAGATCGTCATCTCGAAGTTGCCGGGGTAGAGGGTCTGGGCCAGGTGGACACCTAGCTCTTGGAGAGTGAGCTTGAGATTGACGCCGACCTCGGCCAGATGCTCCTTGGCGATCTCGGCGAACTTGCTCAGGTCAGCAACGTTCTGGACGGTCAGCTCCACGTCCAGGCCGTCCGCGTAGCCAGCGGCATCCAAGAGCGACCTGGCCTCGGCCAGGTCCCGCTGGTAGAACGCGTCCACCTCCTCCTGGGGGAGCGACCAGGGCAACAGGTCCGGCACAATGGGCCCGGCGATCTTCCCCTCGCCAAACCACATCTTGTCCATGAAGTCCTGGCGGTCCAGGGCGAGGTCGATCGCCTTCCGGACCCGTATGTCGTCAAAGGGTGGCTTGTCCACCTTGAGCATGAACGTGCGGCGCCAGAAGTTCCAGTACTTGCGGACAACGATACCGTCTATCTTCAGCCACCGTTCCACCTTGAGCGGGTTCGGTTCGCTGCCCCCGTAGGTGTCGGTTCTTTTCGTCTCGAAAGCCTGGGTGATGGTCCCTTCGTCGGGGATTACCTGCACCTCACGGGAATCGACGTACGGCAGCCCCTCCATGTAGAAGTCGGGGTTCCTGGTCATCCTGACCCGCTCGCCCCTGACGAAGTCGTCAAGGATGTAGGCGCCGCAGCCGACAGGGTGCTGCATCAGGTCGCCCCATTTCTCCACGGCCTCCCTCGGCACGATGGGGTAGGTGGGGTTGCCGAGCTCGTCGAAGGCGGGAGCGTAGGGCCTTGTGGTGACCAGGCGGAAGGTGTACTTGTCAGTGGCCCCAAAGCTGTCCGTGAAGTCCCTGAGGAGCTGCTTGTCAGCCTGGGTCGTCGGCTCGTCGCGTCTGCGGGTGTGGCTGTACTCGATGTCCTCGGCGGTGACCTCGCGTCCCCAGGTGGGGTCCACGTTATGGAACTTGATGCCGGGCCGGAGCTTCCAGATGTAGGTGAGGTCGTCAGGCTGCTCCATGCTTTCCGCCATCTGGGCGTCGTAGCTGTAGTCCCGGCGGTCCACGCTGTACAGATAGCCGTGGAAGTTATCGCCAATGCCGAGGCAGGGACCAGTCACGCAGAGAGAGGGGTCAAGCCCACCTATGGTGTCCAGCGTTCCGGTGACGGCTTGCCCGCCGTATTGCGGCGTGCCCTCGTCGGCGACAGGCGTCAGACCCGTGTCGGCCTGCTCAGCGGTTGGAGAGCCCGCGGCGGGGCCCCCCTCCTCGTCACCGCCGCAGCCGACGAGCGCCGCCCCAGCGACGCCCGCGGTCACTATCCCCGCAGCCTGAATCAACCTCCGGCGCGACATCCGCGCCATCTGGAATCGCCACCAGTAGCTTTGCTTGTCCATGCTCAACCCCCTCGGCCTCACCAGGCCTCAGACTCTCCCGGCGGGGCGCTGAACAACCCCCGCCATCAGGCCTACGACCTGGACGCGGCGCCCGGCCTCCCTGCGAGCGGCACCTGCTCCACATACGACCATCCCCACCTCCGAGGCGCCTTCGGACCCCACTATGCCTGTTCCACCCAGTAGTCGATACCCATCCAGCCGATGATTCCCGTGCCTTCCTGAAGCCCACGTATCCTTGAGGAGTACCCAACATACCCCTCCTCCGAGGACAGGGCGTACATGGGGCCGTGCTTCTCCAGCAGCGTCCGCTGGACATCGAGGACATACTCCCTCTTTTCTTCGAGGTCGAAGATCTCCCAAATCCCTTCGATCAGGGCGTCCACCTCGCGATCCTCCGTACGGCCCGGATTGACGTCCGCGTTTTGTCCCTCGCTGTAGTAGGAGCGGAGTGGCCTGTCCGGCTCAGTTCCGATCGAGTTCTGGAAGAAGGCGACATCGAAGTTGCCGGGGTACAGCATCTGCGAGAGGAAGACACCGATGTCCCTGGGGTCAAGCTTGAGGTTCACGCCCACCCTGCTGTAGTGGTCCGCCACAATCTCGCCCACCCTCGGAGAGTCACCGAAGCTCATCATCGGGGCCTCCAGGTCAAGGCCATCGCCATAGCCGGCGGCGCTCAGCAGTTGCCTTGCCTTCTCAGGGTCATGCCCCAAGACCGCCTTGATCTCGTCCTGCGGGAGCGCCCAGTACTCCAGCGGCCAGGCAATGGGACCGTTCCACCTTCCCTCCCCAAAGTAGAGCTTCTCGATGAGGTCATCCCGGTCGATGGCGATATCCAGCGCCTCGCGCACCCGCTCGTCGTTGAACGGCGGCCTGTCGACGCGTATGTAGCAGTCGATCTTCCAGCTTGCCGGCGAGGCCACGACCTGGAAGGAGGGGTCGCCCTCGACCTCCTGGCGCTTGAACTTGTCCACATTGATGCCCGCGAAGTCCAGCTTGCCCGTCTTGAAGGCCTGCCAGAGACTGCCGGTGTCCGGGATGACGAGCCACTCTTCCTCGTCCGGGAACGGCCGGCCCGCCTGCCAGTAGTCCGGGTTCTTCCGCAAGCGGACCCGCTCGCCACGAGTGAAGCTCTCTAGTATCCAGCCGCCGCAGCCGGCTGCGTGCGACGACAAGTCCTCCCACTTCTCCACTGCCTCACGGGGAACGATGGCGTATGGGTAGTTCCCGATGTGGCTGGTCGCCGGAGAGAACGGTCTGTTGGTCGTGAGCTTGAAGGTATGGTCGTCGACCGCCTCGTAGCCGTCGGTGTACAGCGTCAGGAGCTTCCTATCGTTCATCGTCGGCCCGGCTTTGAGCCGGTCGAAGCTGTAGACAACGTCCTCGGCGTTCACCTCTCGTCCAAATGTAGGGTCGATGTTCTGGAACTTGACACCCCTGCGGAGCTTCCAGATGTACGTCACTTCGTCCGGTTGCTCCAGCTCTTCGGCAACAAGGGGATAGAACTCCTGCGTAGCCACGTTCACCCCGTGAAGGGGATTGTGGATGCGGGCGGCGATGAATCCCGCCGTTATGGTTGGCTGTGGGTCAAGGTTCCCGGGGTCGGCGGGAATCCCAAGCGTCATCTTGCCGCCGGCCTGCGGCGTCAACTCGGCGGCGGGCGTCCCCACAGCGGTAGGCGTGCCTGCGCCCGGAGCCTCCGCCTCATCCCCGCCGCAGCCCGCCAGCGCCGCTCCGGCAGCGCCGACCGTGGCTACCCCAGTAGCCTTCATCAGGGCTCGCCGCGACGTCCGCTGATTCTGTAATCGCCACCAGTAGCCTGCTCGCTCCAACCTGCACCTCCCGGCCATGCCGACCCTCAAGTCCCCTTTGACTCGGGGTTTCAGACTGCTGAGGTCATCAAGAGAAAGGCTACAGACAACAGACCACGTCGGGCGGCGCACGGCATCGTCGCGCCGCGCGACGAGCTCCGGTCATGGCCTGCTGTCTCTATGGTACTACTCCCGCGCAAGGCCCCACGTCGCCACGCGGGTGCACGGACCACGCGCCTGCGCCCACCGCTAGGCTGGCCCAGGGCACCGCCACCTGAAACTCGCCGGAGGGAAGGGCACATCGTTGGGATCGCAGAGCGCCGGACAAGGGCAGGCTTAGGCCCCCGCCCCACTCCTCAGGGTGCCGCCCGCCTCGCTGAGCAGAGTGCGGAATGCCGATAGCGCCAGGGTGTCGTTCGCACCGTCCTCGATCATGGAAGCGCGGGCGTCTCGCAGGAGCATCTCCACAACCGTGCCCTTAGCCAGACCCATGCCCCCCCAGATCTGGATGGCATCCGAGGCGAGCTCGAACGCCGTCTCGGTGCAGTAGACCTTGGCGGCAACGGAGTAGTGCAGGGTGGGCTGGCCGGTGAGCAGCCTGCGATTGGCCATTCGGGAGAGCGACCGCGCCGCTTCCAGCTTGGTGAACATGGCGAACAGGCGGCGCTGAATGAGCTGGTGCTCGACGATGGGCGCGCCTCCTTGGATGCGCTGCTGCGCATAGGTGAGCGCCTCCTCGACGGCCGCGCGGGCCACCCCGCAGAACGTGGCGCTCATCCCTGCGTTGGCCGCTGCCAGAAGCGTGTCCGTGGGCGCACCGAACGTGCCGGGCTCCGTGAGCATGTAGTACCTGGGGATGCGAACGTCGTCGAAGTACACCTCTCCCTGGTTCAGGGCCCGCTGGCCCAGCTTGTCCAGCGGCTTGCCCCTGCTCACTCCTGGCAGGTTAAGCGGCACGACGGCCACGCCGGTCCCACCCATGCCCAGCGACGGGTCGATGCAGAAGAAGCCGAGAGTGTGGGTGGCGATGGTCCCGTTGGACACCCAGGCGGACTTCTGTCCGTTGATGACCCACTCGTCGCCGTCAAGGCGCGCCATGCACTCGAGGTGGATGTCGGGGCGAGAGTGCTCGCCGGAGAACAGGATGGCGTCTGACCCGCGGTCGGGCTCAGTCGCGCACCAGCACCCTATGTACTTGGCCTCCTTGTCCTCGACGTACGGCATAACGACGTCACGCATGAGGTCAGGGTTGCCAGTCATGGCGGCGAAACGAAACGGCATGGAGGTGACGCCGAGGCTGATCGATAGGCCGGAGCTGCCCCAGCCGAGCTCCTGGCCGACCACCCACCCATCCATCGGGCCGAAGCCCGGCCCGCCGAGCTCCGGCGGGAAGGCACGCAGGTGGTAGCCAGCCTTGTACGCCTCCCGGAACACGTCCCACAACCGGGACTGAGGCGCGATCACGTCCTCCGGCGAGAGAACGTCCAGCTCCAGGGCGGCGGGCCGCAGAATGTCCGCGGCGAATCGATGCGTCTCCTCACGTAGTTGTATTTGTTCTGGGGTCAACCCCTCATTCACGTCGATGGCAGGCATGAGTTACTCCTCTGTCCTACTGCAGTAACTGGTCCGAGGCCGGTGGCACGATGGCATCCCAGCGGTTACTGGCAGTCACTCGCTCAGCCGTTGAGCAGGCACCGGGTGGCGCCGCCACATCAGGGGGCATTGTAGCAGGTCCCGTGGCTACGTGATTGACGCGCCAACTGAAGCCATCCGCTTGACATGCTCTCGTGACCGAAGTATAGAGCAACCAGCGAATTGCCGTCAGAGCCAGAAGAGGAACAACGCCAAATGGACTTCGTGGCCATCGATGTCGAGACGGCCAACCCAGATGCCGCAAGCATATGCCAAGTCGGCCTAGCTGGGTTTGAGAACGGAAGGGTGCAGGAGTCATGGCAAACCCTGGTAGATCCGGAGGACTACTTTGACGGCGTCAACGTCTCCATTCATGGCATTGACGAACGCACTGTCGAAGGGGCACCCACCTTCCCCCATGTCTTTGAGGTGATCCGGCGTCGGCTCGACGGTGTCGTAGTGGCCAGTCATACGCCGTTCGACCGAGTCGCGGTCGGGCGAGCGGTGGAGAGGTATGGCCTTCCCACACTCGATTGTGAGTGGCTTGACACGGCAAGGGTCGCTCGCCGTGCCTGGCCAGAGTTCTCACAGAGAGGCTACGGGCTGGCAAACATCTCGGCCAGATTCGGTATCGTCTTCACCCACCACAATGCCGGAGAAGACGCCCGCGCCGCCGGCGAGATCCTTGTGCGCGCCATGGCCAAGAGTGGGCTCAACGCAAGGGAGTGGCTGGACCACTCCAGGAAGCCTCTCGGTCTATCCACCACGCCCGCAGGCATCGCAACCCCCGCCAATCCAGAGGGCCACCTGTATGGAGAGGTCGTGGCTTTCACAGGGGCTCTGACTGTTACGAGAAGAGAAGCCGCGCAACTCGCGGCAAGTGCCGGCTGCGAAGTGACGGCTTCGGTCGGGAAGAGCACGACTCTACTGGTTGTCGGCGACCAGGATGTCAGACGCCTTGCAGGGCACGACAGAAGCTCGAAGCACCGCAAGGCAGAGGAACTGATCGCCAAGGGTCAGTCAATTCGAATCGTGGGAGAAAGTGACTTCAGACGGCTTGTGCGACTGCCGCCTTGAGGCGTAGGGCCAGCCACGCCCTGGCTCGCCCTGAATCACGTGGTCACGATCCGTGCTTGGCCCGCTGGTCCTGCTGGAGGCCGGCGATCTGCTCGGCGCTCCGCCCGTAGATCTGCGGGACTTCCCACCCGTTCAGCCCAGCGTAGGCATCGATCTGGCTGCGATGGTAGATGTCGTGCTCCACCATCATCATGAGGATGCGCCAGCCCGACAGGCCGGGGGCGGTATCGATCATCTGCACCTTGCGGCTGAGCCAGGCGTCGGGCGTGCCCTCAAGCTGCCGGCGCAGCTCGCTGGCGCTCTCGGCCAGCGCCGGCAGCCAGCTTTCGCGCGAACTCACGTCCGGCGCCGCGGGCATGATCCAGCCCTCGTCTCGATAGGCGCTGGCGAAGTAGAGGCGCGACATCGCCATGTGCCCGACGAGCTGGTTGACGCTCCAGGCGGCCTCGCCTTCGCCGGTCACCGGCCGCCAGCCATCAGCCTGCGGCGGCAATGCGCCGACGTCCCGCAATGCCCGCCGGTTGACTGACTCGAAGTAGGCGAGGAACGCCTCGATGGACTGAATCATGGTCATCTCCCATGGCTGCCTCAGCATCGCCGAGGCGGTGGCCTCAAGCTTCGGCCTCCCGATACTGAAGCAGCTCATTCATGAACTCGGTCACCAGCCTGCCCCGCAGCCCGGCCGGGAGGGCGTTGAGCATCTCGTTGATCCCGGCCATGCGCTCCGGCAGCTCGAACCCCTGGATGCCGGCCATGCTCAGCATCTGCGAGAGATTCTCATCGGTGAGCGTGGCGGGGTCTATCGTGGAGAAGGCGTCTCGGACCGCCGCCGACACCTCATCGGATGTGAGCGCCCTGGCCTTCTCCACACAGACCTTCAGGTCCTCGATCAGGGCATCCACCCATTTGACGCTCGCCGGGTTCACCGAGAGGTGGATGTTCTCCTTGGAACCACCGAAGCCCAACTGGGGTTGAACGTACCAATGACGCTCCTTCATCTCATCGATGATGTGGAAGACGCTGACGGTGTCGGAGGTGAAGGCGACGAGGTTCATCTCGGGCTGCCCCAGCAGGCGCAGGTCGTCCATCTTGTCGATGGCGTCGGCGATCCGGCGCGTCGCGTCCATGACCTGCCGGGCGATCTCGAGGTAGCCGTCGTCGCCGATGAAGTGGAGGACCGCCCAGGCCGCCGCCAGAGGGCCGGCCGACTTCGTGCTCTGGATCGTCGGGTTGATCACGGTGTAGCCGGTCCACTCGGCGCAGGTGTAGATCTGGTGCTTGCGCAGCTCCTTGTTGCGATACAGAACGACCGACGCGCCCTTGGCGGCGAAGGCATACTTGTGGAAATCCATCGATATGGAGGTCACGCCGGGCACCCCGAAATCGAAGTCGGGCACGGGGGCGCCGAGCCGCCGGAAGTACGGCAGCAGGAAGCCTCCCATGCAGGCATCGACGTGCAGCAGCAGGTCGTGCTCAAGCGCGAGCTGTCCCAGCTCCCGGATGGGGTCGACCACGCCGTGGGCGTACGAAACCGCCGACCCGACCAGGAGCAAGGTGTTGGGCGTGATGGCTTGCCGGACCGCCTCTGGGTCTGCTCGGAAGGTCTCCGGCTCGACGGGCACCAGCACCGGCTTCACACACATGTAGTGGCACGCCTTTTGGAGGGCAGCGTGGGCTGTGATCGGCAGGATGATCTCCGGCTCCCCGACCTCCGGCCGCTTGGTGCGGAAGTAGTCACGCGCCGTCTTCACAGCCAGCATGATGCTCTCCGTGCCGCCGCTGGTGAAGTTGCCGACCACATCGTCGTCGCCGTTGAGGTGAGCCGCCGCCATGGCCACCAGCTCGTTCTCGAAGCGCAGCACGCTTGGGAAGACGGTCGGGTCGAGGGCGTTCTCAGAGAGGTACATCATGTACGCCTGCTTGATCACCTCCTCGGCCTCAGGCCCCGGATCGTAGATGTAGGCCCAGGTCCGCCCGTCGCGCCAGGTCATGTCGCCAGCGCGGTAGGACTCCAGTCTCTGCAACAGCTCGTCCTTGGCGATGCCCTTGGGCGGAATCCTCATCGGTTGTCTCCTTGCGGAATAGCGGCGCGAATCGGGCCGACGGCTCGGCCAGGCGAAGGCCGCTCTACAGCGCGAGATGGCGGATCAGGACGCGTACAAGGCGTCGATTAGCGACGGCCACCGCGGATCGACCAGATCGGGGGTACCGATGCTCTTGTTCATCGTGTAGCCAAAGCCGATCCGAGCGTCGAGATCGGCGAAGCTCAGCGACCCGCCCATGCCCGCGTGTCCGAACACCCGCGGGTTGGGTCCCAACGGGAAGTCGGGCGCAGTAAGGAAGAAGCCGAGACCCAAGCGGGTGGGCAGCCGCAGCACGGCATCAGTCCCGCTGGACTGCTCGACGATCGCCCGCTCGATGGCCGCCGGGCTGAGCACGCGCACGCCGTCCACCTCGCCGCCACAGGCCAGCGCTCCGTAGATCCTCGCCAGCGCGCGGGCGTTGCCGTGCCCGTTGGCGGCCGGGATCTCCGCCGCTCGCCATTCCCGAGTGTTCACAAGGCTCAGGTCGGCGAAGTCGGGCGGATTGACGAAGGCGCTGAAGCCCAGCGGGTCGCTGAGGATCTCGACCAGGAGATTCGGCTCTCCGGGCTGAGGCGGAGGCATCGGGATCAGCTCCGCGGTCCGACTGTCGTGCTCGGGTCCTGTGCCGATATGGAAGTCGAGCCCCAGCGGCTCTGCGATCTCCTCCCGGAAGTAGGTGCCCAGGCTCTTGCCCGTGATCCGTCGCACCACCTCGCCCACCAGCCAGCCGAAGGTAAGGGCGTGGTAGCCGTGCTTGGTCCCCGGCTCCCACCACGGCTCCTGCTTGGCGAGGGCCTCCGTCATCACGTCCCACTTGACCATCGACCCATTGGGCAGCGTGTCCCTCACACCCGCCAGCCCAGCGCGATGGCTGAGCAGGTAGCGCACGGGCAGCTTCTCCTTGCCAGCCTGGGCGAACTCCGGCCAGTACTTCGCCACCGGCGCGTCGAGGTCGAGCCGCCCCTGGTCCACGAGACGATGGGCGCAGATGGCGGTCATCCCCTTGGTGGTGGAGTAGACGTTGACGATGGTGTCTCGCTCCCAGGGGCGCGTCCGGGCAGCATCGGCGTGCCCCGCCCATATGTCGACTACCGGGCGGCCGTCGACGGTCACGGCCACTGCCGCCCCCACTTCGCCGTGCGTGGCGAAGTTCTCGACAAAGGCCTCCTCGACCGCACGAAAGCGGGTGTCACACGCGCCGTGGACTTCGATAGCTGTAGTCATCGACCCCTCCTCTGCAATGCGAACGGCCCTATGCTACACCACCGCTGCCACGTGGGCCATTCGCCCACTCGTGGGATGGGCGCCACGTCCTCTACACAGACCCAGGGGCAACGCAAGGGGCGGCCTCCGCGACCGCCCCTGCTCCGTACCCGCGCAGACGCGTGGCAGTCCGAGGCCGTCTACAGCAGTGGACGGGTGAACGTGGCGGCGCCAGGCCCCGACCCACCGACGCAGACGAACACGACATCCAGGCGGTCCATCTCCGTCAGGTCACTCACTTCCGGGAAGCTTGGCGACCAGCCGATCCAGATCCCGCCTTCGAACTGCCACAGCGAATCCAGGCTGCCCGCCGGATTGACCCCCGCGGCGATTGTGGCAATGGCCGTGCCATCGGGGAATGTGCTGGCAACAGGGTTGCAGGTGCCCCCCTGGAGTGGCACGTCCTCGGTATCCCCCGGCGGGGGCTCGATCGGCGGCTCTGGCGAGGGAGACGGGGTCGGCGTGGGCGGTGGCGCGTCATCGATCA
>DAOULP010000138.1:0-11207 GCA_034420175.1 Dehalococcoidia bacterium | reverse complement strand
TGCTGGACCAGCAGGGCAGCGCCTTCCGCTACGGCGCCACCTTCGGCACGACGCTGTACGATGACTGGTACGACCTGGAGCCTTGGGTGCCTGACTTCGACATCGACATCAAGGACCTCCAGAAGGTGTTCGGTCGCGACGGCAGCACCTGTCAGAACCCGATTCCTGCCCAGCCCCCTGTGCCACATCCCTGAGGCCGTGAAGCATCCGCTACGGGCCTTCGCAACGGGCTCGGCCCGACGGCACGCTGGCCGGGCCCCATACGCCGGTGGCATAATGGACTGTCATGAACCCACAGCGTGTCGTCGTGGCCATGAGCGGCGGCGTCGACTCCGCCGTCGCAGCCGGCCTCCTCGTCCGTCAGGGCTACGAGGTCATCGGCATCACCATGCGCCTCTGGACCATGGCGGAAGCCGATGCGCCACGCCACCACCGCCTCTGTTGCTCCGTCGAGGACACCGATGACGCCCGACAGGCGGCCCAGGCGCTCGGCATACCGCACTACGTCCTCAATCTGGAGCGCCAGTTCCAGGAGTCGGTGGTGGACTACTTCTGCCGGGAGTACGAGCGGGGGCGCACCCCCAACCCCTGCGTGGCCTGCAACGAGCACGTCAAGTTCCGCTCGCTGCTCGCCCGCGCCGAGGCCCTGGAGGCCGACTTCATGGCCACGGGCCACCACGCCCGCATCGAGCGCACGGACGGCCGCTACCGGCTCCTGCGCGCCGTCGACGATGACAAGGATCAGTCCTACGTACTCTTCACCCTCACCCAGGCGCGCCTTGCCCGCCTCCTCTTCCCGATCGGCCATCACCGAAAGGAGGAGGTGCGCCGCCTGGCCGCCGAGATGGGGCTGCCCGTGGCCGACAAGCCCGAAAGCGCCGACATCTGCTTCATCCCCGACAACGACTACCGCTCCTTCCTAGCCGAGCGCCTGGGCCAGACGGAAGGCGAGATCCGCGATGCCGGGGGACGAGTTCTCGGGCGCCACCAGGGGATCGCCGCCTTCACGGTTGGCCAGCGCCGCGGCCTGGGCGTCGCCACGGGCGAGAGACGATTCGTTACCGCCATCGACCGCTCCCGCAATCTGGTCGTCATCGGCTCCGAAGAAGAACTGCTGTCGGACGAGCTCCGGGCGGAGAACGCGAGCTGGGTGGCGGGCGGGTCGCCGCCGTCGGGCACGCCTGTAGAAGCCAAGATCCGCTACCGGACGCCAGCCGCCCCCGCCGAGGCACACCCACACGGCGACGGTGTCCGCGTGCGGTTCCAGCAGCCGCAGCGGGCGATCACCCCAGGCCAAGCCGTCGTGCTCTACCGGGGAGACGAGGTCCTCGGCGGCGGGACTATCGCCTCGTCCGGCGGCGCCGACGGCCGCCGCCTCACAGCGCAGGACACGGTGCCCTCGCAGGCCAGTCAAGTACGCTCCCGGCCTCACCCTTGGACAGGCTCAGGGTGAGCGGTTTCCGGATTCGGCTCGTGGTGAGCTCGTCTAACCACGAGCCCGCCTAACCTTCGCCTGTTGCCTCTGGTTCCGACATGCTATAATGCGCCCCGTCGCTACGAGGGAGGTGTTGCCATGTCTCTGGAGGAGCTACGTGATCTCGTCATCGTCATCTGGGGTATCGCGGGAATCGTCTTCCTCGTCGTGGCCCTAGTATTGGCCCTGGTCGTGGGCATCGGCGTGCGGGGCCTCATTGGCACGGTCCGGACTCTGATCGAGGAGGACGTGCAGCCGACCCTGCAGTCGGCGCGTCAGACCATGGACAAGGTCCGCGGCACCACCTCTTTCGTGAGCGAGACTGCCGTCGCGCCCGTCATCCGCGCCTACGGCGTCGTCTCCGGTATCCGGCGTTTCATGAGCGTGCTTGGCGGCCTTGGGAAACGCCGGGGATAGCACCGGCTGCCACCGCGCGCCGCCCGGCAAAGGATGAGCCCCATGAACCAGAACACCAACCACAACAAGTCGGAGGTCGGACAGGACGTAGGCCCCGAGGCGGCCTTCGAGGTGCCGCCCGCGGCTGAGCCCTCCGGCCACGGCCTCGGGTTCCTATTCGGTGCGTTGGCGGGGGCCCTGGTGGGGGCCGGTCTGGCCACGATCTTCACCCCGGTCAGCGGTGACCAGGTACGCGCCCGGACCGCCGAGAAGGCACCCGAGGTGTGGAGCCGCCGCGAGGACCTGGCCCGTGAGGCGCGCGACAAGGCGCGCGACATAGGCGACGGCGTGCGGTCGCGCCTGAGCGAGGCCCTGGAGGCCAGCCGCGAGGCGGCCCAGGAGGCGCAAGAGGAGGCCCGTCGCCGGTTCGAGCAGATGACGGGCCACCGGTCGGGTCCACCCTACCCCTGACGACGTCGGTGGCACTCCGCCCTGTTGCTGCGGCCGCCACGCTTCTGGTGCTGCTGGCCCTGCTATCGTCCTGCGGCCCGGAAGGGCCGGACGGCCTGTCCGGGCCCTGGCCCACGGTCCCGCCCAGTCCCAATCCCGCGGCGGCACTCGATGCCCGATCGGTGCCTGTCGAGCCCCTGGCCCCCGAGGGCGCAACCATCGAGAAGGTTCTGTACGGCCGTCTGCTGCCCGGTGAGGGCGAACAGATCGTCATCCACAGCAGCCGCGACATTGGCTGCAGCGACCGCCAGGACTACGTGCAAGTCATCGCTTTCGACGAAGCTTTCGGCGAATGGAGGGCGCTCTTCCGGGCCGACCGGTGGCCCTCTCCCGCCCGACCCCTCATCCCCGACCGCGAGGAGCTCTCCGACCCTTGCGAGGGGTACGAGATTCTGGATCTGATGGAGCTCGTGGACATCGAGGTCGATGGGGGGACAGAGGAGCTGGCGCTGGCACTGTCTACGGGCGACGACGAGCCCGGCCCCCTTCTCTTGAAGGTGCTCTCCTTCCGGATGGGCGTCGCCGAGGTCATCTACGACGAGGCCACCACCCGCGGCGGCACCGCCCGACTCCTGTCGGGCGGACGCATCTCACTGGAGCAGGGCACCTACCCCTCGCAGTCCAGCCCCCTCTGGCAGGGAAGCTGCTGCCCCAACGGCAGCCTGACGGAGGTCATCGGCTGGGACGAAGAGTACGGCCAGGTGAACGTTCTGGAGAGCTCCCTGACCCTCCACTGCCGCCAGGGTGTGGTCGACCAGGTGAAGGGCGACGCGCTCATCGTCTCCTGCGCCGCCGACGGCGCCCAGAGCTACACGGGGTACCGCGTCACCGACGACACCCGCGTCCTGCCGGAGGAGTTTGGAGATATCGCTGAGCTGCAGACCGGCCAGGAGGTGTCGATCAGCGTGGCCGAGCCGCTGGAACTGGACGAGGACTGGCACCTGGAGCCCATCGCCACGGAGGTCCGGGTGCTCACCCAGCGCTACGCGGCCGGCAAGCCGAAAGGAGCTTCCCTGCCATGCTGCCCCTAGTCATCCTGCACAACTCCGTCAGCGTAGACGGTAGGAACGATGGGTTTCCGCCCGATATCGGCCTGCACTACGAGCTCGCCTCGCGCTGGAAGGTCGACGCCCACCTCGTGGGCAGCGAGACGATACTCGCCTCAGAGGAGGGCATGTCCGACGAAACAGGAGAGGCGTCCGAGCCCCCGGTCGCAGAAGCAAACGACCCGCGACCGCTGCTCGTCGTGCCGGATAGCCGGGGGCGGGTGCGAGTGTGGCGCGCCTTGCTCAGGACGCCGTACTGGCGCGGCGCGGTGGCACTGTGCTCTCGTTCCACCCCAGCGCCGTACTTGGACCATCTGAAGAGCGAACGCATCGACAGCATCGTGGCGGGCGACTCCAAGGTGGACTTGCGGGAGGCACTGGAGGAGCTAGGCGCTCGCTACGGAGTCAAGTCGGTTCTTCTCGACAGTGGAGGCACGTTGAATGGTGTGCTTCTTCGCGCCGGCCTGGTGGACGAAGTAAGCCTGCTTGTCCATCCTTGCCTGGTGGGTGGTACGACGCCGCGCTCGATCTTCCGCGCTCCCGACCTCCCCTCCTCGGAGCACCTGATCCACCTCAGATTGGCCCACGTCGAGGGCGTGAGGGATGATATCGTGTGGCTGCGCTACCAGGTGGTCCGGTAGCGGTGCGATCAGGCTCTGGCGCGGTCGTCTCTCAGCACGCCGGTGGCGGCCAGCGCTTGGGGTTTCTGCCGAACTCTACGACAGAGGTGGGAGGCCGCTCTGGCCTCCCACCTCTGTTCACGTCCACGTGGCGGAGAGGGTGGGATTCGAACCCACGGACCACTTGCGCGGTCACGCGCTCTCCAGGCGCGCCTGATCGGCCACTCCAGCACCTCTCCGCCTTCATTGGAGGCCACGCCCCGATGCGGCGACATGGAGGCCTGAAGGCCTCCGCCACACGCGGCGTCTCACGTCATGTCAGGCTACGGCGCCGTTCAATGGCGGAGGGGGTGGGATTCGAACCCACGGTACGCTTGCGCGCACACCGCTTTTCGAGAGCGGCACCATCAACCACTCGGACACCCCTCCATAGCCATTATAGCGCAGGGTGCATCCTGGCAGGATGGGCCGGACGGACCGCCTGGGCTTGTCGGCGTTCTGCTAGAGGCGCTCCGCCCGCACCACCAGGCGGTGGCTGTACTGGTGGACGTCGTAGTTGAAGGTACCGGTGCAGGTGATGATCGTGACCGTGTCCTTGGCCGTGGGGCCCACGATTTCCGTTATCGGAGCATCGCCGGCGTCATAGGCTGCGGTGCTCACCACCACGTAGCTGTAGACGGTGCCATCGGCCAGGCTCACCTCCACCACGTCGCCCAGGGTCAGCTCTCGCAGCTCCCAGAACACGGCCGGGCCCACGCTGGCGTAGTCCACGTGGCCGGAGAAGACGGCGTTACTTCCCATTCCGGGCTGGCCGCTGAAGTCATACCAGCCCACCTCGAAGGGGCCTGCCGGCGACTGCATGATGCCCTCACCGTCCACCCCCAGCGTCACCACCGGCGCGTCCACCTGGATCTTGGGGATGACCAGGCGGGCCGGCGGAATGACAACAAGAGGGACGGTGTCCTCTGGCGCAGCCCCTGAAGTGCGCCAGCTCTCGCCCAGCCGACGCAGCCGCTCGCTGTCCTCTCCCAGACTGAAGCCGGTGGAGGTCGTGGCATCGCTGGGCGCGGGGGTGATGCTCGGTTCGGGCATCGAGTTCGAGCCGCCGCCGATCACTCCCGTGAAGGAGAGCCCCAGGAGAGCGAACGCGGCCAGAATGAGCGAAAGACCCGCGGCGGTCAGCCAGCGATAGCGGTTCCGTCTCCGATCGTAGGGACGCAAGGCCAGTGCACCTCAAGATAACTAACGACCTTCAATTATACGGCATTACGCCCTGCGGTCGTTGACCCACAAACGCACGGCTTGCCCGCATGGCAGGTCCGCCTGGGGCGGAAGCCCTGCCAGCAGAAGAACCCCAAGGGCAGACCTGAAGGTCTGCAGCCAAGACGGCTACGGTGGTGGACCGTGGAGTCGCTTTCGTTGATGAACGTGGGCGCCGCCCCCAGGGCCGCGCACGGCAGGCTACGGGTTTCCCCTCAAGGACGGCCGGCAACTCCCTGCTTCCCGCCGATAAGCGTTAACCATTAGGGGCATAGCCGCGTTCTTACAACAGAACGGCCTTGCCGGGCCTGGCCCGGCGGGTATGCCGTGTGTCGGCGCGCCTCGGAGCGCCCCGGGCCGCCGCGGTATCGAAATGGGTCGCCTTCTCCCTCAAGGACGGGCGACGGTGGTGGGAACTAGCCTGCCCCAGGGCAGGCAGGCGCGAAGGCAGGATCAAGCGTAGTTCACAAGCCCGTTTGGGCAGGGAGGACCAGCCTCATGCGCGTTCCAGGACACCAGAGGAAATCGTACATTTGGAGGTGGACAGCAGCAGTCGCGGCGCTGGCGGTGGTTGGCGTTGCGGTTGTCATGGCGGTTGTGGCGGCACCGGCCGAAGACGTCCAGGCCGCAGCGTTCACTGTGAACGACACTGCCGACACCGCCGACGCCAACCTCGGGGATGGCGTCTGCGATGTCGACCTGGGCACGGCAGGCAGCCAGTGCACGCTGCGGGCCGCCATTCAGGAGGCCAACTTCACCGGAGGCGTTGCCGACACCATCGGCTTCAGCATCACCGGCGCCGGCCCCCACACCATTACCGTCGGAGGCACGGCCCTGCCGGTCATCGTCGACGACAACCTAACGATCGACGGCGGCGCCGAGGTCATCATTGTCAAGCCAACCGTAGCGGTCGGCAATGCTCTGCTGGACATCGACTCCGATGGCGTCACCATCCAAAGCCTCATCCTCGACGGGGACAACTACGGCCTCGATGGCATAAACATCCGCACGAACAACGATGAGGCCACCATCCAGTCCGTGCAGATCCTAGACTTCAACGGCAACGGACTGGAGCTGGTGAACAACAACGAGGACAATGTCGTTGACGACGCCTACATCCACGACAACGCTGCCGACGGGATCCTGCTCGGTACGGGCTCGGACGACAACTCGATCACCGACAGCACCATCGAGGACAACGGGCAAGACGGCATCGATCTGATCGATGGATCGGGCAACGAGGTCAGGGGCAGCACCATCGACGACAACGGCGCGCAGGGCATCAACGCCACCAGCCAGTCCGCCCTGGTCATCCACAGCAACTCCCTGAGCGACAACCTCATCAACCAGATCCTGATTCAGGGTGCCGGGACCGGCGTCGTCACGATCAAGAACAACGCCATCGACGTCGACTCCGACGGCATCGAGCTGCACAGCAGCTGTGCCTGCGACGACGTCAAGATCAACGGCGACAGTTGCGCCGAGGCCAACCAGTTCAGCGGTCCCCTCGGCACAGACGAGTACTACCTTGAGAACATGAGCGGCGAGGGCATCGACGCCGAGTACAACTACTGGGCCGGCGACACCGACCCCACGGACAAGATCTGCGCAAGTGACCAGACAAACGGCAACTGCGACGGGGGCGGGCCCCCGGCGGCCAACAGCGATGTGGACTGGGACCCGGTGGCAGCGGCGAGCTGTGGCGGGCCCACCACGGCCACGGCCACACCCACCAACACGCCGACCATCACCCAGACGCCGACCATCACCAACACGCCCACCATCACGCCGACATCGACACCCACCGGCGCCACGGCCACGCCGACAACGGGGCCCCTGGAGTCCGTGACGCTGGTGGGAGGCACCTGCAACCCGGTGGCCAGCACCTACGCCGACAACACGAGCATTGACACCATCGCTGATGCCGTGTCGCCATCCGGCATCCTCATCTCGATCTGGTGGTTCGACACCAGCGCCGTCAACTGGCGCGGCTACTCGCCCCAGTTCCCGCAGGTGAGCGACCTGAGCGACGTGGACCGTCTGGAGGCCATCTTCATCTGCGTCGCCTCCGCCGGTAGTTGGAGCCGGCCCGAGGTCTAGGAAGGCGAAACGACGAGGCCCGCCGAAACCGAGCGCGGCCGCTAAGAGGATCGTGAAACGGGGGCGGCCCACCGGGGCCGCCCCCCACCGTTCCGGGAGGACAGCGAGAGAGGCAAAGGAGCACAAACATGCGCGTCCCTGAGCACACCCCCCGCCGCTGGAAGGGCGCCGCGGCGGTAGCCCTCCTGAGCGCCCTCACCCTGGCGCTCCTCACCTGGGTGGTTGTCAGCCCGGCCACCCACGTCCAGGCCGCCACCTACACCGTCAACGCCACCGATGACGCGGACGACGGCACCTGTGACGCCGGGCACTGCAGCCTGCGGGAGGCCATCAACGCCGCCAACGCCACCGTGGACAACGACGTCATCGGCATAGGCGTCGTTGGGCCCATCGTCCTCGGCGCCGGCCTTCCGACGATCACAGACGACGATCTGATCATCACCGGCAGCGGCCAGCAGGTCAGCCTGCCCGTTGTGGCCAACGCGTTCCACATCGATGCCGACCGCGTCCAGATCAACGACCTGGTGATCGACGGCGAGAGCACTGGGGGCCGCGGCATCCGGATCAGCGCCACGACCGACGACCTGGTCCTGGACGGGCTCACGGTCCGCGGCTTCACCATGGAAGGCATCATCAGCGATATCCCAGGCGGCAACCTGCGCAATGCCCTCCGCGCCAGCACCGTCACCGCCAACGCCACAAACGGCGTCGTCCTGAGGGGCACCGACGTCACGGTTCAGGACTGCGCTATCACCAACAACGGCAACAACGGCCTTGAAGTGCACGTTGCAGACGGCTTCGTGGCCCAGGGGAACACGTTCTCGGGCAACGCCAACGCCCAGATCGTGATTGACAACATCGGCGCCGGCCAGAACGTGTCGTTGTTCCGCAACACCATCATCTCAAGTTCCGATGGCATCATCATCACCAACACGGTCAACGCGGCGGCCGCCATCGACATCGGCCTCTCGGTGGCCAACCGCAACGTCTTCCGGGGGAGCATCACCCCGCCGGAGCAGCACCTGAAGAACCTCAGCCCCGCTCCCATCACCGCCATCTTCAACGATTGGGACGCCTACACGCCGGCAGCCATCGAGGGCGTCATCTGCCACAACGGCGAGGCCGGCTGCGGCGCCGGCATCGTGGACTACGACCCATTCATCGACACGCCGTCGCCGCTCGAGACCCCCACGCCCACGCCGACACCCACCCAGACACCGGGAGGCGAAACAGCCACGCCCACGGCCACGCCGGAGGGCGGCGGCCCCGTGGGAGACGTGGAGACGCTCCCCCTCATCGCGGGCTGCAACCCCCTGGCCTGGACAGGGTCCGACGGAACGCCCACCGCCACCATCGACGCCGCCGTCGCGCCGGCGGACATCCTCGTCGCCATCTGGCAGTTCGAGGGCGGAATCTGGCTCGGCTACTCTCCACAGTTCCCTGACGTGAGCGATCTGACGCAGGCCGACCGTCTGGATGTCGTGTTCCTCTGCGTCAGTGCCGGGGGGACCTTCAGCCGGCCGGTGATCTAGCGTCCACCGACGGCGCGCACCGCCGCTCTGAGAAGACACCGAAGGCCAGGCTTTGAGCCTGGCCTTCGGGCGTTGTCCGGGAATGAAGAGGGGGCCTTGAGGCCTCCAAGCATTCGGTTTCGCCCCTGAGGGTTGAAACCCTCAGCTTCGAGGAAGCTGCGGATTTCAATCCGCAGGACTAGTTCATTTCGTTCAAGGCCTTCAGGCCTCCACACGGATCTGCTGCCGTGGAGGGCTTGCGCCAGAGGCGCATCCGCCTCCGGCGGAGAAGCCCTCCTCTACACCGTGTGGTTGTCCAGGAACGTAGCGGAGGCCTTCAGGCCTCCATGTGGAGGGCTAGCCTCCGGGGGATCCCGCGGCCTGACCGCTCAGCTCCGGCAATGGTCCCAGAACCTGTTCGGCACGCACGGCGCGCCGGTCGCTGTACTCGTGCCCATCCCAGGAGCCCGCGCATGTGACGAGCGTGACCGCGTCATGACCGTTGACCCCGAAGACCCGGTCCCAGGGAATGTCTGAGAGCGGCCACCGCTCGTTCCAGACCACGGCGTACTGGTATGCCGTCCCGTCCTCCAGCACCACCAGTACCCGGTCGCCCGGCTCCAGCTCGCTCAGGTCCCAGAAGACCGCCGGCCCGTAGTCGATGTAGTCCACGTGGCCAGAGAAGATGGCATTGCCGCCGAATCCCACCCGGTCCTCTTGCCCGGGGTGGTACACGTCCAAGTCGTAGACAGCGACCACCTCCGGACCGCTGGGCATGGGCAGGATGCCTTCGGCCGACACTGTCTGGGTCTCCAGAGGAGCGTCCACGTCGATCTCGGGGATCCACAGCCGTTCGGGCGGCGCGCCGCTGGGCGGCGCCGGGCTCGAAAGCGGCCGGGCTGTGGCCGTGACGGTGGGCACCGCCACCACCTCCTCCCGCGAGGTATCGCCGTCGCTGAAGGGCCCTCGCATGAAGAACACGACCAGGGCCGCGCCCACCAGGGCGGACGCAAGGGGCGCCGCGACCCACAGCGCTCGCCTCGGGATGGTCACTCTCCAGACTCTCACGGGGCCTCCGCCGACCCACCTCTCGCAGCCATGCATGCCAACCGGCTGTCAAGAACCCAGGATATCATAGCGACGCCTTACCCGCCGCCGCCCACGGCCCCTGCGACCGGATCAGGGTTGGTGGGCGCGTTCTCCACCCCCGCGTGAACGCGGGGGCATAGATTCGCCTTCCCATGCCTCAGCCTTCAGGCTGAGGTGCCATCCTAGTCTAGGCCGCCACCCACGGCCCGCCCTCGAGCCGGAAGTCAGCGAGCCTTCCCGGTTTCCCGGGAAGGCTCGCCTCATCTCAAGGTCTTCCCTCCGCCTCAGGCGGAGTGGCCTTGTCTAGCGCGGTTGGCTTACGCGCGCATCCTCCGGTAGGCCACCGCACCGGCCGCCGCCAGCATCAGCAGTGACAGCCCGCCGGCCGCGTAGGCCCAGGAGCTGGTTCCGCTGCCGCTGTCAAGGTAGCCACCGGTACCGGTCACGACCTGCGGCGTCGGCGTCACGGGAGCCACCGTCGGCTCCACCGTCGGCGGTGCAGCCGCACCGGCAAGGTCCAGCTCGGTGAACTGACCGCTGCTCCAGGTCCCGCTGCCCGCCGGGCTGCCGCCCACCGAGAAGTCCACCGCGGCGCCCTCGGTGCCGCAGCCCGCGGTCTGCCCGCTGGATACGACATCGAGCACGTAGGTCGAGTCGGCAGCAACAGTAGTCTGGCCACAGACGTTGCCGCCTATGCTCGCACTAACGTTGGTGCCAGCCGGGGCCGGTGCCCCGTCTAGGGTGACGTCGCCGAAGTAGCGATTGGGCGGCGTCGGCGGCTGCGCGGCAACACTCGCTACCATCAGCGACGATACCAGCGCTACCACCGCAGCAACCAGAACGCTTCTAAGAATCATAGCTCAAGGTCCCTCTCGTCTGATCCCTTTCTCGGAGCCGGCGCCCCGTTGAAGGCCGCAGGGTGTGGGACCGCCTTACGGAGGCCCCACACCCCACCACTGATTGCTAGATGACCGGGCGAGCCCACGTCGCCGCAGCGTTCGTGCAGATGAAGATGGCGTCCAGCATGTCGACAGACGCCAGGTCGCTCGCCTGCGGTGCGGCGGGTGAGTAGCCCTGCCAGGCACCTGAGCCCGGGTCGAACTTCCAGATGGCGTCCAGAGCCTCCGCCGGTGCGACGTTGTCGCCGACCGCCGTGGCCGCTGTGCCGTCCGGCCAGGTGGAGGCCACCGGGTTGCAGCCC
>DAOULP010000137.1:0-3502 GCA_034420175.1 Dehalococcoidia bacterium | reverse complement strand
GGGCGGGTCAGGAAAGGACGATGCGGGCGTCCACGGCCAGGGCGCCGTCCTTGTAGGCGAAGACGGGGTTGAGGTCCAGCTCGGAGACCTGCGGATTGTGCTCCACGAAGTCGGAGACACGCAGCAGAAGACTCTCCAGCGCTGCCAGGTCGGCGGGATCCTGGCCTCGGTAGCCTTCCAGCAGAGGGAAACCCTTGATCTCGTGGATCATCTGGCGTGCGTCGCGGGCGACGATGGGTATGATGCGGAAGGATACGTCCTTGAGCACCTCCACCAGGACGCCGCCCAGGCCGAACATGAGGACCGGACCGAACTGGGGGTCTGTACTCACCCCAACGATGACCTCCGTGCCCGGCCGGGCCATCTGCTGGACCGAGACGCCGTCGACGGTGGCGTGGGGCGCCGCCTTGCGGGCGGCGGCCACGATCTCGTCGTATGCGGCGGCAACCTCCTCGGCCGAGTTGAGGTTCAGCTTGACACCGCCGACGTCGGTCTTGTGCGTAATCTGGGGCGACACGATCTTGAGGGCGACGGGGAGACCCATCTCGCTGGCAGCCTTGACTGCGGCGTCGCGGCTCGTCGCGAGGCGTGCGCTGGCGGTGGGCACGCCGGCCTCCTCGAGGAGCTGCTTGGACTCTACTTCGTTGAGGATGTTGCGGCCCTCGGTGCGGGCCCGGTCGATGATGCTCGCGGTGGACATACTCTGTGCTCCCTGGATTAGGTGTGCTCGCGCGACGGCGGCGTGCGGCGACACGGCATATCCGCCCCTCGGGGCGAGTTCGCCCGTGCCTGTGCAGCGGGCCTAATGATAGGGGACGGCACGCCCAAGGTCAACGAATCGAATCCGCCAGCGGCATGCCCTCAACCCGTTCACGCTTCGGTCCTCTTGACAGATCTCGTGGCAGACTGCTATAGTGCCGTTCACTTGGATACGGGTATCGGCTGCGAACAGGACTAGTACGCTGTCTGGCGGGGTTCCAGAGAGCCGGGGCAGGTGAGAGCCCGGCGCCTGCGCGATGGCAGAATGGACCTGGGAGCCGCAAACCGAAAGGGAGGAACCCGCAAACCAGGAACTACTCGCAGCGCGATGAGCTGCCGGGTTCCCGGTTCCTCACCTGAGTAGGCTTTGCCGGAAGGGCACCGTTATCAGAGCCCAGGGTATCTGTCGCCGAAGTCGGCACGTACCCGGAAGAGATGGCCCGCTGCAGGCGGGTCAACCGGGGTGGCACCGCGAGGCAGCCCTCGCCCCTAGGGGTGAGGGCTTTTCGTTTGTCCGGCGAACAAGCCCTTGGGCCGAGCGCCCGCAAACGCGAAACGACCAAGCGTAGGAGGCAACCATGACGACCACGAAGTTCATCCTCGCAGAGAAGGAATTGCCGGGGCAGTGGTACAACATCCAGGCCGACCTGGGCACCATCGGGGGACCGCCTCCCCCGCCTCTGCACCCAGGCACCAAGCAGCCTATCGGCCCCCAGGACCTGGCACCCCTCTTCCCGATGGGGCTCATCGCCCAGGAGGTGAGCCAGGAGCGCTACATCGATATTCCGGAGGAGGTGCAGGAGATCTACCGCCTCTGGCGACCAACGCCGCTGCAACGGGCCTATCGCCTCGAGAAGGCGCTGGATACGCCGGCCCACATCTACTACAAGTACGAGGGTGCCAGCCCGGCCGGCTCGCACAAGCCGAACACCGCCGTCGCCCAGGCCTACTACAACAAGCAGGAGGGCGTGAAGCGCATCACCACTGAGACGGGGGCCGGGCAGTGGGGCAGCGCCCTGGCGATGGCCTGCAACTTCTTCGAGATCGAGTGCAAGGTCTACATGGTGAACGTGAGCTACCACCAGAAGCCGTACCGCCGCTCGATGATGGAGACCTGGGGAGCCAAGGTAGTGGCGAGCCCGAGCCAGGACACGAACGCCGGGCGCGCCATCCTCGCCAGGGACGCCGAGTCGCCCGGAAGCCTGGGCATCGCGATCAGTGAGGCGGTGGAGGACGCCGCCACCCGCGACGACACCAGGTACTCGCTGGGCAGCGTCCTGAACCATGTCCTCATGCATCAGACCGTCGTCGGGCTGGAGGCCCTCAAGCAGATGGAGATGGCTGGCGAGTACCCTGACGTGGTCATCGGCTGCATCGGCGGCGGCTCCAACTACGCCGGGTTAGCCTTCCCCTTCGTGCGCGACCGCCTGGTGGATGGCAAGAAGACACGCTTCATCCCAGCCGAGCCGGAGGCCTGCCCTACCGTCAGCCGCGGCCCGTATGCGTATGACTACGGGGATACGGCGGGCACCGCACCCATCGTGATGATGCACACGCTGGGTCACACTTTCGTGCCGCCGGGGATCCACGCTGGCGGGCTGCGGTACCACGGCATGGCGCCCCTCCTCTCGTACCTGTGCGACAAGGGCGTGATGGACATCCATGCCTACCACCAGACGAAGATATTCGACGCTGCTGTGCAGTTCGCGCGGGCCGAGGGCATCATCCCGGCGCCGGAGACGGCTCACTGCGTCCTGGCCACGATCGAAGAGGCTCTGGCCGCCAAGAAGGCGGGCGAGCCGCGGGTAATACTGTTCAACTTCAGCGGCCACGGCCTGCTGGACCTGGCGGCCTACGACCAGTACTTCGCTGGCAAGCTCGAGGACTACGCCTACCCGGAGGAGAAGGTCAAAGAGGCGCTGGCGGAGCTGCCGGTTGTCTAGGGCGAAGAGCATGGCGCAAAGGAAATAGGGCGTGGGGCGAAGAGCATAGGAATGGGGCCAGGCCGTGAGTGAGTACCCCTACGGCTTCCGGAGCCTGATTGTCTGGCAGAAGTCTCAAGAGCTCGCACTGGAGATCACCCGGCTTGTTGCCGCGTTGCCGAATGACCGGGTCACTTCTGTTCTTGGCCGACAGGTGGTGTCTTCGGCGGCTTCAGTAGCGGCCAACATCGCGGAGGGCTACGGTCGGTATGCCGAAGGGGCGTATCGAAACCACCTCTCGATTGCCCGCGGCTCGGCTTGCGAGACTGACGGATGGCTGGATCTGCTTCGCAAGTCGGGCTACATCGACGATGAGACGGAATCGAAGTTACACGGGCTGTGCATGGAGGTCGTGAAGCTACTCACCACGCGGATGATTGGACTTGACAAGCAACGCGATGGCCGGCGACGTACTCGTGAAGTGCCTCCTCCGTACGAGCTTGAACTCGACGAACTCGCCGAGGCGTCGTCATGAATGCTTTGCCCTCTGTGGTAAGCCCCATGCCTGAACCGAGGGACGGATCATGAGTGAGAGACCACGTGCGTCCCGCAAGCGCATCCTGACCGGTGACCGGCCCACGTCCGAGGGTTTCCACCTCGGCAACTATGTGGGCAGCCTGTCCAATCGTGTGAAGCTGCAGGAAGAGTACGACACGTTCATCCTCCAGGCCGACCTGCACGTGCTCACGACCCGTACCAGTAGCCTGGAGGAGGTGGAGCGGAACATCCGGGGCATGGCCCTCGACTACCTCGCAGTCGGC
>DAOULP010000136.1:0-5442 GCA_034420175.1 Dehalococcoidia bacterium | reverse complement strand
CGAGGGCGTGGACCATGACCTTGGCGCCGGTGCGCTCGACCATTTCCGCCAGGCCGCCGGTGTGGTCGCCGTGGTAGTGGGTGATGACGATCTGGCGCACGTCCTCGGGCTTGCGGCCGGCCTTCTCCACCGCTTGGAGGATGGGACCGCTGCTCCCCTTGAGGCCAGCGTCGATGAGCGTGACGCCGTTCTCATCGACGGCCAGGTAGGCCCGACCCATGCGCAGGGAATCGATTGTGTGGACGCCGGGGACTACTTCCATGGGGGCACCTCCTTCGCAGCTGCGAAGAAACAGGCTTCACCTTACCGCCGTCCGTAGCGGCGGCTGGCTCCGGTGCGGCGCGGCGATCTCGGCCGACGACCGCCCTCGGCCGCTCCGTAGGCCGACTTGGCGAACTCGTGGAGGGCATCCTCGCCGGAGACGAGCTCCTTGCGCAGCTCAATGATCTGGTCGCGCAGCAGCGCCGCCCGCTCGAACTCCAGGGCCCGCGCCGCCTGCTTCATCTGCGACTCCAGGTCCTTCACCAGGCGCGCAATCTCCTCCTTGGGGATGCCGCCAGCGACGCGGTACTCCGCCCGCTCCTCGGCCACCTTCTTCACGTGATCCGTTATGTCACGGATGGCCTTGCGGATACCCTGCGGCGTGATGTCATGCTCCTCGTTGTAGGCGACTTGGACGCGTCGGCGGCGGTACGTCTCGTCGATGGCCTTGCGCATGGACTCCGTCACCCTATCGGCGTACATGATCACCTGGCCGTCGATGTGGCGGGAGGCGCGACCGATGGTTTGGATGAGGGAATCGCCGGAGCGCAGGTAGCCCTCCTTGTCGGCGTCCAGGATGGCCACCAGGCTGACTTCGGGCAGGTCCAGGCCCTCGCGCAGGAGGTTGATGCCCACAACCACGTCGTAGACGCCCAGGCGCAGGTCGCGCAGGATCTCCACCCGCTCCAGCGTGTCGATCTCCGAGTGCAGGTAGTGGGTGCGGACGCCCATCTCCGCCAGGTAATCGGCCAAGTCCTCGGCCATCTTCTTGGTGAGGGTGGTGATCAGGCAGCGCTCCCCCCGTTCGACGCGGGCTTGAACCTGATCGAGCAGGTCGTCGATCTGGCGCTCGGTGGGCTTGACCTCGATAGTGGGGTCCACGAGGCCGGTGGGCCTGACGAGCTGCTCGACCACCTGCTCGGCGTGCTCGTACTCGTAGGGGCCGGGCGTGGCCGAGACGAAGACGATGCGGCTGATGTGCTCCTCGAACTCGGTGAAGTTGAGAGGCCGGTTGTCCAGCGCCGATGGCAGGCGGAAGCCGTAGTCCACCAGCGTCTGCTTGCGGGAGATGTCGCCGTGATACATGCCGCGCACCTGCGGGATGCTGATGTGCGACTCGTCGATGAACATGAGGTAGTCGTCGGGGAAGTAGTCGAGCAGCGTCCACGGCGTGCTGCCCGGCGCGCGACGGGCCAGGTGCCGCGAGTAGTTCTCGATTCCGGCGCAGTAGCCGGCCTCACGCATGCTCTCGACGTCGTAGCGGGTGCGCTCCTCCAGCCGGGCCGCCTCCACGATCTTGCCCTGCTCCTTGAGCTCCGCGACCCGCCCCTCCATCTCCCGCTCGATGTCCTCGATTGCCGCCTCCAGCTTCTCCTGCGAGGTGACGAAGTGCTTGGCGGGGTAGACGTCCACGCGGTCGCGCTCGGCGAGCAGCTCCCCGGTGAGGGGGTCCAGCTCGACGATTCGCTCCACCTCGTCGCCCCAGAAGTCGACGCGGACGGCCATCTCGTCGTAGGCGGGCAGGATGGTGAGGCTATCGCCGCGGAGGCGGAACTTGCCCCGGAGCAGGGTCATGTCGTTGCGCTCGTACTGCATGTCCACGAGGCGGCGCATGGCGCGGGAACGGTTGAAGGGCTCGCCCTTGCGGAAGGTGAGGGTGAAGCTCTGGTACTCCTCCGGCTCGCCGAGGCCGTAGATGCAGGAGACGGAGGCGACGATGAGCACGTCGCGCCGCTCGAAGAGGGCGCGGGTGGCGGCGTGGCGCAGCTTGTCGATCTCGTCGTTGATGTCGGCGTCCTTGGCGATGTAGGTGTCGGAGCGGGGGATGTAGGCCTCGGGCTGGTAGTAGTCGTAGTAGCTGACGAAGTACTCGACGGCGTTGTCGGGGAAGAACTCCTTGAACTCGGAGCAGAGCTGGGCGGCCAGCGTGCGGTTGGGGGCGAGGACGAGCGTGGGCCGCTGCCAGCGGGCGACGACGTTGGCCATGGTGAACGTCTTGCCAGAGCCGGTCACGCCGAGCAGCGTCTGCTGCTTGTGGCCGCGCTGCAGCCCCTCGACCAGCCGGTCGATGGCCTGGGGCTGGTCGCCCGTCGCTTCGAAGTCTGAGACGAGACGGAAGTCAGGCATGCCTAGTCGGGGCAGGGCACGTCCGGAGTCAAGATGCAGCAGTCGCGGTCTAGACCCAGATCCCGATAGTCACAAACTGCCCGTCGTGTGTTGTGATGCAGACTCCGGAGATCTTCAACGTGGCGTTCAGCGGTGACCCAGTCGTTCGTTTCGATAGCATCCCTCAAAGACAGGGTCGCCCTTACGATCGCCGCGTGCCTTGGGCCTCCAAGCGCAGCTCCCATCGCATCGGCCTGGAAGATCTCTTCGAGCATCTCTGGCGTCAATCCAGCATGTGCATCTACGAACGCGTTCAGTATGCGAGATGGTTCTGGTTGAGCCAGCTCCTGGACATAGAGCTCTCTCGCGTACTCCCTCTTCCGGCCACCTTCGTCCATCTTCCTGATCTCCATACACCTGTCCGCCTGCCTGTCGTACTGCACCAGCATCCCCGGCCTGAGGTGCCTTACCTCGCCATACTCGCGATAGACGAAGAACCTGAAGTGGCATAGGGCCCGCTGCTCAACCTCATTCGCGCCTTCAGCTTGGCACATCGCCGTCCTCCAATCGCATCAAGTACCCCTCCTTGGGTACCAGCCTCTGCTCCACTGGATCCACGCCGAGCAGGAACGTCTCGAGGGTGTGCGCTCCGATGGCGGGCGGGGCATCCGGGGAGCCGAAGACACAGAGGATCTCCTCCTGCAGGCCATCGATTTCGGCCGTCACCCAGCCAAGCCGCCACTCGACGAGATGCCCGTCTGCCAAGCGGAGCTTCGCCGTTCGGTGCGGTCGAATCCCGAGGCGCTCTAGGACCGGTGCCGGCACGGTGGTGAAGGCCGCCCCCGTGTCGACCAACGCCTCCAGCGTTTCAGACGCACCAGAGGGCGCTGTCAGCGTAATCGGGTGGAAGAACGTGCCCATCCCACTCCTCCTGCGCCACCTCCAGTGGCGGCCTGACGACTACGCCAATATCATACCAGCTTCCAGCCGGGCAAAGTCGTCTTACCGATGCGGCCGTGTCATTGGACTCAGGGTAAGGAAGCCGCGGATTTCAATCCGCGGGAGTTGTCTGCCTGGTCTGAGGCCGCACAGCCTCGGCTTTCCCAAGCTGGCCAGGCTCGAAAGCCTGGCCTACGGAGTTGGACGACACCCTCCTCACGCCCCCCGGCCGAAGTAGGCGAGGGCGAGCCGGATGCGCTCCTCGATGCTGGCGGAGGTGTCAGTGGGGGCGCTGGCCGCCGCTGCCTGCGCCTCGGTCTGCGAGTATCCCAGCCCGACCAGCGCCGCCACCACCTCGTCGTCGCGACTCGAAGGCACGGGCATCGCGGCGGCGGGGCCCACCAGCTTGCCCTTTAGCTCCAGCACCAGCCGCCCGGCCGTCTTCTGCCCAATGCCGGGTACCTGCTGGAGCCTGGGCACATCGCCCGTCGACACGGCTTCGGATAGGCCATCCGCCCCCAGCACGGAGAGGAGAGTCAGCGCGCCCCTCGGCCCGATGCCTCCCACGCCGAGCAGCAGCTCGAACGCAGCGAGGTCCTCGGTCGAACCGAAGCCGTAGAGGGCGAGTGTGCCCTCGCGAACGTAGAGGTGGGTGTGCAGCGAGACGCTGTCGCCGGGGCGGCCCAACGTCTCAGCGGTGGAGGCTGGCACCTGAACCCGCAGTCCGACACCTCCGACGAGAACCAGGAGCCAGTCGGGGCCCGACTCCTCCACGACGCCGCGCAGCCGGGCGATTGGGCTCACGCGGCGCCTCCGGACGGTGCCCCGGCGGCGGCCACCTGGGACTCAACACGCCGTCGCGCCAGGTGGCAGAGAGCGGTAGCCAGCGCGTCGGCGGCGTCCGCCGGCTCAGGCACGGCCTCAAGCCCCAACTGAAGGCGCAGCATCTCCTGCACCTGCTCCTTGCTACCCCGCCCGTAGCCCGCCACGGCCTGCTTCACCTCCGAGGCCGAGTACTCGAAGACGGGCAGGCCCGCCTCGGCGGCGGCCAGGAGCGCGGCGCCGCGCGCTTCCCCCATCGTGATGGCGACACGCTTGTTGGCGGCCACGAACGCCTCCTCGACGGCGACCTCGGCCGGTCTCCAGCGTTCGATCACCTCGCGCAGGCCGGCGAAGAGGAGTCGAAGCCTCTCGGGCAGCGGCACCCCGGTCTCAGTGAGTATGGCGCCGTAGGCGAGGACAGTTGGCTCGCCGCGTTCAGCCGTGCCCCCGCCGGAACCCGCCACGGCTAGCACGCCCCACCCGGTGGCCCGCAGCCCCGGGTCGATGCCCAGAACGACCAGCTTGGAATCCGAGGGGGCCGAGGGTGTCATCCGGCGGCGGTCTCGCCGCTGAAGGCAGCCAGCACAGAGTCCGGGAAGTCGACGTTGCAGTGGGCACGCGGGACGTCGTCCAGGTCCTCGAGCCGTTCGAGGAGCTTTAGGGTCTGCATGGCCTCTTTATCCCCCAGGCTGACCATGGTCTTGGGGACCATCGACACCTCGGCGGACGAGACGGTGACGCTGGCCTCCTCCAGGGCTCGGCGAACCTTCTCGAGGTCCGCCGCCGCCATGTAGACCTCGACGGCGTCGTCCTCCACCTTCACGTCCTCCGCCCCGGCGTCGATGGCCAGCAGGGCCAGGTCCTCGGCCTCCTGGTCCTGCACGGGGACCGTGACCACCCCCTTGCTCTCGAAGAGCCAGGCCACGCAGCCGGCCTCGCCCAGGCTTCCACCGGCGCGGGCGAAGGTGGCACGCACGTCAGCGACGGTGCGGTTGCGGTTGTCGGTCAGCGTCTCGACGAGAATGGCAGCGCCGCCCGGCCCGTAGCCCTCCAGAACGGCCTGCGACAAGGTGGCTGCATCTGCTCCGCCCGTGGCGCGCTTGATGGCCCGATCGATGTTGTCGGCCGGCATGTTGTTGTCGCGGGCCTTCTGGACGGCAAGCCGGAGGCGGAAGTTGGAGGCGGAATCGGGGCCTCCCTCCCGGGCAGCGACGGTGATCTCGCGACCCAGCTTGGTGAAGAGCTGCCCTCGGCGAGCGTCGGCAACGCCCTTCTGCCTCTTGATCTGCGACCACTTGGAATGGCCCGACATGT
>DAOULP010000135.1:0-19034 GCA_034420175.1 Dehalococcoidia bacterium | reverse complement strand
GGCCCTGGGGGGCCGCTCCCCCGCTGACCTTGTGGGAGGATCCACTCGGGTCTCACCAGAGCCGGGAGAAGCAGCGAAGGCCAGGCTCGCGCCTGGCCTTCGTGATCCTGCTATTGTGTCGCCGCGCGATACAATGTGCAGAGGAGACGCCAAGGTACCAGAGATGACATCACCTGAACCTCGGATGCCGCGCATCCTGATGCGTTCCGGGCGGCTGCTCGCGAGCGTCCTCTCGCTGTTCGCCGCCTTCTCTCTCATCGGCTCCGGGATCAGCGAAGGGTTCGACGTGCCCGACGCGGAGACGGCAGCGGTCGCCACCATCTTCACATACACCTTTGTCAGCACGGCGGCCGCCTGGCTCAGCGAACGTGTGGGCGGGGCGATGCTCGTGACGGCGGGCGTGGCCCTGGTGGTACTGGTGGCGACGACAGCGGGGCACCACCATGCCATTGCGGCCACCTTCATCGGCGGGCCGTTTCTGCTTGCGGGGGCCTCGTTGCTGTTCGGCGCTGCGCTCCACGACCGATGGCGTCGGCGGTCGCAAGCAGCCGGTGACCGATAGCAGGCCGTCCCTCTCCACGACGCCACACCGGGCTCGGGACCCATGCCATCGCGGTCCTCGAACGCAGGGCACCCCTGAGGAGGAGGAGATCCCTCAAGGGTGCCAATGAGAGGACACTTCTGGTGGCGGGGTTAGCACCTCTCTACAGTAGACTCGGCACAAACCCACGATTCTGGTGCCTTGGACCGAAGAAATGCCGGCGACCCCGGCGGGTGACGGACCGCTGGGACCGCCCACCTCATCCGAGAACCTCACTCCCAGCTTCGCGCCCACGACGCGGCATCTTTCGCAGCCGCCCCTGCTCCCTACGTAGGAATACGTATGGACAGGCGATACCGCGAGGCGCAAACTGCGCATGTGGGGGAGGGATAACCCACACCCAGAGACTCGCCCGGGAGCGAGGGGGCCGACGGCCTGGGAAGGGATATCCAGGCCCTTCTTGGTCTCGGGCGAGCGCAGATTCCTCGCGTCGGACCGGCGGGGCTCTCTCCTGGGGGGCCGCGCCGGTCCGGAAGCTGCGTCGCGCCGTGTGCGGGCCTGCAGCGCGAGTGTCGACGCCAAGCTGTCCACGCGGGCAGAGACCCTTCGGAGGGGCTGAGGCGGGCAGCGCCCAGGTTCCTTTGGGGGGCTGACTGGCCGCCGGGCTCTTCCACGCCACCAGCGGGCCCGGCGGCCTTCGTCGTGCGCGAGTCGCCGAGTCCCACTCCGGTCGAATCTCGGTCACGCCGCCCTTGACACCTCGTGTATAATGACCGCGGCCGAGATTCCCTCCGTCTGCTCACACCACCCCGCCTGAGCAGGCCCATCCGTAGTCTTCGGGCTGCCCGCATCACTTCACATCCCCAGTCCCGGCTGGCGCCGGTTCGTTCATTGCTACAAGGAGGTGCACTGTGAAGCGACTAAGCATCGCAGCGGTAGGACTCGCCCTGGTGGTGGGCGTCATCGTCGGAGGCATGGCTGGCAACCCCTTCGGCGCGGCGGCCAGCCCGGACCCGCCCAACCCCGGGCATAGCTGGAACCAGATAGAGTTGCCGCCCAGCACATGGGTCGACCTAGACGCGGACATGGTGGACGGGTACCATGCATCGGAGCTTGGCGACGGCGGGTGCTGCCTAGCTGAGACAGGTACGCCACTCAACCTCACCGAGCTTAGCTCGTGCGATGGGCACGACACCGGTACGTTGTACACCGTGCCGCCAGGCAGGCGCGCGCTAATCCACGCGATCTCGATTACCGTCCCAGCCACCACGAATCAGGGCATCGTGGTCGAGACGGCAGACGACCGACGCCTGACCCTCCAGCAGACCGATGTGGGCACGTACATCCTCGACATCGTGGTTGAGCCCGGAGTGCACGTCGATTGGTGGTGCAACGGCAGCGGGTCCGACATCTTCACGGTGGCCCTCACCGGGATTGAGTTCTCTCCGCCGTAGTTCGCGCTGGTCCCGCGCGTCCGCATCTTCCACCGGGACTCGCCCATCGCAGGCAGGAATCCCGGAGTGTCACACCAGGAGGCATCAACGTGAACACACCGAAGAACCTCAACGGACTGCTGATAGCACTGGGAGTGCTTGTCGTCTTCACTGTCGGGGCGTTCTTCGCCCTGGGGGTGAAGTCCGTCTTCACGGACACGGCCTCGGCGCAACTGACGGCCCCCAACCCCGGCCACAACTACGACCAGATAGGCCTGCCGGAGGGCACCTGGACTGACCTCGACGCCGACAGGCTTGACGGGTACGAGGCGGCGGACTTCGGTGGCGGCGGCTCATGCTACACCAACTGGAACTCGGCTGACTGTGCGCCCGGCTGGACGGCCGTGAGCACGGGGGAGTGGACTCCCATCGTTATGTCCGGGCCGGTGGGAGGCGGGTGGGCGTACGGAACCGGGATGGTCTGTGCAGCACCCAAGGCGGAGGACAATCCGGAGACCAACTATGCCTACTCAGACACGGTCGATGGTGGCACTCGGCACACGGTTAGCCATGACCCCTGCGCCATCTGCTGCAAGTAGGGACGGCCCACAGCCACCCAACAGAAAGGCTGAAACGCCATGAAACGACAACTCACACTCCTGGGCCTCGGCGTGCTCGTCGCCGCCTTCACCGTCCTGGCGGGGGTGCGGCTGTTCCCGTTCCCCGGCATCGGGTTCGCCTCCCCCGACGGTGAGCTGACCTGCACCGTCAAGCCGTCGTGCGACGTGGGCGAGGTGGACGTCTTCCGCATGTCGGACGTGACGAACGCCCACGCCCAGACGGCGGACTCCCATCCCACCACCTACCCGTACACCGTCTGCTGCCAGGGCCCGCCCGAACTGAGCAACGCCTGCAGCGGGTACGACTACGCCAGCGTGCTCACCCTGTCGGCCGACGACAACGCGCATGTGGCCTCGGACGGGGGCTACCCAATCGACGTGTGCCTGTCGGCCCCGAACCGGGACATGGACTGCCAGTACGGGACGACCTGTCCCACAGACTACACCTGTCTGGCCACCATCTCCGACACGACGAACGCCCACGTGGCGGACTGCGACGGCACGCTCGACTACGACATCAAGGTCTGCTGCGGGACGCTCTGCATCGACAAGGACGGCGACACCTCCTGCGACGAGCCCACAGCCGACCACGACGACGACGGCTGCACCGCTGCCCAGGAGGCGGCCCTCGGCTCCGTCTTCGACCCCTACGCCTGGTACGACGTGTACGACGTGCCGGTGCCGGCCAAGGAGGACGCCATCGGAGACGGCTGCGGCGACGACCTGCCACCCATCGGCGCCAACGGCTTCCGCAACGGCCTGGTGGACATCGGCGACGTCCTGGCCGTGCTGTTCTACGCCTTCTCATACGACGACGGGCCGTGCAACGCCAACGGCGTGGACTACGACGCCATGAAGGGCGTAGACACAAACGCCGACACCACCAACGACAACGCTGGCGGTGTCACGCACGAGCTAAGGTGGGAGGTTCCGGGAGCGCCGCCGCCGAACCCGTACGAGGGTGACGGCGTGGCCTACGACCGCACGCCCGGCCTGGGCCCCGACCCGGTGACCGGAATCGACCCAACAGGCGAGCCCAACGGCTACGTCGACATCGCCGACGTGCTGGCCGTTCTGGCGCAGGCGTTCGTGGTGGACTGCACCGCAGGGCCGTAGAGCGGTTCAGCGGCTCGCAGTATCGCAGAGGAGCAAAGGCAATGAAGACGCATCTGACGAAACCAGCTCCCCTAGCAGCGACCATTGCGGTGGCCATGGCGATGCTGGCGCTCGGCTTCCTGGCGGCGCTCGGTGCGCGGTCCCTGGTCGTGGAGACCGCCTCAGCTAGCCCGGACGCGCCCAACCCGGGCCATGCCTGGACTGAACTCGAGGACCACGGCATCGATGGCAGCGACTACTGGCTCGGCACGACTGTCGACCAAGCCCTGGAGCTGCGGGTGAACGGCAGCCAGGGCCTGCGCCTCGAGCCGGACCCCACCAGCCCCAACGTTATCGGCGGCTACAGCGGCAACAGCACGACGGAGGGTGCCGTGGGGGCCTTCTTGGGGGGCGGAGGAGCAGCCGGGCACCCGAACGCGGTCACAGACAACTACGGCACGGTTGCAGGTGGTCAGGACAATGTGGCCGGCGACGGAGACGAGTCTGCGGGGGACGCGAACTACGCCACCGTGAGTGGTGGTCAATACAACACGGCCTCCACCTTCTTCACAACCGTCGGCGGAGGCTATGACAACACCGCCAGTGGCGACTACGCCACCATCTGCGGAGGCGGAAGCAACACCGCGAGCGGAGTTCTCTCGACTGTTGGCGGGGGCGACAGCAACGGGGCGGTCGCCGAAAGGGCAACGATTGGCGGTGGCTTCGCGAACGGAGCCAGCAACGGGTATGCAACAGTGGGTGGTGGCGAGACGAACGCCGCCGGCGGCCTGTGGAGCACAGTGGCGGGCGGCAAGAACAACAGCGCCAGCGATGACTACGCCACTGTCGGCGGAGGCACTGCCAACACCGCAAGCGGGTCTGAGTCAACGGTCGGCGGGGGCAACAGCAACACGGCCAGTGGCGGGATGGCTAGCGTCGGCGGAGGGGGCCTCAACAGCGCCTTGGGCACGGGCGCTACGGTGTGCGGAGGGTACGACAACACCGCCGCGGGCAACAATGCCATGGTCCCAGGCGGGCAGTACAGCGCGGCGCTGGGGGATTTGAGCTTCGCCGCCGGGCGTTACGCCAACGCCAACAACCAGGGTTGCTTCGTCTGGGGAGACTCTACACCGGCCCAGGTTGAGTGCAACGACGACAACCGCTTCATAGCCCGCGCCAGTGGTGGGGTGTACCTCTACACCAGCAGCGACCTCTCCACCGGTGCCTACTTGGCCGCCGGTTCCAGCACCTGGCAGCCCATCGGTGCCCCACTGGCCAGCAGTGCACCGGAGCCGCCAGAGGACGACAACGCTGCCCTTCGACAGCAGGTGAGCGGCTTGGAGGCGCGGCTGTCGGCGCTGGAGGGGACCGGCGAGGGCCACTCCTCCGCTGGGCTGCTCTCGTCAGACCTGACTGTCACCGGGCTGCTCCTCGTCGGGCTGGCCATGGGCGGCGCGGTGCTCGTGCGGCGATGGCTGGCGGAGCGTCCCGGCGCGGCGAGAGATCGGGGCTCCTAGCGTGTGGTAGACTAGTGGCAACCCCGCGCGACACGTACCTGGACCGCACGTACTGATCAGGAAAGCCGGTGTCGTCCACGCCTACAGCGGCGGCCGGAACCGGGCACCCGGAGGATCGAGCATCGTGAAGGCGGCTCCGTTGCTGCTCGTGGCCGCACTGGCTCTCGGCCTGGCCGGACTGGGGGCCTGGCGCGCGGGCACCGTCTCGGGACAGGGCACGGTGACGAGTGTCGTCGCGCCTTCGTCGTGGCCGCTCGACGGGGGCGATTTCGACGTGGAGATTCGGGTCGAGGACATCGAGAACCTGGGCGCATACGAGTGGGAGCTGACATACGACCCGGCCGTCCTGGAGCTGGTCGAGGTGGTCAACGGCTCCTTCCTGGGGAGCACGGGCAGGCCGGTCTTCTGTCTCGACCCCGTTCTCGACGAAGGCAGCGTGCGGCTGGGCTGCGTCACGATGGGCCCCGAACCGCCGGGGCCCACCGGCTCGGGGGTGCTGTCGGTGCTGACCTTCTCGCCGGTCGCCAACGGGGCGAGTCCTCTGGACCTGAGTTCGGTGCAGCTCTGCGACCCCCTCGCCAACGACTTGCCCACAGGCACGGTGTGCGCCTGTATCGCCATCGGCGAGGGGGCGAGCTGCGACACGCTGTCTCCCACCAGCACGCCGACGGCCACGGCCACAGCCACACCCACGCCAACGGCTACCGCCGTTCTTGATCAGGATGGGGACGGCATTCCGGACTCTCTCGATGCCTGCCCTGCCCTGCCAGAGGACGTCGACGAGTTCCAGGACGCGGACGGCTGCCCCGAGGCGGACAACGACACCGATGGGCTTCTGGACGGCGCCGACCAGTGCCCCGGCACCGACTGGACGGCCGGCCCCGACGGCGTTGCCGACTCCGGCGACGAGCCCCTCGACGAGCTCGGTCTTCCCATCCGGACCAAGGAGGACTACGACGGCGTCATCGATACCGATGGCTGCCATGACAGCCCCAGCGCCGACTACGATTCCGACGGTCTCACCGACGACGACGAGGTCTTCGTCCATGGGACAGACCCCACCATCCCCGACAGCGACGGCGACGGCTGCGCCGACGGTGAGGAGCCGGCAGGCGCACCCGCCCCCAAGCCCGGCTCCACCGGCGCCTACGACCCCCTGGCGTGGTACGACTTCTATGACGTACCCGCCGGGGCGAACCCCGACCCCGCGCCCAACGGCCCGCGCAATGGAACAATCGACATAGCCGACGCGCTGGCCATGCTCTTCTATGTCTTCGCCGACGAAGGCGGGCCGCCCAACGGCAACGGCGTCTCCTACGACATCGTGAAGGGCTCCTGCGATATCGACGCCGACACGACGCCCGACAGGGAAGGGCTCTGCTACGACCGGACGCCCGGCGAGGGGCCCAACCCGCCCTGGGGCGCCGGACCCCCCAACGGCGCCATCGACATGGGAGATGTCCTGGGCGTCATGAGCCAGTTCGGCCTCGAGTGCAGCGGGCCGTAGGCACGTCCGCACGCACCGCCCCCGGTCCTCTTGTCCGGGGGGGTGGGCGGTCCCGCCCGACCACACAGTGGCATCGGGCGTGGAGGCAGCTCCACACCTTTCGGCGATTCAACCGGACAGGCGCGGCCGACCCGTGCGCCCTATCCACTTGGTGGATCCATGTCCTGACGGCCCGCATCCTCTTGACTTGGCCGAACGGGCACGGTAGCGTTCCCGGCGTAGCCTTCGCGAGTCCAGAGGAGAACCGCCATGAGCAAGGTGCGCGTTGCGTTCGTCGGCGCGGGCCGAATCGCTGACCTCCACGCGCTGGGGTACCGCGACAACCCCAAGGCGGAACTCTACACGGTCTGCGACTCACGGGCCGAAGTGGCGCGCGACCGGGCCGAGGAGTGGCACGCCCCCCAGCACTGCACCGACTATCGGGACCTCCTGAACGACCCGGCCATCGACATGGTGGAGGTCATTACGCCCCACCACCTCCATGCCGAGATGACGGTCGCCTTCCTGGAGGCGGGCAAGCACGTGGCTGTCCAGAAGCCGATGGCGCTCAACCTCACAGAGGCTGACGCGATGATCGCCGCGGCCGCGCGCTCCGGGCGGAGGATGCGGGTGCTGGAGAACTTCCGCTACTACCCCCCGAACCTGAAGGCCAAGGCGCTGATCGACGAAGGCGCCATCGGCGAACCTCTGTCTATCCGGCTCAAGGTCATCGGCGGCTCGTCGAAGTACGGCTGGGCGGTCCCCGGCGACGCCCTGATGTGGCGCATCGACGACGAGCGCTGCGGCGGCGGCCCGTGGATCTTCGACCACGGCTACCACTTGTTCTCCACCGCCATGTACTTCCTGGGTGAAGTGGAGAAGGTGTTCGGATGGATCCATCGGAGAGAGTCGGCCCCCGCCTACGATGCCCCGGCGATGTTCATCTGGAAGCACCGGGACGGCACCCGCTACGGCTCCTGGGAGACAGTGGCGTCCCCCGGCCTGATGGTCCCGTCCGGCTACTACAGCAACGACGACTGGGTAGAAATAACCGGCAGCGAGGGCCTGGTCTGGGTGAACCAGTGCTCCGGCCATGTTTTGCAGCGGCCCCCGGTCGTCCTCTACCGTGATGGCACCGTGACCGAGTACCACGACCTGGAGACCGACTGGGCCAGCAGCTTCGTGCGTGGAGTCCACGACTTCATCGATGCCATCCTCGAGGACCGCGAGTGTTCGCTTACCGGCGCGGAGGCCAAGGAGATCTTGCGCTTCTCGCTGGCCGCCCACCTCTCGGCGCGAGAGCACCGAGAGGTCTACCTGGACGAAGTGACCTCGTAGTTGCGAAGAGGGGAGGATAGCGTGCGGTTGACCGGCGGCGAGATCGTGGCTGAATACCTGATCCGCGAGGGGGTGCCCTACGTCGTAGGCATCCCCGGCCACGGCTGCCTCGGGCTGGTCGATGCCTTCGTGGCCCGCCAGGACCGCATCCGGATGCTCCAAGTGCGGCAGGAAATGAGCGCCGTCCACCTCGCCGACGGCTACTTCCGCATGACCGGCCGCCCTCTCGCCGCCTATACGTCCATCGGGCCGGGCGCCATCAACACCGCCGTCGGTGTCGCCACCGCCTACGTCGACTCCACGGCCGTTCTCGTTCTCACAGGCGACACGCACACCCACATGTTCGGCAAGGGGGTGCTGCAAGAGATCGAGCGGCGCCACGACTCCGGCTTCTCCCGCCTCTTGGAGCCCATCACCAAACGATACTGGCTGGCCACCGACGCGTCACAGCTCCCCTCTGTCCTGCATCGCGCCTTCAACGAGATGCTGACGGGCCGTCGCGGGCCTATTGTGGTCAGCCTGCCAATGGACGTGCAATGTGGCAGCGCGGAGGTCGAACTGCCTGAACCCGAGCGCCGACGCCCCGCCGGCCGTCCTGCTGCCGACGCGGCTGACATCGAACGGGCCGCCACGTTGCTGGCGCAGGCCCAGCGACCGGTGATCGTCGCGGGCGGAGGCGTTGCGGCCAGCGAGGCTCGGGCGGAGCTAAGGGAGGTGGCCGAGCGGGTGGGGGCAGCGGTCGTCACGACATTCCAGGCGAAGGACGTCTTCCCCGGCGACCACCCGCTGTACGGCTGGCTCACCGGCTCCAAGGGCACGACCTGCGGCATTCAGCTCTGCACATCCGCCGACGTGCTGCTGGCCGTTGGCTGCCGGTTCGCCGACGAGACGGCGTCGTCCTACCTGCCGGGCAAGGCATTCAGTATCCCGCCCACCAGGCTCATCCATATCGATATCGACGGTGGTGAGATCGGCAAGAACTACCCTGTCGAGGTGGGCATCGTGGGCGACGCCAGAGCCTCCCTACGGCAGCTCCTGGCCTGTCTCCAGTCGGACCACCCGCGCCGTGAGTACGAGGGCTCCAGCTACCACCAGGACATTCAGCGCGTGCGGCAGGAGTGGCTGGACCACCTGGAGCGATGGGCCGACGACAGCCGGGAGCCCATGATGATCTCGTCGCTGCTGAAGCACGCCCGTCGCTTCCTCGACCGGGATGCCGTGGTCGTCTCGTCTTCCGGGAACACCCAAGCTCAAGTCCTCCAAGAGTTCCCCTTCTACGAACCCCGCACCCATCTCACGACCGGCGGCTTCTCGACGATGGGCTTTTCTCTGCCCGCAGCCCTGGGCGCCAAGCTGGCCAAGCCCGACAAGCAGGTCGTGGCCATCGTCGGCGACGGCGACTTCATGATGACGATGCAGGAGATGGCGACGGCGGTGCAATACGGCCTGCCGGTAGTCGTCATCGTAGCCAACAACAGCGGCTGGCTCTCGATCAGGGACCTGCAGACCGACGCCTACGGCTCCGATCGCGTCCTCAACACCGACTTCCTAGACCGCGACGGCAACCCCTACAGCCCCAACTTCGCGGAGGTGGCGCGCGCCTTCGGCGCCCACGGCGAGCGCATCTCGCGCGCCGACGAAGTCGAGCCGGCCCTTGAGCGCGCCTTCGCTTCCGGGAAGCCCGCCGTGGTCGAGGCCCTGGTCAGCCGCGAGTACCCCTACACAGGGAGTCCCGCGCAGGGCTGGTGGGACGTACCCGTGCCCACCTACCTCACCGAGCGGCGCGCCCAGTACGATCGCCTCCGCGCCCAGGAGCGTCTGGGCTGATGACTGGTCGCGCTCGGCCGAAGCCCCCCTTGCCGCTGGAGGGGCTTGAGTCGACCTACGCCCGCGCCCTGTACCGACCCATGGGCTTCACCGGCGACGACTTCCGCAAGCCTTTGGTCGCCATTGTCAACTCTTGGAGCGAGCTCGCCGCCGGCCACGCACACCTGCGCCAGCTATCGGCGGAGGTCCGCGAAGGCATCCGCGAGGCCGGCGGCATGCCGGTGGAGTTCAACACAATCGCCGGCTGCGATGGCATCTGCCAGGGGCCGGGCATGCACTACGTCCTCCCCTCGCGCGAGATAATCGCCTTCTCCGCCGAACTCATGGTCAAGGCCCATCGATTCCAGGGGGCTGTGATGATCTCGTCCTGCGACAAGGTGACGCCGGGCTTCCTCCTCGCCGCCGCCCGCTGCAACCTGCCGACGGTCTTCCTCACCGGCGGCTACATGCCCCAGGCCGCCTTCGCGAACGGTCCCCGCGGCACCAGCGACGTGAAGGAGGCCATCGGCCGGTTCAAGGCGGGGAGGATCTCGAAGGAAGAGCTGGGCGAGATCGAGAAGCGTACCTGCGGCCAGCCCGGCATCTGCAACATGATGGGCACGGCCAACACCATGGCCGCGATCGTGGAAGCGGCCGGGCTCTCTTTGCCGGGAAACGCGACCGTCCCCTCCGGCGGGCACGACATCCTCGACCTGGCGCGGGAAGCCGGTCGGCGTAGCGTGGCCCTAGTCGAGGCGGGGCCGACCTTCCTGAACATCCTCACGGCCGAATCGCTGGAGAACGCCATTCGGGTAGGTGTGGCCGTCGGCGGCTCGACGAACATGGTGCTGCACCTGCTCGCCCTGGCGCAGGCCGCTGGCCTCGACCTCTGCCTGGACGACATCGAGCGGCTGAGTCGCGGCACGCCCCTTCTGGCCACGTTCAAGCCGGCCTCCAACCTGTTCATGGAGGACTTCCAACGGGCGGGCGGCGTGCGCACGGTCCTGAAGGAGCTGGGCACTCTCGTGAATGGCCGCTGCCCGACGGTGACAGGGCGGACCATCGCCGAGGAGGTCGCCGATGCCCGCAACGGCGATCCGACAGTGGTGCATCCTCAGTCAGACGCTCTGGCGCCGGAGGGAGGCATCGCCGTCCTGCGGGGCACGCTGGCGCCGGAGGGCGCGGTAGTGAAGCAGGGCGCCATCAGCCCCCGGATGCTGGTTCACAGCGGGCCCGCGGTGGTGTTCGACTCGGAGGAGGAGGTCCGCGACCACCTTCTGAACAGGGAGGTGCAGCCCGGCTCGGTCCTGGTCATCCGCTACGAGGGGCCACGGGGCGGCCCGGGGATGCGGGAGCTGTCCATACCGGCGGCGATGCTCGTGGGCATGGGTCTGGCAGACTCCGTGGCCATGGTCACCGACGGCCGCTACTCGGGGGCGACCCATGGGCCGTGCATCGGGCACGTCGCGCCGGAGGCCGCCGACGGCGGGCCGATCGCGCTCGTGGAGGACGGCGATGTGATCGAGATTGACGTGCCCGCGCGCCGGCTGAACCTGCTGGTCGCACCAAGCGTCATCGCCGAGCGCGTGAAGCACTGGAAGCCGCGTCCCCCCAAGGCCACAGGCGGCTTCCTCGACCTCTACCGGCGCATCGTCTCCGACAGCGCCAGGGGCGCGATCCTCCAACCGCCCGAAGGTCGATTCTAGCTCCCAGCGGTCAAGGCAGCTTCTCTGCGAATCGGGCCGACGATTCGTACGGATGCAGGCTGCGTTTCCCGTCACGCCGCCGATCGTGCTCCCCGCGACGCGCCATTGACTCACGGCCCGATCTGTCTGAGAATCGACAAACGAGGCTGGCGCGCAGGGTGAAGGACATGCGATTCCGACCCCACCTCTCCACCCGAACGCTCATCAGGCTGGCCAGGCTTGGGCAGGTGTTCTGTATGCTCATGAGCCTGTCCGGCGTGCTGCTGATCGCGACGGCGCCGGAGCCAGCTCAAGCTCAGGGCAGATGCGCCAATGTCTGCTCCGGTGATGACTTCGGCGCCTGCCTTTGGTGCGAGCGCTGGGAGCACTACGGATGGGGCACGATGGCCGCCGGTTCGGCGCTCACCATCGGCGGCCTGGCAGGCGCGATCACCCTCGGTCAGCTCTGCCGCGGCCTTGAGTCGGGCGGCGTCGGTGTTGCCGGAGACGTCGGCCCTCCCGGCGACGGCGGCCCACCGACCGAGCCCGAGGAGGAGAGCTCCGTTCCCCGGGGGCGGCCCACGGGAGGGTACTACCCGCAGGGCGAGGGCGGTGAGGAGGGTGCGCCCCGGCCAGGCGTGGCGGAGGGCGAAGCTCGCGGGCCCTCAGAAGCCGGCGCTGAGGGACCGCCACGAATAGGACCGGCCGAGGGTGAGCCACGGGCACCGGCGGAAGCCGAGGGTGAGGCCCGCGGCACCGCGGCTGAGCCCGAAGCCTTCCGCCCGGTGGCGCCCGAAGGCGCGGCGCCGCCGCAAGGCCCCATGTCCGACGCAGCCCGCGACCGCTGGAACCTCCTCAACGTTGACGGCGAGGGCAGAATCTACGGCCCCGGTCACCAGCACATGCTGAACATCGACGGCGATGGGAACATCACCGATCTCTCCGGAAGGCCGGTGCAGCAGGTGACTCAGGACGACATCTCGACGCGTATCCAGACCTACGTCGACGCGGACGGCAACGAGATACGGATCGCCCCCGACGGGCAGGCCTGGCGCACGACCGACATTGGAGGAGAGGAACGCTTCGACCTGCCGACGAGCCCACAGCCGCGCCCCAACTTGAGCCCTGAGGCGGCCCTGCGATGGGACTTGTCCGGAGCCGGGCCAAACGGCGAGCTCTACGCCCCCGACGGACGCATCATCGGCCGCATTGACGCGGACGGGAACATGTTCACGAACGATGGCGTGCGAGTGACCGGCCACGACACCCCGGACGGTGGCCGCCTTCAGTCGTTCACCACGGAAGACGGCCACAAGTGGACGTGGACGGACACCGGCGAGTTCCGACCGTCCCGCCTGCCGGACGGCGAGCCCTTCCGGCCGATGTCGAGTGACGAGTGGCGACGGCTCGACGCGCAGCGCGCCCCGACTCAGGTGGAGGGAGAGGGAGGCCGGATCAGCGGGCCGGTGGGCGACGGGACCTTGATAGAGGGAGGCGGAGGGGCGCGACACGTCGCTCCCGCCGGCACCGGCGGAGACGTTGGGGAGACAGACATGGCCGGCGGACGGACGCGGGTTGAGGGCCAGGACTTCGACACGCGCTTCCCGGCCGGCGCTGATACTAGGGTCGAGTTCGAGGGCGGCGAGGGACGCCCGACGGGACCGGCGGGAGAAACCCAGATCCACGGCGGCGAGACACGTGTCGAGGGGGCAGGGGAGACACGCGTGCCGCCCGGCGCAGACACCCGCGTCGAGGGCGGCGAGGCGAGGGGCGCTGGCGCGGAGACTGGAGCCGAAAGCGGAGAAGCTCGTGCCGCTGGCACCGGCGCTGAGGCGGAAGGGGGAGGCGCGCGTGCTGCCGGCACGGGCGCCGAGGGAGAGGGCGGAGCCGTCCGTCCCGCCGGTGCAGGAGCAGAGGGAGAGGGCGGGGCCGCCCGTCCTGCCGGCACAGGAGCCGAGGCGGAAGGCGGAGCGCCACGGCCGGCCGGTGCGGACGCGGACAGCGGCAGCCTCGTCAGCTCCGGTTTCGGCCGGGTGATGGACGCGCAGAACGTCCAGCAGCTCTACAACCAGCACATCGCCGACGGCAAGTCGCCCGAGGAGGCGTTCGCGCTCGCCGTCGCCCAGACGGGTGCCGGGAACCTCGCGGGGGGCACCAACCCCTTCGGCGGCATCACGGACCCCCGGCTCAGCGCCGCCGCGGGCGCGCTCCTTCCGGGCGGAATGGCCAACATCATACCGGACAGAGCAGTCGAGAACTTCGTTGGGACCGGCTACGACGCGCTCGAGGCGGTGAGCGAGAGCCTTGGCGCCACTGCGGCGTCGGGTGAACTTGACACGACTGCTCTGGACAACTTCGCGGAGCGAGTGGCCAACCGCCCCAACGCCGACCCCTTCGCCGGCTACGCCCAGGCAGCCCAGCTCCTCGGCGAGGAGACAGCCCGAACAGACGGCGGCAACCTCGTCAGCGACCTGCAGCAGATCTACGAGACCGGTGCCGGAACTGAGGTGCTCAACGAGAGCATGAGCGGGTTCCAGCAGCAGGTGGAGCAGGGCCAGTTCGGCGCACCGCTTCAGGGGCTGAATGAACTCGCCTCGGCTGCGTCGGAGGTTATCGTTGACCCAACGACGACGGTCGGCCAGTTCGTGGACGACGTGCGGAACATCTACAATCACGGAGTCGGCGATGGCTTCTGGGACGAGGCCCTGAACGAGACCGCCAACGTCATCAAGAACACCCCCGTCGCCGGCACGATCTACGACGGATACCACCAGGTCTTCAGCGGCGTCGCCGAACAAGGCGTGACCGGGTTCGCCAGCGAGATGGCGGAGGGCGCCTACGCCCTCGGCCAGGAGGCATACGATGCGGCGGCCAACACCCTGGCCGACGCAGCCAACTCCACCTACAACTACATCCGGAGCTGGTTCTAGGAGACGATCTTGCCCGCCTACCTGCTCACCCACCAGCAAATGCACACGGCCCTCGGGATGGCGGGCATCGAGATAGGCCCGGGATCGCCGCTCGCCGTCCTGCCGGAGGCGTCACGTCCCCTCGAGCCCGGCGAGGCCGCCTTTCAGAAGATGGCCGATGGTCACTTGCTCGAGGGAGCGAATGGCAAGTGGCGGGTGAACACGCTGGCGAAAGCCGTGCTCCTCGCCTGCGCCAAACCCGAAGAGGTGATCACGCTCCACGCGACCGGCGGGGAAGGCCAGGGCTTCTCGTCCTGCCGGCGCGGCCCCTTGGTGACCGAATGCACGGTCGGCGGTCCGGCGCTGATCAAGCTGTCCTTTCCGCTCACTCGCTCCTCGGTCATGCTGATGCTGACCAGCGCCCTCTCCAGCGACCGGCCGGAGCCGCCGAGCACGGGGTTCCGGTTCCAGGGCCGGGCGGAGGACGCCTTCGTACTCAGTATCATCCTCAGCGAGGCCCGCTCAGGCGCGGGCGGCCCGGCCGTGGACGGGCTGGCCCAAACAGTGGCCAAGGCGGTAGAGAATCCCAGCCTGACACTACCCTTTGTCCTCGTCGCCGGTGCCGAGCCCCTGCTTGGCCTGGCCCGCTCGCGCGATGCCGTGGAGGCAGCGGCGGGTCGCCTCGCCTTTGCCGGCCACGTCGGCATCGAGAGTGGTCGGCTGGTGCCGTCAGAGACGGCCCTGCAGGCGCTGGGCGGGCCGCCCGTCGCCGGCTTCGCGGTCAGCCGGACGCTGGTGGGAGCCAAGGGACCCGCTTCACAGACGCTGCAGGTCGTCCGTAGCGGCGAGCGGAGCATCGTCTTCAGGGTGCTCCGCCACGAGGGAGAGCGCCCCCTGTTCGAGTGGCTTGAGGTGACGAAGACTCAGCTTAGGGCTCTTGTGGTGGCCACGCTGATGGACGAGAACGAACTCAAGCTGGCGAGCGTTCAGGCGCCTCCAGGAAGGTTCTGCCCCAACTGTGGCACCCGCACCCGCGAGGGGCAGCGATTCTGCCGGGCCTGTGGCCAGAACCTGGAGGAGGGAGGCTCGGCGTGAACACCCTCTATGGCTTCGCGCCCTACCTGGCGGCCGTCGTCGCCTTCCTGGGCTCGGCCTACCTGTTCACCCGCGGCCCGAAGGAATCGCGCTTCGACTGCGTATCGCCAATCGTCCAGACCGTCATCACCTTCTCCACCCTTCTCATCTACGTCGGGCTGCTCAAGGTCAACATCTCGCCTTCGCAGTGGGTGCCGGCCCTCGGCGCCGGCTTCGCTCTGGGGACCTACGGGTCGTGGAGCACGACCATGGAGATGCGCGCCGACGGTTCCATCCGGGTCGTGCGAACGATGTGGTACCTGGCGGTACTCGCGGCATCCATCGGCGTCTCCCAGGTGCTGATGCGCCAGGCGTTTCATCGCAACGTGTTCACCGGCGGGCTTGCCGTGTTCTACTTCGGCACGGGCACGGCCGTGGCCAGCAACGTCACTCTGCTCCTTCGGGCGGCGGTGATGAAGAAGGTGACTCTGGCCGACATCTTCGCCCCAATTGCCTCCTTCGACTGGCGAAAGGGCGTCGAGGGCTCGCCGTGGCAGGTCGTGCAGGAGCGCATGGCCGCCAGGAGCGGTGGCCAGCCGGCGCGCCCAGCACCCGTTCCCAGGGCTCGGCGCCCGGCGAAGCCGGCGGCGCCTGCACCACCCGCGCCGCCCGCAGAGACCGGAGAGAACCGGTGTCCCAACTGCGGGACGGCGGCCAGACCGGGGCGGAAGTTCTGCCGCGCCTGCGGCCAGGCGCTGACCTAGGCCTCGCTGAGATGACCGCCGCGCCACCTGAGCCGACAAGAAGGGAGGACTCCCCGTGTCCGTAGCATGCAAGTCCTGTGGGGCCGACGGCCCCGACGACGGCATCTTCTGTGAGGCGTGCGGCCAGAAGCTCGAGAGCCCCGCCGCGGATGCCGTGCCGACCGTGGCCTGTCCGGCCTGCGGCACCGCCAACCCACCGGATAGCGCCTTCTGCGAGGATTGCGGAGGGAGCATGCCCAAGGACGCCAAGAAGGGAGGGCGAAAGCCCGGCTTCCTGGCAACGGCCGCCAAGGCTGGAGCAGGCGGTGCTGTCATAGGAGGGGCCGGCGCGGGCCTCGCCTCAACGCTTGGTGGCGAAGGGGGCGCTCTGGGCGCCGAAGCCGGGGCGGCGCAAGCCGCCGAGGGCGCAGCCGGAGCTGCCACACCGGGAGGGGCGCCCTCTGGAACTCCCGGCACTCCCACACCGGGAGGGGCCCCGCCGGGAACTGCCGGCACCCCCACACCGGGAGGAGCACCGTCGGGAACTGCCGGCACCCCCACACCGGGAGGAGCGCCCTCTGGAACTCCCGGCACTCCCACACCGGGAGGGGCCCCGCCCTCAGGCGCACCGCCCTCGGGGGCACCGCCCTCCGGAGCGCCGCCCTCCGGAGCGCCGCCCTCCGGGGCACCACCATCGGGCGCACCACCATCGGGAGGGCCGCCCTCAGGCGCACCACCATCGGGAGCACCGCCGTCAGGCGCACCGCCGTCAGGAGCACCGCCGTCAGGCGCACCGCCGTCAGGCGCACCGCCCTCAGGAGCACCGCCGTCAGGCGCACCGCCCTCGGGTGCACCGCCGTCTGGAGCACCACCCTCGGGAGCGCCGCCCTCAGGCGCACCGCCGTCAGGCGCACCGCCCTCGGGAGCACCACCGTCAGGCGCACCGCCCTCGGGAGCACCGCCGTCAGGAGCACCGCCGTCAGGAGCACCGCCCTCGGGAGCACCGCCGTCTGGAGCACCGCCCTCGGGTGCGCCGCCCTCGGGCGCACCACCGTCGGGAGGGCCGCCCTCAGGAGCACCACCATCGGGAGCACCGCCGTCAGGCGCACCGCCGTCAGGCGCACCGCCCTCGGGAGCACCGCCGTCTGGAGCACCGCCCTCGGGCGCGCCACCGTCGGGAGCACCACCATCGGGGGCACCGCCGCCTGTCGGCGTGCCTGGCGCAGGCGCTGCTGGTGCGGCGGGCGGCGCGGCCGCTGGAGGCGCGGCCGCAGGCGTTGGGTCCGTGGTCATCGGCATCATCAAATGGGGGGTCATCGGGCTCGTGGGCCTGATCGGTCTGGCGGTGGGGGCATCGATCATCGGAGCGATCCTCATCTTCACCGGCGGGCCCAGCCCTTGCACGGATCGCGAGTTCGAGCCCTCGTCAGCCGAGAGCGCACGCCTGGAGGCAGCGTGGGATCAGTTCACCGAGCAGGCTGCTGCGGGCCGCGCTCAGATCACCCTGGACGAGGTAGGCGTGACCTCGCGGGCCGTCGAATACATCGACGACAAGGACATTCCGCTCGATGACGTGCGCGTCTACTTCTGCGATGACGGCCTGGGCGAGGCGATCGGGACGATCAAGACGCCAGGGCCCGATATCAGCGTCCTGCTGCGGGGCACGCTGGACCTCACGGGAGAGAAGCCCAAGATAGACGTGCAGAGCATCAAGGCCGGCAACTTCCCCGGCTTCGGCACGACCTGGATCATCACCAACATCATCAAGAGGGGTGACGCGGACATCCTGGACCTTGAGCCTCACCTCATCAGTCTCGAGATCGGGGACGGCTCGGCGACGCTGGTCGGCGGCCCCCCCTAGGCCAAGGAACAGCCGCACCCGGCGCGCGGGAGACGCGCCTGACCAAGAGACACCGACGCCGCCATCGCGCTTGGCACCTCGCCGGCCGAGCGAGGAGACGGTAGGAGAGCGGCCATGCCCTACTGCCCCAACTGCGGAGCCGAGAACGAAGCTGACGCCGCCTTCTGCGACTCCTGTGGCGCCGCACTGGGTGGCGAGGCCCCACCACCGCCGACCGCTGCGCGTCCAGGCCTCGGTCGGCTTCTCATGGGAGCGGCCCTCCTCGTCACAGCGGGTGTGATCGGCGGGGCCGTCGCCTACTTCGCCATTGGGGGGGATGGAGACTCGATCCCGGGCCCAGCCGACGGCACACCAGTGCGGCAACTGACGGTCACCGGGACTCCCACGGCATCGGTCACTCTTGTGCCGACCGCCATAAGCGCCGCCACGATCACCAGCACCCCACTTCCCCCCGCCACGGCGACCATCGAGCCAACCGCTGTTCCGCCCACCCCGTCCGGCCACGATAGCCCCGAGGCGGCGATCGCCGACTGGGTCGCTCCCCGAGAGTACGCCGGGGACTGCTCCTCGACGGTGGTCGAGGAGGATGCCGGAAAGGTCTGCTCAAGCTTCCACGGGGGCAGCGGCTCGCAGCTCGTGTTCATCGTGGGTCTCACCTTCTCCGAGTACACCGATTGGCTCTTGGTAGAGCAACAGGGAGATGAGACCTGGCTGGTAGTGGACAGCGCGCCGGTGCTCGGCGACGCGGCGGACCCGCCCTGGTCGGTGGTGCCCGATCCGTCTGTCGTCGGCTACGACCTCCCGGAAGACGCCATCGCCGCCTACCTCGAGTGGTACGGGCTGGGGTACGTGGGTGATTGCGACTTCGCCGACATCGACACGGACGTCGGCCTCTACTGCTCCGTGCTCTGGGAGGACCGTGGCGA
>DAOULP010000134.1:0-9968 GCA_034420175.1 Dehalococcoidia bacterium | reverse complement strand
GTGGAGCCGGTGGGCAGATCCTTGACCTCGCCCTTGGGCGTGTAGACGAAGACCTGGTCTTGAAAGAAGTCCGTCTTCACCGACTCCACGAACTCATCGGCCCCAGACATCTCTCGCTGCCACTGCAGAAGCTGCCGGGTCCAGGCCAGTCGCTGCTCATACTGTCGCTCCCGACGTCCGCCCTCCTTGTAGCGCCAGTGGGCGGCCACGCCGTACTCGGCCAGGCGGTGCATATCGTGAGTGCGAATCTGCACTTCCAGTGGCCGTCCGCCCAGACACAGCACCGTCGTGTGCAGCGACTGGTAGAGGCTCTCCTTCGGGCTGGCGATGTAGTCATCGAACTGGCCTGGAATGGGGTGCCAGTGGCCGTGGATGATGCCTAGCGCGCTGTAGCAGTCGGCAACGCTGCCCACCAGCACGCGGAGAGCCATGAGGTCGTAAATCTCGTTGAAACTCTTGCCCTGGGCCGCGTACTTCTCGAACTTCTGGTAGATGCTGTAGACGTGCTTGGCGCGGCCCTGGACCTCGGCCACGACCCCATTCTGGGCTAGTTCCTCGCGCAGGATCTTCTCGACCTCGGCGATGTACCGTTCCCGCGAGACGCGCTTCGCAGCCAGCAGGTCGCTGATCTCCTTGAAGCGGTCGGGCTGTAGATACTTGAAGGAGAGGTCCTCCAGCTCCCTGGCGATCTGCCAGATTCCCAGACGGCTCGCCAAAGGAGCGTAGATCTCCATCGTCTCCCGGGCGATGCGCTGCCGCTTCTCCTCCCGGAGTGCATCAAGGGTGCGCATGTTGTGCAGCCGGTCGGCCAGCTTGATGATGACTACCCGGACGTCCTCGGCCATAGCCAGGAACATCTTGCGCAGGTTCTCAGCCTGGATCGTGAGGTTGGTTCTTCCGTCTGTGGGGGCGCGCCAGGTGATGCGTTCCAGCTTGGTGGTACCGTCCACCAGCGTGGCCACCTCCGGCCCGAACCGTTTGGCCAGCTCTGCACTCGAAACGCCACAATCCTCCTGCACGTCGTGCAAAAGCGCTGCGGCCACGGCGGTCGCATCGAGCTGCAGGTCAGCGACGGTCATCGCAGCATCCAGCGGGTGGCTAATAAAGGGGTCACCCGACTTCCGCACCTGGCCCTGATGCGCGGTCTCAGCGAAGACATACGCGTCCTTCACAAGCACAACCTTGTCCTCGGGGAGGTACTGACGTGTACGGGTCAGCAGATCGTCGATGTTCATTGGCGCTTTATGTCAAGCATCTGGCCTGGATGCGATTCTAATCTAGCACATTCCCGCAGGAGCAGCACTAAGGGAAGGCCCCAGGCCTATGGTCCGATGCTTCGTGCGCGGTGGCGGGGCAATGCCGCGGAACTGTAGAACGAGCACCTGCCCTTTTGCTGGCTCCAGAGCCCCGATGCTAGAATGACCGTGCCTTCAGATGGACATCCTTGACTCCCTCAACTCGGCTCAGCGGGAAGCGGTTCAGGTGCAAAGCGGACCGCTTCTCATCCTGGCGGGGCCCGGCAGCGGCAAGACACGCGTCATCGCCCACCGCATCGCCTACCTGGTCGCCGAACAGGATGTCCACCCCCATCGTATCCTGGCCGTCACTTTCACGAACAAGGCGGCGCGGGAGATGCGCGACCGCGTCATCGCCCTCCTCGGCGCGCCCGGCCAGTCCGTCACGATGGGTACCTTCCATGCGGTCTGTGCTCGCTTCTTACGCGTCGACGGAGAGAGGATCGGCGTCGGCCGCGGGTTCGTCATCTACGATGCCGCCGATCAGCTCGCTCTGGTTCGCCGCGCCATGACCGACCTGGGACTGGACCAGAGGCAGTTCCAGCCACGGGCCGTTCTCTCCGTCATCTCGGCGGCGAAGAGCGAGTTGGCAGGGCCCGCCGCCTTCGCCCAGCGGGTCGGCAGCTACTTCGAGGAAGTGGTGTCCCGCGTCTACGAGCGGTACCAGGCACTCCTGACCGATAGCAACGCCCTCGATTTCGATGACCTGCTGATGCGGACCGTGGTCCTCTTCCGAGAGCACGAGGACGTGCTCCGGCGCTACCAGGAGCGTTTTCTCCACGTCCTCATCGATGAGTTCCAGGACACCAACATCGTCCAGTACCTGCTCGCGCGTCAGCTCGCGGGGGGCCACGGCAACGTCTGCGTCGTCGGCGATCCCGACCAGTCCATCTACTCGTGGCGCGCCGCCGACATGCGCAACATCCTCAACTTCGAGCGCGACTTCCCCGGTGCGCGCGTGGTCCTGCTGGAGCAGAACTACCGCTCCACTCAGACCATCCTCGACTCCGCCCACTCCGTTATCAGCGTCGCTACGGAGCGCAAGGAGAAGAAGCTCTGGACGGAACAGGGAGAGGGCTCGCCGGTGACCGCGTACGAGGCCTACGACGAGGAGGAGGAGGCCGGTCTGGTGGCGCTGGAGGTGCGCTCCCTGCTCTCCAACGGCCACTACCGGGCCGGAGACATCGCCGTCATGTACCGGACCAACGCCCAGTCGCGGCCCTTAGAGGAGGCGTTCGTACAGGCCGGCATCCGCTATCGGCTGGTGGGAGGCACCCGTTTCTACGAGCGTCGCGAGGTCAAGGACATCCTGGCCTACCTGCGGCTGGCACACAACCCGTTCGATAGCATCAGCCTGGCACGGGTCATCAACGTGCCGCCCCGCGCCGTCGGCCAGAAGACAGTGGAAACGCTAACACGCTGGTCGGCGAGCCTGAAGGTGCCCCCCTACGCCGCCCTCCAGATGGTCGCCGACCAGGAGCGGTCACAGAGCGACCAGCCGGCGCCTGAGGGTGAGACTCACCACTTCGGCGCCCGCAGCACAGCCGCTCTCCTTGCCTTTCTTGACGTCGTCAACGACCTCATAGGAGAGTCTTCGCGCCGGACGCCGTCACAGCTCCTGACGCTCGTTCTGGAACGGATAGGCTACCGGCGGTACCTCACGGACAGCCTCAATGACGGCGAGGAGCGCTGGGAGAACGTGCAAGAGCTGGTCAACGTGGCCGCCCAATACGACGACCTGGAGCCGGCCTCCGCGCTTTCGACGTTCCTGGAGGAAGTCGCTCTCGTCTCCGACACCGACGAATACGACGACAAGGTCGACGCCGTCACCCTCATTACACTTCACGCCGCCAAGGGTCTGGAGTTCCCGGTGGTCTTCATCGTGGGCATGGAGGAGGGGATCCTGCCCCACGTCCGCTCCTACGACGACCCGGCGCAGATGGAGGAGGAGCGGCGCCTCTGCTACGTTGGCATAACCCGCTGCAAGGAGCGCCTCTACCTCCTGCGGGCCTTCCGTCGCCACTCCATGGGCATGAGCACCCACAACCCCGCCTCTCGCTTCTTCAAGGACATCCCGGCCCGACTGCTCGTGACCTACGAGCCGCCCCGGGCCGAGGCGGAGCGACCCACCGCGGCTGCCGGCCTGCGACGGCGAGGCGCGATTGGCACCTCTAGCGTCGAGGAGGCGGCCCCACTTGTGCCCGCCGAGGCCGCGTTCGCCGCCGGCGACCACGTACGCCACGGCAAGTTCGGCGAGGGGATCGTCGTTGGTTGTGCCGTCAAGGGCTCTGACCAGGAAGTCACGGTGGCGTTCAAGGGCGACGCCGGGATCAAGAAGCTGCTTCTGAGCTTCGCCAACCTGGAGAAGGTCTAGACCCAAGCCAGGCTTGGAGGGGGTGACAGCGATGAGCGAAGGCGAGTTGGATCCTTGTGCCGTGCTATCCTCGCTGGGCTTCGACAAGGTGACGACTCCGGAGCCGGTTCTGGGCGGGTGGGAGACCAGCCTGTGGCGCTTCGCCACCCCGGACGGTAGGCACCATGCCCTGCGTATCTACCCGAGCGCCGAGAGCGCTGACGCCGCTCGCAGGGAAGAGGCGGCCCTCCGCGCCTGCGAGGCGGCCGGCATACCGGTACCCGCCGTCGAGGCGTCCGGCCAGTGGGAGGGACGGCCTGTGCTGGTGGAGAGCTGGTGCGCGGGATCGACGAGCCTGGACTACATGGTTAGACATCCCTGGAGCGCCTGGCGCCAGGGCGTCACCTTTGGGCGACAGCAGGCGCGCATCCACCGGGTGGCGCCGCCGAGCGTCCTCCTCGAGGGCGCGCCTGACAACTGGCTGGCCTGGTCGGGCCAGGGGCACCCCGAGATCCTTGCTCGCGTACGTGCGATGGATGTCTCAGTGGCCAGCCTGGTCCACTTCGACTACCATCCGCTCAATGTCCTCACCGACGGACGACGTATCACGGGCATCATCGACTGGCCTAACGCCTTTGCCGGAGACCCGCGGGCCGACATCGCCCGAACGGCAACCCTGCTGTTGGCGGCGTCCGCGCCGCCGGGCCCCACTCGACTTGTCATCGGATCTCTTCGTCAGCTCTTCTACCTGGCTTGGAGACGAGGGTACGCTTCGGAGGCTGGCCCACTGGGCGACCTGGCGCCCTTCATGGCCTTGGCGGGCATCACCCGGCTCCAGGACCTGGAGTCTGCCCGCTCCCGGCCGCAGGCGTGGGCGGATGAGGCCGACTTCGTGGCCGCCCGTCGCTGGGTCGAGCGCTGGAAGCGGCGGGCGGGCATCGCGTAGCACACCCGGCGCCGGAACTCCGGCAGCGGTCGCCCTCGACGCCGGAGCCGACGTGCGGTAGACTGTACAGCTAGACCCGCAGGTGCGGGCAGGTCGGAAGCTATGGCTGGTGGCGGACATAGCCTCGCTCTAATCGTCTCGCTGACGGTCCTGCTGGCCGGTGCCGCTGCAGGCCCCCTCACGGCGTTCGACGATTCACCCGGTCCCCAGTCAAGTCTGCGGGCGGCGCCTGATGGCGCCTCCACGACAGGCGTTTCTTCTCAGGGCTCGCTCCTTCGCAACAACCAAGTCCTAGCCTATTACGGCAATCCCCTCTCGGCACAGATGGGAGTGCTTGGCGCCGGCGATCTGGAAATCGTGCTCGACGTCCTGGCCGGTCACGCCAGGGTGTACGACAGGCTGAACGGCGCCACGGGCGTGCTGCCTGCCATGCATCTGGTCTACGCGGTCGCCAAGGGCAACCCCACTGAGAACGGACTGAACCTACAGCGCGTCCCGGACCAGGATCTGCAAAGGTACGTGGAACTCACCCGCGAGAGGGGTATGCTCCTCATCTTGGATATCCAGATCGGTCACAGCAGCGCCGTCGCGGAGGTCGAGAGGGTGCTGCCCTACTTGGCCCAACCGCACGTGCATCTGGCGCTCGACCCGGAGTGGGCAGTGGGGATCGGTGAGGTTCCCGGCGTGGACCTGGGCAACCTGGATGCCGCGGACATCAACCAGGTACAGGATCTCCTGCAGCAGGTGGCGCAGGAGAAAGGGCTGCCCCCCAAGCTGCTCATCGTTCACCAGTTCGCCGATAGCATGATCACCAACGCCAGCGCCATCGAGCGCCGTCCAGGCGTGGACGTTGTCATTAGCATGGACGGCATCGGGACGGCCGACATGAAAGAGACGGGGTACCATCAGATTGTCGGCCGTGAGTACACCCAACACGGCGGCATCAAGCTCTTCTTCGACTATGACAGTCAGCTCATGTCAGAGGCGACCGTGCTGTCGCTGACGCCGCGACCTTCCGTCATCATCTACCACTAGCCATCGGTAGCCACAGGCATCGCCAGCGGTGCGGCCGCCCGCACCGAGACCCGGTGCAAGTCCAGACTCCACGCGACGCAAGACGGCGTCAGGCCCACCTTGGGGCCTGCACTGCAGCGCAGTCCTGAGCGGCAACTAGCCGCCGTCCCCGAGGTATCTGGAATCCACTTCTGCGCGGGTCTTCTGTATCATGGGGGCAATGTGGCTTCCGGGACTCCCAAGGAGAGAGGAGGGCGCCGAAATGCGGGACTTCTTTGCCGACATCGACTGGGACCGCTGGTCGGAGACACTATGGACCCACGGCCTGCGCATCATTCTGATCTTGGTCATTGTCTTCATAGGCCTACGCCTGCTGCGCCGCGCCTTGGACCCCGTGGTCCGGCGCGCCGTTGCCAGGCAGATGGAAGGCGAGCCGGAGGTAGAGATCGAGAAGCGTTCGGATACGCTCACCGACGTGATCCACCGGACGGCGTGGGTCGTGGCCTTCGCCGCCGCGATCCTGACGATCCTACCCGAGCTGGGGATAAACATCGCGCCCCTGCTGGCGGGTGCCGGTATCGCCGGCCTGGCCATCGGCTTTGGCGCTCAGAACCTGGTGAAGGACACCCTCAACGGGATCTTCATCATGGTCGAGAACCAGTACGGCAAGGGCGACGTGGTCAACATCGCCGGCATCGGCGGCCTGGTGGAGGACGTAAACCTTCGACGGACGGTGCTGCGAGACCTCGATGGGACCGTGCACAGCATCCCCCACGGTGAGGTGGCGACGAGCAGCAACCTGACGAAAGGCTGGTCCCGGGTCAACATGAACGTCGGCGTCGCCTACGGAGAGGACCTCGACCGGGTGGCGGCCGTCATCGACCGCGTGGGGGAGCGACTGGCGGAGGACCCGGACTTCGGTCCACTGATCCTGACTCCACCCAAGTTCCTGCGAGTGAATGACTTTGGCGACTCGAGTATCGAGATCAAGATCATGGGGGAGACGCAGCCGAAGAGCCAGTGGGACGTCATGGGGGAGCTGCGCAAGCGCCTCAAGCGCGCCTTCGACGAGGAGGGCATCGAGATCCCGTTCCCCCACCGCACGATCGTCACCTACGGCGCCAAGGCGACGGACGGCATCAGGCTCCAGAGCGCGAACGGGGACAGTGGGGCCGCGGTCGCGCCGGCAAAGGAACACGGGCCCGCGTCAAGCCCGCCGGAGGAAGCGGGAACAGAGGAGGAAGGGGAGTAGGAGTCGGCCGCGTCCGGCTCGCGGCGGTGGGGCACGATGCCCCCACTAGCCCTTCACCACCCCTAGCGGCCGCATCTTGGCCACCTTGCGGGAGATGCCGGCCTTCTCCAGCACGTCGACGACGCTGGCCACGTCCTTGTAGGCCTCGCTGGCCTCCTCGGCCAGGGCGGAGCGGTTCTGGGCCCGGACGATGATTCCCTGCTCGGCCAGCCGGCCGGCGATGTCGACTCCCTTCAGGGAGCGCTTGGCCGCGCCCCGACTCTGCAACCGACCGGCTCCGTGACAGGTGGAGCCCCAGGTCTCGGCCATCGCCTGGTCGGTGCCCACCGCCAGGTAGGAGTAGCGGCCCATGTCGCCCGGCACGAGCACCGGCTGCCCGACTTGGCGGTAGGCGCTCGGTGTCTCCGGGTGGCCGGCCGGGAAGGCGCGGGTCGCCCCCTTTCGATGGACGCACACGGTGATCTCCCGGCCGTTGACGCGGTGCCTCTCCACCTTGGCGATGTTGTGGGCCACGTCGTAGATGAGCCGGATGCCGAGTTGCTCGGCTGGCCTCTCGAAGATGCGGGCGAAGGACTGGAGCACCCAGTGCTGGATGCACTGACGGTTGGCCCAGGCGAAGTTGGCGGCGGCCGTCATCGCCGCCAGGTAGTCTTTGCCCTCGCGCGACCCGATCGGCGCGCATGCGAGCTGGCGGTCCGGTAGCTCGATGCCGTAGCGCTTGGCCGCCCTCTCCATCACGTCGAGGTAGTCCTGGCAGACCTGGTGGCCGAAGCCCCGCGACCCACAGTGGAAGAAGACCACCACCTGCCCCGGCTCGTCCAGGCCGAATGCATCCGCAGCCCGGCGGTCGTAGATCGCGTCGACGACCTGCACCTCAAGGAAGTGGTTGCCGGAGCCCAGGGTGCCGAGTTGAGCCAGCCCCCGCTGCCGTGCCCGCTGACTGACGACGCCGGGGTCGGCGCCCGCCAGGCAGCCCTGCGACTCTGTCACTTCCAGGTCCTCGGGCAGGCCGTTGTCCCTGTCGACCATCCAGCGAGCACCGCGGACCATGAGGTCGTCCAGCTCCTTGTGGGAGAGGCGCAAGGGACCGGAGCCGCCCAGGCCGGCGGGCACGTCGCGGAAGAGCTGATTCACCAGCTCGCGGAGCACGGGGCGGACGTCGTCCTCGCGCAGGTCCGTGCGCAGGAGGCGGGCGCCGCAGTTGATGTCGAAGCCGACGCCGCCCGGCGAGACGACGCCGTCCTTGAGGCGCATCGCCGCCACACCGCCGATGGGGAAGCCGTAGCCCCAGTGGATGTCGGGCATGGCCAGGGAGCGTCCCACGATGCCGGGCAGGAAGGCCACGTTCGCCACCTGCTCGAGGGCCTCGTCGGCGGCCATCAGGTCCAGCATCGCCTCGTCGGCGAAGATGAGGCCGGGGACGCGCATGCCGGGCTTGTAGTCGCGCGGCAGCTCCCAGCGCTGGTCGTCGACCTTCTTCAGGATCTGTCGCCAGTTCTTCGCCACCCCTCACCCCTTCCCCGCAGGGACCATGGGCCAGGAACCCGGAACCAGGAACGAAGGCCTAGATGTCGATGTCCAACTCATAGGTCCCCGCTTCGTCTCTGATGGTTCGAGTATGGTCCCATGAACCCTCCCTGGCCTTGGCCTTGAGTGCCTTGAAGAGACCCATCAGGAGTCTGCCCGTGTCAGACTGGAGGGCGTCCAGTCGGTCGGCGGCCTCGCTTCTGAGCAGGGCGTTTCTGCGCATGAAATGCAGATAGTACTCGACTTCGCCGAGTGAACCCAGTGCAATGTCCAGGAACCGCAGGTAATCACCGAGGGAGCCCCGGCTATTGCCCTCGGCGATGTTCGCCGCCACCGAGACTGCCGCTCGAGTCACCTGTGACACGAGCCATCGAGGTTTGTGCGGTGGGCATGCCATTTCGGCGAAGACTGCAGATGCCAAATCGTCGGCCTTCTGCCAAGTCCGCAGCTTCTTGTAGCCCCGGTCCTCAGCCATCGCCCCCTGCCTGGTTCCCGGTTCCCGATTCCTAGCGCCTTGCCTCAGATATCGAAGATGAGCCGCAGACGCCAACCCTTTGGCGTCTCCCTGATGTCCATCATATGGTGGGTGATTGCCTTGATAACCGCCCCCTTCGGGTGACGGTCCGGATCGAGGCGCTCGCCGTGGGCGACGGCGGCGAGGTGCGTTTCGGATGCCTCGTTGACATCGAACCGCCGGAACACCAGGCCCTCCACCTCGGTGATGAAGAGCAGCTCCAGCAGCCAGGCCGTGAGGAGCCCCCGCACGTCCTCAGCGTTCACCTCGACCCGGCGCTGCACCTGCTCCGCCACCCGGTCCAGATGCACCATGATAGAGTACATGCCGGTGGCGGCGTTGGCGAAGGCCTCGGCCTGGGTCGAGCCCTCCGCCTCCAGGCCGACGTCCGCCGTGTGGTCCAAGATGCGGTAGGCTGCCCGCCCTCGACGGCTTGAGGCCGGTGTGTTCCGCTTCGCCATCATGCTGCCTTCCTGGAAGCCGGTTGGGAAACCCCGTAGCCGAGGCTTTCTAGCCTCGGCGCCCCCGGTGTTGCCACGCTGCAAAGCCTGGCCTGCGGAGCTGTCCAACACGTCCTTCACCGTCATTATAGGACGAGCGACGGCGGCCCGCAGGCGGAGGCCAGAACCCGACAAGAAGAGACTCGGGGGGGGCGGTGCCGCCCCGACAGTCGTGGTGCCTGGACTCCTGAGCTCACCCGCAGTGCTCGACGAGTAGCTCTCGAATCTCGCGCACCGTCTCCCGCCGCCAGCCGGCCCAGACCGGCCCCTTCTGGAAGGCGATGTAGTCGGCCAGTGCCTCCTCCCGCGAGCGGCCCTCTATGATCTTCCGCAGCAGGGGCATCTCCTCGTCGGCCAGGGCCGGGCGCTCGATCCAGTGGGCGATGTAGCGGTGGTCGCGGGTGTAAAAGACAAGAGTAGGGATGGACTCATGCTCACCGTTCTTCAAGAACTCGGCCATGATGTCCTTGTTCTGGTCGCGGAAGAAGCACCGCAGCTCGATCCCGCTGCTCTCGGCGATGCGAGCCATGACGGGCAGGCCGCGGAAGACATCGGGGCACCAGGGCT
>DAOULP010000133.1:0-4457 GCA_034420175.1 Dehalococcoidia bacterium | reverse complement strand
CGACGGACGAAGGCCACAACGTCGAACGAAGACCACCCTTTGGGCTTGTTGACGTTTAGGATGCCCGTGAGGCTCACGAGGACGGCGTCTCCTCCTGGGACGTTGCCTCCTCGATGAGGGCGAGGAGTCTGGCCCCGCGCTCCAGAGCGTCGTCGGGGCGGAAGCTCAGGTCAGGCGTGCGACGCATCGAGAGGCGCTTGCCCAACTCTCGGCGCAGGAACGGGCGGGCCGCTTCCAGGGCGTGGAAAGTGTCCTCTCGCTCCTCGTCGCTGCCCATAACGCTGATGAAGACGCGGGCGTGGCGGAGGTCTGGGGAGACCTCCACCTCTGTCACCGTCACGAGGCCGCGCAGTCGGGGATCCTTCACCTGGCGGCGGAGCAGGTCGCTGAGCTCCTCCTGGAGGAGGTCATTGATGCGTTCCGTGCGGCGGGTCATGGCGAGTCCGGGCGCCGGCACTCCTTCCGGAACCGGCGGCTGGATTGCATCTACGTCCTCTCGACAAGGAGTGGTTGGGAGCTTCGGGCGGCGCTTGGCCTCATCCGCCAGAGGCGGCCCCGCTCTTGGCGGCGGACGTGCGAGCGCCTGCTTGGCGGGCAGGTCTGGTCATTGCCGGGCGGCCGGCCTCGCGGTGGTAGAACTCCAGAACGTCGCCCTCCTGGAAGTCGTCGAACCCTTCCAGGGCAATGCCGCACTCGTAGCCGGCCTGGACCTCCCGTACGTCCTCGGTGAAGCGGCGCAGGCTCTCCACCCGCGTGTCGGCCAGGACCTGGTCGTCGCGGAGGGCGCGTACCAGGGAGGCACGGCTGACGGCGCCGTCGCGGACGTGGCAGCCGGCCACGTTTCCCCGACGCCGGATGCGGAAAACCTGTCGCACCTCGGCATGGCCGTCGATGACATCGGTGAAGACGGGCTCTAGGAGGCCAACGAGCGCCTTCTCGATGTCGTCGATGAGCTCGTAGATGACCTCGTAGTAGCGGATATCGACTCCCTCGGCATCGGCCATGCGGCGCGCGCCCGGCTCGGGCCGGGAGAAGAAACCGACGATGATGCCCTTGGAGGCCACGGCCAGCATGATATCGGACTCGGTAATGCTGCCGGAGGCGGCGTGGATGATGCGGACCTTGACCTCCTCGGCGCTCAGGCGCTCGACAGAGCTGCGTACAGGCTCGATGCTGCCCTGGACGTCGGTCTTGAGGATCAGGTTGAGTTCGCGGACCTTGCCCGCCGTAACCTCTCCGAAGAGGGCCTCCAGGCTGAACACACGCTGCTCGCCGGCGGCGGCCGCCTCCCGCTGTCGCTGGCGCTCCTCGACGCCGGAGCGGGCCACGCGCTCGTCCGGCATGACCCGCAGGGTGTCGCCGGCCAGGGGCACCGCTTGCAGCCCCAGGATCGTCACGGGCTGCGAGGGGCCGGCCTCCTTCAAGCGCTGGCCGTGGTCATCGAACATGGCCTTGACCTTGCCCCAGGTGTCTCCCACCACCACGGCATCCCCCTGGCGGAGAGTCCCCGTCTGCACGAGGGCGGTGGCCACTGGCCCGCGCGTGTTGTCCAGCTCCGTCTCCAAGATGGCGCCTGCCGCCGGGCGGTCGGGGTTGGCCTTCAATTCTTGCAGTTCGGCCACCGCGAGCAGGTTATCCATGAGTTCCTTGAGGCCCTCGCCGGTGCGGGCGGACACGCTGACGCAGACGGTGTCACCGCCCCACTCTTCGATGACCAGGCCCCGCTCGGAGAGCTGTTGCCTGACTCGGTCTTGGTTGGCGCCCGCAAGGTCTATCTTGTTGAGCGCGACCACGATTGGCACGCCGGCGGCACGGGCATGGTCGATGGCCTCCACCGTCTGAGGCATGACGCCGTCGTCCGCGGCCACCACCAGCACGGCAATATCGGTCACCTGGGCGCCGCGGGCCCGCATGGTGGTGAACGCCTCGTGACCTGGGGTGTCGATGAAGGTGATGCGGTGGCCGTCTAGCTCCACCTGGTAGGCGCCGATGTGCTGCGTGATGCCCCCCACCTCTTGCTCGGTGATGTGGGCCTCCCGAATCGCATCCAGGATGCTGGTCTTGCCATGGTCCACGTGGCCCAGAATGGTGATCACGGGCGGGCGGGGTTGGAGGTTAGCCTCGGCCTCCTCCTCGGCCGGGCGCGCGGGAGGTTTCTCCGGGGTGACCTCGGCCCCCTCCGGCGCCTGTGCCTCCCGAGGCTCAAACCCCAGGTCATGAGCGACGATGGCCGCCGTGTCGTAGTCGACCACCTGGTTCACGCTGGCCATGACGCCGTTCTTCATGAGCTCCTTGATGACCTCGACCGGAGACATGCTCAGGAGGTCCGCGAGCTCCTTGACGGGAAGTAGGCGGGGGATCTCGATGACCCCGCCGGCATCGCCAGCAGCGGGGGGTGGAGTGGGCTGCGTCGCAGCCTCGGAGGCCGCGGCCCTTGGTGCCCGCCGTCCGCCTGTTCGCCTCGCGCGGTTCGGGCCCCTGGGCCTCGCTCTTGGCGTCATAGCACTCCTCTCATTGGCCAGAAGCCCCGCTGGCAGGCGCCTCCGCTGGCAGGGAGGCAGCGAGAGCCTGTAAGGCCGCCTTGTTCTCCTCCGAGAGCGTGGTGCGCAGGGCCTTCGACAGCCGGTCCCGCTTCAGCGCCTCCTCCCAGCACGCCATCCGGCGGCACACGTAGGCGCCGCGCCCCGACTTCTTGCCCGTGGGGTCCACCTCCACTTCGCCCGTGGGGAGGCGGACCACACGCACCAACTCCCGCTTGGCCGCCGTCGTCCGGCAGGCGACACAGCTTCGCTGTGGCAACGGGCGAGGCCGGGGTCGCGCTTTGGCCGTCATCGCCACCGGGGCCGCTGAGATTGCCCCGGACTAGAGCTCCTCCTCCAACTCCTCCAGGTCGTCCTCGTCCTCCAGGACAACGGGCCGGCGGGCCCGTCGGCCTTTCCTCGGCCTCTCGGCATCTGCCTCGCGCTCGCTGCCCCGAACACCCTTCTTGGCCTTGCCGCGCTTGCTCTTGCTCTCGACCTGCAGTTCGGTAGGTCCCAGCAGGTCTTCTGCGAAGCGAAGCTTGGGCTTGGCGGGCGTCGCCGTCTCGGCAGCGGCAACGGCGACTGGTTCCGGTGCTGCCTCCGGCGCTTCGGCCTCGGCTGGCACTGCCGCGATCGCCTCTAGCTCCGGCGCTGCGGCCTCGGTCTTGTCTTCGGCGGCGACGCCTACGAGTTCTGGCTCCGCGGCTGCCACCGGGGCCGCCTCTGGTTCGGGCGGAGGCGCCTCCGCCGGCGCCTCCTCAGGCGGCCTCAGAGCGGCCTCCTCGTCGGCAATGGTCTGGCTCTTGATGTCGATGCGCAGGCCCGTCAGCTTGGCGGCGAGGCGGGCGTTCTGTCCCTCCTTGCCGATGGCCAGCGAGAGCTGACGGTCCGGGACTACAACCTCGGCGGTGTTCTCCTCGGGACGGATGACCACGCTGACGACCTGGGCAGGACTCAGAGCGTTGGCGACGAATCGCGCTGGCTCTGGTGCCCACTGGACTACGTCGATCCGCTCGCCGTTGAGCTCGTTGACGATGTTCTGAATGCGGATCCCGCGGAGGCCCACGCAGGCCCCTACCGGGTCGACTCCATCCTGGCGCGAGGTCACTGCCACCTTGCTCCGGAACCCCGGTTCCCGAGCGATGGCTTTGAGCTCCACGGTCCCTTTGTAGATCTCCGGTACCTCCAGCTCGAACAGGCGACGTAGCAGGTTCTTGTGGGTGCGTGAGACGAGGAGCTGAGGCCCTTTGGTGGCCTTGAACACCTCCAGCAGGTAGAGCTTGAGGCGCTGGCCGGGACGGTAATGCTCGATCCGCACCTGCTCCGGCGGCGGTAGGACGGCCTCCGTCTTCCCCAGGTCGATGATGACGTTTCGGGCCTCCATGCGCTGGACGACCCCGGAGACGATGTCGCCCTCCTTGCCTGAGTACTGGTCGAAGACGACCTCGCGCTCGGCCTCCCGCAGCCGCTGAAGGACGACCTGCTTGGCGGTTTGAGCGGCGATGCGGCCAGCGCTTTGCGGCGTCACCTCGATCTCGATGACGTCGTCTATGTGGGCATCGGGCCGGAGTTCGTGCGCCTCCTCCAGTGTCATCTCTACCTTGGAGTCGACTACCTCCTCCACAACCGCCTTCTGCATGTAGACGTGGACAGCCCCGTTCTCACGGTCTATCCTAACCACGAGGTTGGCTGACGCCAGGTGATCCTTCTTGTAGGCAGAGGCCAGCGCGGTCTCCACCGCCTCCAGGACGACGTCCCGCGGAAGGTTCTTCTCTGCCGAGAGCTGTGTTACTGCCGTGAGGAAGTCGCTCTTCATGATTCAGGTCCAACCTCCGGGCTGGCAAGGCCAAAAAAGAAGTGGGCCGAGCCCACTTCAGGATGACTCCCTAAGGCAGGTCGAGTATAGCATGAGCGGGGCAACCTGGCAATACCCGG
>DAOULP010000132.1:0-8135 GCA_034420175.1 Dehalococcoidia bacterium | reverse complement strand
GGCCTTCGGGCACCTGAGATATCCCCATTTGAACGATGCTCTCCGGGGATGCCCGGTCGATTCTCTGGCCCATGAACTCGATGCTGCCGCTGCTGATGCGCACCAGGCCCGATATCGCCCGGAGGGTCGTGCTCTTGCCCGCGCCGTTGGCGCCCAGGATGGAGACGATGGCCCCTTCTGGGATCTCCAGCGAGACGCCTCGCAGGGCTACGATCGGGCCGTACGAACCGTGGACGTCGCTAAGCTTCAGCATCATTCCTGGCGCTCTCCCAAGTAGGCCTCTATTACGGCGGGATCCTTCTGGACCTGGGCCGGGACGCCCTCGGCGATCTTGCGCCCGAAATCCAGGACACAGACGCGCTCAGAGACCTCCATTACCAGCGCCATGTGGTGCTCAACAAGGAGGATGGTCACACCCAGCTCGTCCCGGATGAGACGGATGAGGTCTCCCAGAGCGCCTAGCTCCTCGTGGCTGAGACCGCTGGCCGGCTCGTCGAGCAGGAGGAGGCGGGGCCGCGAGACCAGGGCGCGTGCCATCTCCACTCTCTTCTGCATGGCGAAGGGTAGGGCGATCGCGGGAACGTCGCGCAGTTGGATCAGGTCTAGGAAGGTCAGGATTTCTTCCGCCCGCTCCCGGGCCATGGTCTCCTCTCGTGTGACCGTGGGCCAGCGAAGGGCGCTGGCCATTAGGCTGGAGGTCAGCAGCATGTGCTGGCCGACCAAGAGATTCTCCATCACGGTCATGGAGCGAAACAACTCAACGTTCTGGAAGGTGCGCGTGATGCCCGCCTTGACCACCTGGTGGGGACGCATGTGAAGGATGTCCCGCTCCTCGAACAGGATCGTGCCGGTGTCAGGCTGATAGACGCGGCTGATGCAGTTGAAGATGGTGGTCTTGCCGGCGCCGTTGGGGCCAATAAGCCCGACGATCTCCTTCGGCATGACGTCGAAGGAGACGCCGTCGAGAGCGACGATGCCGCCGAATCGGATGGAGAGATCTTTGACCTGAAGCTGGGCCCCGTTGGTGCTGACCACAGTGTCTCCCGCGTGAGATGAGGCCTGCTGCCTCGTTCCCCTTTTCGCTCGCGAGTCGAATAATAGGGCGCTCGCGTCTTGCGTTCAAGTCGGGCGCTGCTCTAGAGTCCCAGGATGTCGATTGAGTAGGCTCCCAGGAAGGCCAGGATGATGCCGCGCAGGATCTTGCCGGCGAAGACCGCGAGCATGAAACGGCCAAACGGCATGCGCACCGCCCCCGCAGTGATGCCCGCGATCTCGAAGACGGGGTTGGGGATGACAGACAGCACGAACAGAGTGAGCATCCCGAAACGGCCCATCAGCCGGTCGATGATGGAGATTGCCCGCTCTACCAGCCGCGCCGTCCACTTGGGGCCTGGAAGCGTGTGGCCCGCCGCCATCTGCCCTCCATAGACGCCGGCGATGTAGGCAGTGATCTCTCCCAGGGCCATGCCGGAGCCCCCGGCGATGCCCACCACCAACGGGTTTAGAGCCGCACCCTGGTCCAGGATCAGGATCTGACCGAGGGCTGTGAGGCCGGGGACCGGGATGAACACCGTCACCGTGCTGGCCAGGTTGGCTACGAAGACGCCCGCATAGCCCAGCCCTCGGAGGTTCTCCTCATCCAGGCCGAACCACTGTGGCAGGACGAGAAGAACGACGGACGGGCCCAGAACGGCGGCCAGAACGAAGAGCCCAAGGCCGATGCGTGTCTTGCGGCCCTTGGGAATCCAGCGGGTCAGCGCCGGCGGCAGGATATCGTCCAGTGACGTCTCCACCGGCGTGGCAGTGGCAGGCGTGTGGTCCGAACTCGTGCTCAAGAGAAGGGTCCCTGTCTGAACCCGGCCCGCTCGACAGGCCGCCGCTTAGGACATCTTACAACCTTTGCGCGCGTGGCCGTCCTATAATGGCCGACGACGGAGGCTAGCAGATGGACGTGGCCGGCGAGCAGGCAGGACAGCCCCGGTTGCTCTCGGAGCCGCAATTCCGGCGTCTCCTGCGGGCCAAGCTGGCCATGCAGGTCGCCCAGAACATCGTTCTCTACACTGTCCTGATCGTCGTGGTCAAGCAGACCGAGTCCAGCATGCAGAGTACGCTGCTGGTGCTCGCGATGACGCTGCCCTCCGTGATCCTAGGGGTGCCCGCCGGCCTCGTCGTCGACTGGTTGCCGAAGCGGGCCATGCTCCTGGTCGTGGGCCTGGTGCGGGGCGGAATCTGCCTGGCCCTCTTTCAGCACGGCGACAGCCTGCGCAGCATCTACCTGCTCGTGCTGCTGTTCGCCTCCGTGGGCCAGTTCCAGGGCCCGGCCGAGAGCGCGGGACTACCAGGCTTGGTAGGCCGCCGCCGCTTGAGCTCGGCCAACGCCTACCTCATCCTCGCCATCCTGATCGGGCAGGTGGCGGGGATGGTCATCATCGCACCGGCCTTCCTGAAGACGGTTGGTGAGAGTCCGCTGTACGTGCTGTCGGCGGTCCTCTTCGTGATCGGCGGCCTCACCTATGCTCGGACATCCGGCCTGGGGGCACCGGTTGAGCCTGAGGAGCCGCCTTCGTCGCCGGAGGAGTCGCCCCGGCGCGTCGGCCTCTGGGCCGGGCTGGACGTGATCCGCCGCGACCGCGTCATCTACCTGGCGATGATAGAGCTTACCCTGGCCGCCTTCCTCATGAAGTGCCTGGTCGTCCTCACACCCCACTACACCCACGACATCCTGCACTTGGCGCCGGACAACTCCGTGTTCATTGCCACTCCCGCCGCTGTCGGCTCCATCCTGGGGTTGGCGCTGGTGCCTCTCCTAGGCTGGGCCATAGACCCCAAGCGGCTGGTGACAGCGGGTCTCTTCCTATTCATCGCTGGACTGATCGGATTGGGCTTCGTCTACTTCGCGGCCGACGCTGTTGAAGCGGAGTTGCGGCTCAATCTTTCCGGGATCGAGGATCGCCTGGGCATCTCGTCCGTGGTCAGCATGACCATGCTCCTTGCCGTGCCGTTGGGCCTCGCCTTCACAGTAGTGAGCGTGGCGGCGCGGACCGTCTTCAACCGCCGGTCGCCGCCGGAGCTCCAGGGCCGCGTGTTCGCCGCCCAGTCGGCTGTGGCAGACCTGGCGTCGGTGCCGCCGCTGCTTGCGGTGGGCGCTATCGCCGACCTGGCGGGCGTCCGAGCCGTGCTCATCGTGGCGGCCGGCCTATCAGGCGTGGCTGCGGTAGCGGCTCGACTGCGGCAGCCAGGCCAACAACACCCCCACGCGGGGCCAACCGACGGCACGGCCCGCAAGCACTAGCAGCCTGCGAGGCCGGGCCGGAACTCCGCGCGGGTTCCGTCCAAGAGGGAGCTTTGGCATCCGGGGTCGGCCGCCTGACGCGGGCGGTCCCTCGCTAAGGTTGGTGGCGCGGGATAAAATGGCCGGGGCACCTCACGCCCGACACATCCTAGGCGAAGCGAAGGCGCGCAGGGAGGCGCGCGGCGCCAGAGACGGATCCTCATGGACCAGGGCGAGCTCTTTCGCGGGGTGTTCATGCTCGTGGGCGCCGCCGTCGTCGGCGGAGTGCTCGCTCATTACCTGCGCCTGCCCGTCATCGTCGGCTATCTGGCGGCTGGGGTCGCCATCGGGCCCTACGCGCCCGGCGATTTCGGCGACCCGGACCGGCTGGAGCTGATCGCCGAGTTCGGCGTCGCCTTCCTGATGTTCGCCCTGGGCGTGCAGTTCTCCCTTCGGGAGTTGGCCCAAGTGCGCGGCCTGGCCGTGGTCGGCGGCAGCGCCCAGATCCTTCTCACGATGGCCCTCGGCCTGCCGGTGGGTCTGGCACTCGGCCTGGATGCGGACGAGGCGGTCTACCTGGGCGCGCTCATGGCCCTCAGCAGCACCATGGTGGCCCTGAAGATCCTGGAGGCGCGGGGAGAACTGGAGACGCTCCACGGACGCGCGGCCGTGGGCATTCTCATCGTTCAGGACGTGGCGGTGGTGCCCCTGATGATACTGCTGCCTGCATTGACCGGTGCCGAGGGCGGCGGCATGGCGACTCTGGGGGAGGCCGCCGGCAAGGCTGCCCTGCTGCTGATCGCTGCCTATCTCCTGGGGACCCGCCTGGTACCGTGGCTGCTCTTCAGGGTGGCAGCCACCAATTCGCGGGAGCTGTTCGTGCTGACCATTGTCGCCCTGGCGGTCGGGTTTTCCGTAGGCAGCCACTTCCTGGGCCTTTCGATCGCTTTCGGAGCCTTCCTGGCGGGGCTCATTGTCTCCGAGTCCGAGTTCAGCTACCGCACTCTGGCGGAAGTGCTCCCTCTACGAGACGTATTCGCCACCATCTTCTTCGTTGCCATGGGCATGCTGATCGATCCCGGCTTCATCCTCGATCACGCTGACCAGGTGGCTGTCATCGCCGCCGCCCTCCTCGTGGGCAAGCTTCTCATAATCCTGTTGGTGGTGCAGGCGGCTGGCCTGCGCGGCCGGGCGGCTGTGATGACAGCAGGAGTGCTGGCCCAGGCAGGCGAGTTCTCCTTCATCCTGGCTCGCGTGGGGATAGACGAGGGGGCTATCGATACCGATCTCAATTCTGCCTTTCTGGGCGCGGCGATGGTCAGCATCGTCATGAACCCGGTCCTGCTCCGTCTAACCCCAATGCTGCTTGGTCTGCTCAGGGCGATCCCTGGGACTCGTTCCCTGTTCGCCGAGCCAGCCCACGCCTACATCGGCGAGGACACGGAGGCCCTGCGCCGGCACGTGGTCATCTGCGGATACGGCGACTCCGGCCGGGAGCTGGCCCAGGCTGTCAGGCGCCGCGGATTCGGCTGCCTGGTGGTAGACCTCAACCCCTACATCATCAGCGAACTCCGCCGCCGCGATGTGCCATGCGTGTATGGCGATGCCTCCCAGCCCGAGGTGCTCCGGCAGTGTCATCTGGACAGCGCCCAGGTCCTGGCGATAACCATCCCTGAGCTAGTAACGGCACAGCTCGCTGTCGCCAATGCCAGGGCCATCAATCCTCGTCTCGACGTTGTCGCCCGTGCCGCGGGCCCGGAGAGCCACGCCGCCCTCAAGCAGGCGGGCGCGGCGGAGGTGGTCCACCCGGAGTTCGAAGGTGGGATGCAGTTCGTGCAGCACACCCTGCGCCGCTATGGTGTGGATAGCACCCAGATCGCCAGCGCCCTCGCCCGCCGCCGTATCGACTACTACCAGGGCTAACCCCGTCCGAGTGGGGGATGTCCGCCGGTCCCAACCGGCCGACAATCCCTGCGGGAACCTTTTTCTTCCCCCGTGCGTCTGAAAGGACAGAACACTGGGAGGGATATCATGAGATACTCCAGACTCGCCATCTACCCCCTGCTCTTGTCCTTCGTCCTCCTGCTCGGATTCGGCGGAGCCTGCTCCGAGACCGAGTCGGCGGTCGACGGCTACGTGGCCCTGGTGCCCAAGATCCTGCGGTCGGGCGAACAGGAGGCCGTCTCCCTCACGCTCTTCAGCGGCGATAGGCTGGCCTCTGGGCCCGTCCAGGTTCGGCTGCTGGAAGGAGACCGCGAGGTCGTGAGCGAGACCGCTGACCTCGACGGAAAGGGCACGATCCAGTTTGAGGTGCCCGACCTGCCGGACGGTGACTACAAGATAGAGGTCCGCGGGCCGGGCTTCAGCGACGACGCCAGCGTGCGCGTCGAGGAGGGCTCGCTCCTCTTCCTGGAGACCGACAAGCCCATCTACAAGCCGGGCCAGACCCTCCACGTGCGCCTCATCTCCCTCGACTCGGAGCTCAAGCCGGTCGAGGTGGAGGCCACCATCGACCTGCAGGATGCCAAGGGCACCAAGGTCTTCAAGAAGGTCGTCCAAACCGACGAGTACGGCATGGCCACCGTCGAGGTGCCCATCTCGACCGAGCCCAACCTGGGCGTCTGGAAGGTCACCGCCGAGGCCGGCGAGCGCAGCGCCGAGGTGGACGTTCGCGTCGAGGAGTACGTCCTGCCCAAGTACGAGGTGACAGTAGACCTGCCCAAGGAGTGGTTCCTCGTCGATGAGCCCATCACGGGCAAGGTGAGCGCCGAGTACAGCTACGGCAAGCCTGTCCGGGGCACGCTCCACATCGAGGCCCAGCGCTACGTGGGTGAATGGGAGCAGTTCGCCACCTACGACGTCGACATCGACGGTGAGGCGGAGTTTGAGCTCCCCGCCGTCGAGTACGTGGCCGGTGTCCCCGAAGCGCGGGGCATGGGCAACGTCACCCTGGAGATCACGGTGGAGGAGCGGGCCACCGGCTACGAGGAGAACACCACCCGCCTGCTCACCGTTTCCGAATCCCCGGTCAGCGTGCAGCTCATTCCGGAAAGCTCGGCATTCAAGCCGTCGCTGCCCTTCACCTTCCTCGTCGTCACTGAGACCCCCGACAACGAGCCGACTGCGTCGCGGGTGACCGTGGACATCTCCTACCTGGACGAGGACCTTGACACGCTGGACAGCGATCGCCAGCGGGTGCAGACCGACAACGGCCTCGCCATGCTCACCGTGACGCCGCCCGACGAGGCGGTGGCCCTGATGGCGGAGGCGAGCACAGGGGAGGGCTCCTACACGTTCGTCGCCCTCGACGCCGCCTACTCACCGTCCGGCAACTTCATTCACGTCGAGCAGGTCGGTGACGGGGCTCTGAAGGTGGGCGACGAGGCGTCCTTCAAGGTCCACTCGACCCGTGAGGCCGCCAACTTCTACTACGAGGTGCTCTCCCGAGGGCGCGTGGTCTTCAGCGACTTCACCAGCTCCAGCGAGATCTCGTTCGACACGACGCCGCTCATGGCGCCGGCCTCGCGCCTCCTCGTCTACCAGATTCTGCCCAACAGCGAGGTGGCGGCCGACTACATCCCCTTCGACGTGGAGGGCGACTACCCCCAGACCGTTGAGGTGGCCTTCAGCCAGGAAGAGGTCGAGCCGGGCGATGCCCTCGACATCCTGGTGGACGCCGATGGGCAGTCGAAGGTCGGGCTGGTGGCCGTGGATCGCTCCGTCTTCATCCTGGCCGAGAACCGCCTCAACCTTCAGCAGGTCTTCGACGAGCTTGAGCGGCTCTACATGGAGCCCCAAGTTGAGCTCCACGAGGCCATCCCCTACGACGGTGTGACCACGCGCGGCGCCCAGGAGACGTTCGAGGACGCTGGCCTGCAGGTGCTCACCAACCAGAAGGTGCCTGAGGGCCAGGAGTACAAGTTCGATGCCATGTTCATGGGCGTTGAAGAGGCCGACATGGAAATGGCCCCCGGAGCGGCACCACGAGCCGCTCAGGACGCCGTGCCGGCATCCTCGGCGGGCACGGGCGAGGGAGGCCTCGCCGAGGTGCAGCGCATCCGCCAGTACTTCCCGGAGACCTGGATCTGGACGGACATCGTCACGGACGCGGATGGCCGGGCCACCCTGCCCGTGGAGGCGCCGGACAGCATCACCACCTGGGTGCTGCGCGCCGTCGCCCTCTCCCAGGAGCAGGGGCTGGGCATTGACGAGACCGAACTGACCGTCCTCCAGCCCTTCTTCATTCAGGTGGACCTCCCCTACTCCGCCGTGCGGGGCGAGGAGTTCCCCGTCAAGGTGGCTCTGTACAACTACCTCGATGAGCCGCAGGAGTTCCTGGTCGAGATGGAGGAGGCCGACTGGTTCGACGCCCTGGACGAGACCAGCGGCTCGGTCACGGTCGACGCCAACGACATCGGCGGCATCGAGTTCATGATCAGTCCCACCGAACTGGGCACCCAGGACATCAAGATCACGGCGCGCAGCAGTGAGGCCGCCGACGCCATCGTCAAGAACCTGATCGTCGTCCCGGAGGGCGTGGAGCGCGAGGTAGTGCAGAACACGGTCCTCTCGGCCGGCAATTCGACCGTGTTCAGCACCGCCCTGCCGCCGATGGTCGTGGACGGCTCGGCGCGGGCCTACCTGGCCTTCACCGGCAGCTTCCTCACCCAGACCATCGAGGGCTTGGACCAGCTTCTCGAGATGCCCTTCGGCTGCGGCGAGCAGAACATGCTCCTTTTCGCCCCGGACGTGTTCATCGCCCGCTACCTGAAGGAGACCAACCAGCTCAAGCCGGAGATCATGGCCAAGGCCGAGAAGCTGATGATCACCGGCTACCAGCGCGAGCTCACCTACCGGCGCAGCG
>DAOULP010000131.1:0-10452 GCA_034420175.1 Dehalococcoidia bacterium | reverse complement strand
CGTCTAGGGAGTTACCACTCCCAAGGAGGCGCGGTGCGGGTGGACAGACCCTAAGCCGTAGCAACTATCGCAATTATCCATCCGCATCACCTCCTTTCCTGACCAGGATGCTATCACGGGGACGAGGCGCCGTCAACGGGGGCTGGTCACCCGATCTGGGCTGCCGCCGCCCGTATGCTCTCGCGCACGATGTCCACAATGCGGTCAACCTGGTCCGCAGTTATGACAAGTGGCGGGGCCACCAGATAGCTGTCGCCCTTGACCCGGGCGATGAGCCCCCGTTCCCGAGCCTCGTGGAGCACTCGCCCGCCGACCGCCCGCGACGGCTCGAACGCACGTCGCGATTCCTTGTCAGCCACCAACTCGACCGCTGCCATCAGACCCAGTCCTCGCGTCTCGCCAACGATGTCCATCTCTTCCAGCGAGCGCAAACCGTTGAGGAGCCGCTCCCCCATTCGCCGGGCGTTCTCGACCAGCCCCTCTTCCTCAATGATGCGCAGGTTCGCCAGCGCGACGGCGCAGGCCGTCGGATGGCCCGAGTTGGTGTAGGCGTGCATGAAGCGCTCGGGCAGCGGCGCCGAGGTCATGGCCTCGTGGATCTGGCGCGAGATGATGGTCGCCGAGAGGGGCACATAGGCGCTTGTCACGGCCTTGGCGATGCTCACGATGTCGGGCTGAACGCCCCAGTGATCGAGCGCGAACCAGCGGCCGGTGCGCCCGAAGCCGGTGATGACCTCGTCGGCGATGAGGAGCACCTGATGGCGATCGCAGACCTCCCGCAGGCGGGGGAAGTACTCTGGCACGGGCGGGATGACGCCGCCAGCGCCGTGGACGGGCTCGGCGATGATGGCGGCCACCGTGTCGGGGCCCTCGCGGAGGATGGTCTCCTCTACCGCGCCTACACACTCCATGCCACAGCCGGGGTAGGTCTTCTCCCACTCACAGCGGTAGCAGTAGCAGGTACCGACCCGCACGAACTCCGGGATCATCGGCTCGAATCCGTGCCAGAACACTGGCATGCCGGTGGCGCTGGTAGCGGCGAGCGTGCCGCCGTGGTAGGCCTCGCGCCGGCAGATGATCTTCACCTTCGTCGGCTTGCCCTGCAGGTGCCAGTAGAAGCGGGCCAGCTTGAAGGCGCCCTCGTTGGCCTCCGAGCCGCTGTTGGCGTAGAAGACGGCGGCCATGTTGGGGTAGCACAGGGCGCACAGCCGCTCCGCCAGCTCGACGGCAGGGACGTTGGTGTAGCCGGTGTAGTTGCTGCAGAAGGCGAGCTCTGCCATCTGTCGAGCGGCGACATCGGCCAGCTCGCGGCGGCCGTGCCCGACGGCGACGTTCCAGAGGCAGGCCAGCCCGTCGATGTACTCCCGGCCCTCCGTGTCCGTGAGGACGGCGCCCTCCCCGCGCACGTAGACGATGGGGTCTTGGTGCTCGCTGACGTGGTACTGCGGGTGTATGAAGTGGGCCCGATCGCTGCGGGCCAGGGCATCTAGCTGTTGGCTGTTCATGGCTCTCCCTACTGACTCTGCACAATCGATGCTAGCAGCTCGCGTGCCACGATCCGCTCATCCCACGGCACGTGCTGCGTGCCGAAGACCATGGTCTGCTCGCTGCCCTTGCCCGCGAGGAGGACTACGTCGCCGTCGAGCGCTCTCTCGAACACGTAGGCGATGGCCTGACGCCGGTCTGGAATCCGCACGAAGTCGTCCCCCTCCCGACGGCCGGCCTCCCGCAGGCCAACGGCGATGGCCTCGATGATGGCGTCGGGGTCCTCCGAGCGGGGGTCCTCGTTCGTGAGGACCACGAAGTCCGCTAGCCGCCCTGCGGCGCGTCCCATGCCGTCGCGACGGCCGGTGTCCCTCTCCCCCGCGCAGCCGAACACTGTCCAGAGCCGTCCTCGACAGGCGGGCCGGAGGACGTTCAGGACGTTGGACAGCGCCTCGGGCGTGGAGGCGATGTCCACGACCACCGAGAACGGCTGCCCGGCGTCAATGATCTCCATTCGACCGGGGACGCCGGACACGCTCTCCAGGCCTCTCTTCACCTCGACGCGTGACAGCCCCTGCGACAGGCCCACAGCGGCGGCCGCCAGGCAATTGTACACGTTGAACCGCCCTGCCAGCCGTGTCGTCACCGGCGTGATCCCGCAGGCACCGGCGAGCTCGAACGACATGGCCAGGTCCTCGCAGCGGACATCGTGGGCCGAGACGTCGGCCGGGGCCTCCAGCCCATATGTGATGACGGTCGCCGACGTCAATCGCCGGAAGTAGTCCGACGCCGGGTCGTCGGCGTTGAGGACGGCTGCCTTGGGCACGCCCTTGTCCGCCGCCTGGTCCAGCAGCTCGAAGAGGCGGCCCTTTGCTGTTCGATACTCCTCGAGGGTGCCGTGGAAGTCCAGGTGGTCGCGTCCCAAGGTGGTCAAGACCGCGACGTCGAACTCGCAGGCGTCGACCCGGTGGAGGGCCAGACCGTGGGAGGAGGCCTCGATGACGGCCCACTGATCCCCTGCCGCCACCGCCTCGGCAAGGAAGGCCTGGACCTCGGGCGCCTCCAGCGTGGTCATGTGAGTGGCGTTGACCTTGGCCTGGCCGCCCGCACGAAGCTCGGCGCTGCTCAGTAGAGCGCAGGGGCGGCCCGACGCCTCCAGCACGGCGGCGATGAGATGGGCCGTCGTTGTCTTGCCGTCCGTGCCGGTCACCCCCACTGTCGCCAGGTGGCGCGCCGGCCAGGCATTGACAGTGGCCGCCAGTGACGCCAAGGCCTGCCGACTGTCCGGGACCACCACCAGCGGCACGCGCCCCGATTCTGCATGATGCTGCCACGCGGGCTGGTGATCCGCCTGCACTACCAGCGCCGACGCGCCCCGGTCCAGTGCCTCGCCAATGAAATCGTGGCCGTCGCGGGAGCGCTCAGTGGCCCCCGGGACAGCCACGAACAAGCAGCCGGGTCCGGCGCGACGGGAGTCGTAGCACACCCCCGTGAGCGTCTCCGGCAGGTCGCCGATGGTCTGGGCTTCCGCCACGCCCCTCAGCCAGGCAGGCCCGCCGGACATGCCTCACCAGCCTCGCCTGTTACCAGGAAGGCATTCCTGATCTGTTCGCCGCCAGCGACCCCCGGCGCCGCTCAGTCTCCGATTGACGGCATCGTGATCGTAGCAGCGGCGTTGACGCAGAAGAACAGGGGGTCCAGGCGCTCGATGGTCTGGAGGTCGCTGACCTCGGGCGGCGCTCCGGCGGCGTAGCCTGACCAACTGCCCGACGCCGGCAGGAACTTCCAGATGGAGACGAGAGCGCTTGCCGGGTCCACACCTGCGGCTACGGTCGTGATGCTCGTGCCATCGTCTTGGGTCACGGCTACCGGGTTGCAGCCCACTACCAGGTCGACTGTGCGCTGTGCGCTCGCCGACCCCGGAGACAGGGCCACCGCCAGGATAACAGCCGCCGCCACGGTTCCGGCTAGCCACAACCAACCTCTTGCCATCAGAGCCCTCCTTTGCATGATAGCCACTTCCGACTGGTGGTACCGATACCAACCAGCATAGAGCGCGACCAAGGGAACGAAAGAGAGCCCCCGCCTCTCAGGCGCGGAGGCGCTCGAACAGTGCCAGTAGGCCTGTAAGCCGAGTTCTGTATCCGCCGAGGGCGGACGGTGGCCATCTTTCTGGGACGACGGTTGCCCATCGCCTCTAGCGACCAACCCGAGGACAGGCCGGGCACCTATGGTCCTCCTATTTGGTCTTGCTCCGGGTGGGGTTTGCCCAGCCGGCCGGTCACCCGACCGCTGGTGCGCTCTTACCGCACCATTTCACCCTTACCCGGGGCTGCCCGCGCTTCACGAGGGTGTCATCCCCCGGAAGACAAATGCTGCGGTCCCGGGCGGTGTAGTTTCTGTGGCACTGTCCGTAGGGTCGCCCCTCCTGGGTGTTACCCAGCACCCTGCCCGGTGGAGCTCGGACTTTCCTCCCCTCCGGCATGCCGGAGGAGCGGCCACCCGGCCTACTGGCGATGTCATCCTAGCACCGGAGAGGCGCGCCTTCAAGAGTGTGCCCTTCCCGTGTATCCAGGACAGAGAGCGCCAGGGCGAAGGCTGGGCTCCAACCAGCTCGCCGCGAAGGATCTCGGGAACTGGCCTTCATTTCGTCCTCCGCAGGGCTTGACAACCTCGAAAAAAGAAGTAAGATACCCGCAATCAACAACTAGTTACACGTTTCTGGTCATCGTTATCATGTACTCGCTGACCGGCATTGAATGTCCAGAACTGGTGTTCCTAGGTGTTGTCGCAGGCTGGGAGGAACCGAATCGCTGCAGACAGGAGATCTCTCAGGGCTTCTCACATCGGGATGTTTCGACGCTCGTGGCCGTCCGCGGGGGACGATGCCACCAGACAGGAGGGGGCGGCACGGGCGTCATACGGCGGTGGCCGGGCCTGCGGAGAGCGGCGATGGGCGATCGGAGTACGGGGGACGGGGGTACCCCCGCCGGGCGGCTGGCCAGGGTCGCCCTTCCCTACCCCGCGGGCCCGGTCACGTGATGGCGCCGTAGGCGTCTAGGGATGCGACCTGCTCGGTTCCGTTCCGGCATTGGTGGGAGAGTTCGTCGCAATCCTATCCCAGCGTAGTCTGGGCCGACCGCCTGGCATCCTACGATCCCCGCAGAAGCGCCTGGTTGGCCAGCGAATCCGCCACCTTGTTGTCGGTGCGGGGGACGTGGCGCACAACTACCTCCTCGAAGCGCTGACGCAGGGCCAGCATCCGGGCGTGGAGGCGGGCCAGGCGCGGGTTTCGCACCCGGTATCGCCCCGACATCTGTCGCACCACCAACTCTGAGTCCATCCGCAGATCGACTCGGTGCGCCCCGAGCGCCAGGGCGGCCTCGAGGGCGGCGATGGCGGCGCGGTACTCCGCCTCGTTATTGGTGGCGGTCCCCAGGCGTCGGGCGAGGCGATAGACTTCGCGGCCGTCGTGGTCGTATATGACGGCGCCGATGGCGGCAGGGCCGGGGTTGCCTCGGGAGGCGCCGTCGGAGTACGCGAGGTGATATTGGGGTTGAGTAGGCACGGGGCCGTCAGGGACGAAGAAGGGTGCGGACAGAGTCGTCAGTCACGACGATTCGCTCCACGACTTGCCTGAGGAGCTCCTGACGGTCGGAAAAGGGGAGTTGGTCCCACTCGTCGCAGAGGCGTTCGCGCGCCCGTTCTCGCTCTCGGCGGCGCTCGGCAGCCGTGGCCTGCTGGCGGGCGCGGCGCCCCGTCTCGTCAAGAGCCTCCTCCAGCGCCAGCCGGTCGCTGGCGGCTGCCACGCTCAGGTTGCGCAAACGTTCGCGGTTGATGCGCCCCCGCGCTGCCGCGTCCAAGTAGCTCTCTAGCTGCTTGTCGAGCTGCGCTAGCCGTCGGCGCAGGCGCTGGGCCTGGCGTTCCCACTCGGCCAGCACCGCTGACTCGTCGCCGGCCTCCAGCAGGGCCGGACTAGCCGATTCAGCGTCCCGCAGTGCCTGTCGAACAGCCTCCTCTAGCTCGTCGGCGCGCCGCGTGTGGTAGTCGCACATGCTCTGGTTCGTGCGGGACTCGCACTGGTAGTAGCGATAGGACGCCTCTTGGTCCTCGTCTGCGCCCTTCCGTCGCCAGCTCTGCCGACGACTGACCCCTATCATCTTGTTCTGGCAGTAGCCGCACTGGACGAGGCCGGAGAGGAGGAAGGGCGAGATCCTTCGCGGCGAATAGCTGGTGCGACGAGCCGCGAGGCGCTCCTGCACCAGCCGGAAGTCCTCGGCAGAGACGAGGGCGGGGTGGCTGCCCGGCACGCGTACTCCAAAGCGGGTGTAGGTGCCGAGGTAGGCGCGATTGCGCAGAATGTCACGAATGCTCACCATGCTCCAATTGCCGTTGCGCCGTGTCTTCAGACCTTCCTCGTTGAGACGACGAGCGATGAGGCGGATGCCCAAGCCCTCCTGAAGATACAGGCGGAAGATGTAGCGGACGACAACGGCCTCCTCGGGCACCAGCTCGAGGCGGCGACGGACGCCCACCTTGTAGCCGTACGGGGGGCGTCCCAGCACCTCGCCCTTGACGGCCTTGCGACGCATGGCCGCCCGCACGCGGTCGCCCAGGCGCTTGTTGTCTCCGGATCGGGACCAGGCGGCAAGCAGTTGCCCGGTGGCGTCCTTCGTGTCGTCCATGAAGGTGACCTGAGCTCCCAGACCCTCGATCTGGAAGTAGCGGCGAGCAGCATCTCTCAGGTCCCCGCCCAAGCCCCCCAGCGAGGGCAGCACCACAACGACGAAGCCCTTGTCCGGCTCTTGGAGGAACTCCACGAGCTGCCGGAACCCCGAAGGTTCCCCGTCACCAGCGACGACGGGATCCACGAACGTGGCGACCGCCTCGTATCCCTGCCGCTCGCAGAAGTCGAGAAAGGCGGCGCTCTGTGTCGTCAGTGGTCGGCCTTTGCCGGCCGGGGCCTCCCTGAAGTAGCCTACCGCTTTCACTTCAACTCACGTACAGAATGCGCTCGCAGCTTGTGCATTGCACCCAGGGATTACCCCTGCGCGCCTGCTGGACCACGTGCATTGGCAGGCTGATGCGGCATCCCTGGCAGATGCCGCGCTCCACCTTGGCCACCGCCCTCCCTTGGTGAGCCTTGCGGAGAGCGTCATACTGGCTCATGGTTCCTGCGTCGATGGCGGTCTCCTGGGCGGACCGACGTCCTTCTAGCGCCTCGATCTCCCGCCTGAGTTCCTCGCCCTGCCGGACGAGATCATCCTGTTCCGCACGCCATTGAGTCTCCACTTCGGACAGACGGCCCTCCGCCTCCGCGAGCTGTCTTTCCGCCTCCTCCACCAGCGCCATCGCCTCCAGGACTCGGTCTTCCAGCTCCCGCTGGCGGCCCTTCAGGCTGTCGACATCCTGATGGAACCCAACCAGCTCCTTGGGATTCTTGACAGAGCCGCCGTAGAGCTTCTCTTCCAGTGGTTGGATCTTGGCGCGCACCTCTTCGACCGCCCACTCAGCCTCGCGCTGCCTTCTTTGGGTTTCGTGAAGCTCCTCGGGCTTTTCTGCAGCCTCCTGGCGCGCTGTCTGCAGCTCGTCGCTCTCCCCGAGCCGCTCCTCTAACTCAGCGAGGGCGGCCTGCTTCGCCTCAAGTTCTGAATCGATTTCCTGGAGGAGATAGAGGTCCGCCACCGTTGTCATGGTTCTGCCACGAGCAAGCGCTGGCACTCAGGACAGCGCGAATTTCACCCGCCGGGGGCTTGCTACAGGGAACGGAGCCGTGGCAACCCAAAGCCATAAGACAGGCCTGGGCAGGGGATCATTCAGCCGCCCGCATCCGCCGGGGCCGAGGCCCGCACACCCTCGACTTGCCGACCACCAGCCCTGCCCGGATTATAGGTGGCCGCCGCCGGGCCGCGCAAGGAGATCTCCGGCCAATGTCCATCAGGATTCTCTTCGAAGGGCCGAGTTATCCTCGCCGGGTCGGTTTGACCCCGGAGTGCTGGTGAACCTATCATGTCTTGTGATACCTAGATTCCAGCCGGGAGCCGTTCCGTGCGTTTCCACGTCGCCGACTTGCTCAAGGACAACGTGGGCGCCACCCGCAGCCACGAAATCCACGAGGTCGATGCGGTAGTGGCCGATGATGGCTCCCAGGGACTGCTGGAAGGAAGACTGACTCTTCTGCGCACAAAGTCGGGCATTCTCGCCCGGGCCACCCTGCGTCTGATCCAGCCCGACGTCTGCAGCCGCTGCCTCGTCCCCCTGGGGGTTCCGCTGGAGCTTCACTTCGAGGAGGAGTACCAGCCCACGGTGGACATCGTCACCGGCGCCGCCCGACCGCTGCCGGAGGATTCGGGCATCTTCCTCATCGACGAGCAGCATGTATTGGACTTGACGGACGCCGTCCGGCAGTACCGGGTGCTGGCGGCCCCCATGCAGCCCCTCTGCCGGCCGGACTGCCGCGGCCTCTGCCCAACCTGCGGTCAGAATCTGAATGACGCCTCTTGCGCCTGCCCCCGCGAGGAGTATGATCCTCGCTGGAGCGCGCTGGCCAAGCTGGCACAGGGCGATTCCGAACGCCACTAGCCACGGAGGGAGATCGTGCCCCCACTGCCAAAGCGCAAGTACCCCAAGTCGCGCCAGGGAAAGAGGCGGAGCCATCTCAGGCTGACTCTCGCCAACCTCACCGAGTGTCCACAGTGTCACAGCCCTCGGCGTCCCCACCATCCGTGCCCGGTCTGCGGCATGTACAGGGACCGGCAGGCCATTCCTGTGAAGACGCCGGAGCTGAGCGAGTGACCCCTGCCGAACCGCCCCAGCCTTCAGCGCGGCGACACGCGTGACGAAGCCCACCGGTGCCGTGGCCTGGGTCTTTCCCGGGCAGGGCTCGCAGGAGGTCGGCAGCGGTAGCGACCTGCATGAGGCCTCGCCGGCCGCACGACGGTGCTTCCAGCAGGCCGATGTGGCCCTGGGCTTCCCTCTCTCCGAACTCTGCTTCCAGGGACCGGAAGACGTTCTGCGACAGACCATCAACGCGCAGCCCGCCATCATGGCCGTCAGCCTGGCGTGCCTGGCGGCGGCCCGGGGGGCCGGTCTCCTGACGACCGAGCCCGACTTCGTTGCTGGCCATAGCCTCGGCGAGTACACGGCGCTAGCGGCGGTTGGAGTCGTCGACGTTGACGACGGCCTGCGCTTGGTGCGAGAACGAGGCCGCCTTATGCAGACGGCTGGCGAGGAACGACCGGGCACCATGGCTGCCCTCCTGGGTTTGGACGCAGAGGCAGCGACGGCTCTCTGTCGCGAGACGGGCGCCCAGGTCTGCAACCTCAACGCGCCGGGCCAAATCGTCATCGGGGGCACGCCGGCGGCCGTGGAATCTGCCCTGAGCCTGGCCCGACAGCGGGGGGCTCGCCGGGCTATCCCTCTCAACGTCAGTGGGGCTTTCCACACCGATCTCATGGCCCCGGCAGTCGACGGCATGGATCGGGCACTCGAAGGGGTCTCGCTGCGCGACCCGCGCATCCCCGTCGTCGCCAACGGCAGCGCCCGGCCTCTGACATCCGCCCGCGAGGTGCACGAGGAGCTGATCTACCAGTTGGACCACCCCGTGCAGTGGCAACGCTCCGTGGAGCACATGGCCGGTGCCGGCGTGACGACCTACATCGAGCTGGGGCCGGGGCAGGTTCTCACAGGCCTCATCCGTCGCATCGTGCCGGGAGCGCAGCTCGTCAGCATCAGCAGCATGGCTGACATAGAAGCCGCCCTCGCCGGCGCAAAAGCGTCTTGACCCCGCCCCATCCAGACTCCCATCATGGGCGTGAGCAGAGGCGTCTCATGGCGTTTGACTTGGGCGAGAGGGTGGCCATCGTGACCGGCAGCTCGAGAGGGATCGGGCGGGCCATTGCGCTCTGTCTGGCCGAGCAGGGCGCGCGCGTCACCGTCAACTACGTCGCGGGCTTCGAAGACGAGGCCGAGGAGACAGCCGCCTGCATCCGGTCCGGGGGTGGAGAGTGCATCATCGTGGAGGCCGATGCCCGCCGCCCGGAGGACGTGCAGCGCCTGGTGGACGAGACGGCTCAGGCATTCGGCAAGCTGGACATCTTGGTGAACAACGCCGGGATCACCCGGGATGATCTCCTCATCCGGATGTCGGATGAGGAGTGGGACCAGGTTATAGCAACCAACCTACGAGCCGCCTTCCTCTGCACCAGGGCCGTCCTGAGGCCCATGCTCCGACAGCGCTGGGGCCGCATTGTCAACGTTGGCAGCGCGGCCGGCCTCGTGGGGAACGCCGGGCAGGCCAATTACGCTGCCTCCAAGGCGGGGCTCATTGGCTTCACCAAGGCTGTGGCCAAGGAGGTGGCATCCCGCGGCATCACGGCCAACGTCATCGCGCCTGGCTTCGTTGCCACCAGGCTGACGGATGAGCTCAGCGAAGCCCAGCGGCAGGCCATCGTGAGTCAGACTCCCCTGGGGCGCGCTGCCACGCCCGAGGAAATCGCACCAGCGGTCGCCTTTCTGGTCTCCGAGGAGGCCTCCTACATCACGGGCCACGTCCTCACTATCGACGGCGGCCTCACAATGGTCTAGGACAGACATCGATGCCGAGCGGTCGACGCCGAGCCCGTGTCCTCGCCCTCCAGACCCTGTACGAAGTCGACGCTGTCGGGCATGCGCCGGAGGAGGCGCTGGAGCGTCTGCTGGCGGAGGGCGCCGTCAAGGAGGACGTGGCGGCCTTCGCCCGCGCGTTGGTGAAGGCCGTGCTGGAAAACAAGGAACGCCTCGACGACGTCATCGCGCGGGCGGCGCCGGCCTATCCTGTGGAGCAACTGGCGGCTGTTGATCGCAACATCCTGCGGGTTGCAATCCACGAGATTTTGATGAATAATGAGACCCCGGTTAGGGCCGCCATCAACGAGGCCGTGGAACTGGCCAAGAGGTTCGGGAGCGACAGCTCGGCCCGATTCGTCA
>DAOULP010000130.1:0-22847 GCA_034420175.1 Dehalococcoidia bacterium | reverse complement strand
GGCAATGAGAAACCAGTCTTGGCTCCAGACCTTCAGTGGGGGATTTTGGACAAGGGGATTCTGTCTAGCCGACAGAGCTAGTTTAACAGACGGCACGCAGAATGTCCACACCTCAGTGTACGCGCGCTAAGCCCTGTTGGCAACCCTAGAGCACAACGTCGGCTCGCGCCCGCGCGAGCCGCATCGGGGTTCCCTTGCTGGATCGCGGTGGAACCGTGTAACAGCGCCCCGTTTGGACTATGATTTGGGAAGCCCATCCCGTACAGGAAAGGAGCACACGGTGGATTTCGAACTCTCAGAGGAACACAAGCTGATCCGGGACACGACCCGTCGGATCGCCCGCGAGCGCATCGCGCCGCGGGCCGCCGAGATCGACGAGACAGAGGAGTACCCCGAAGACATCTTCCAAGTGTACCGCGAGGCGGGCCTTTTAGGGCTCAGCATCCCTCAGGAGTACGGCGGCGCCGGCGCCGGTGTCCTGGCCCTATGCCTGGCCGTTGAGGAGGCTGCCAAGTACTGCTGCGCCTCAGGCCTCATTCTTCTCCTCTCTGGCCTCTCCACTCAGCCCATACTCATCGGCGGCACCGAAGAACAGAAGCGGGGCTTCCCCGGTCGAGTCGCCACTGGCGAGTGCAAGGGGGCCTTCTGCCTCACAGAGCCCAACGCTGGCTCCGACGCCGCCGCGATTCAGTCTCGGGCCCGCCGGGACGGCGATGACTACGTCATCAACGGCGAGAAGTGCTTCATCTCCGGCGGCAGCGTGGCCGACTTCGTGGTCATGTTCGCCAAGACGAATCCGGAGGCAGGCACTCGCGGTGTCTCCGGTTTCATCGTTCCCGCCGACGCCCCCGGCTTCTCCGTGACCCGCACCGACCACAAGATGGGCGTCCGGGGGGTGCCGACGGCCAGCCTGGCGTTCGATGACTGTCGGGTTCCTCGCGAGAACCTCCTGGGCGGGGAGGAGAACAACGCATTTCGCACGACGATGATGGGCCTGAACTCCATGCGGCCGGTCGTGGGAGCGCGCGGCGTCGGTCTGGCTCAGGGCGCCCTCACCTACGCTCTCGATTTCGCCCGCCAGCGCGAGGCCTTTGGGGGCCCCATTGCCGAGCTTCAGGCTATCCAGTTCATGTTTGCCGAGATGGCGATCGGAATCGAGGCCGCCCGCCTCCTGGTGTACCAGGGCGGCTGGCTGGTCGATCAGGGCCGCTACGACCGCCAAGACGCCCATTTCCTCTCGGTCGCTAAGGTTTTCGCCACCGAGATGGCGGTTCGTGTCTCCTCCGATGCCCTCCAGGTGTTGGGCGCGCAAGGGTACATGCGGGACCATCCCCTGGAGCGGCATTACCGAGACGCCCGGCAGCTCATGATCGTGGAGGGGACCAGCCAGATCCAGCGCCTGGTCATCGCCCGGGCGCTGCTACAGCGGGACCTGGTCTACCCGTAGGAAGATGCGGCAGTGTCTAGGTGCGGCGTAGGGGAGCCTGAACCGGGCTATCGCTGGGCGTCGGTCGAAAGGGGTTGGGCGGCGCGCTGAGCCCAGACCTCCCACGCTGGCTTGGCTGAGCCATCGGCTCGCCGCAGGCCGACGTGCTGCAACGTGTCCAGCGGTGGCTCTTGAACGAAGGGCGGGTCGGCGCTGGCGAACCAGACGACGAAGACCATCTTCAACTGCTCGGCGTCCCGGAGCACGCGGTGGACGAAGGCCTCCTGCTCTTCCTCCGTGCCCTCATTGATGCCGTCATGCCCGGGGCCGGACGAGTAGCCCATGGCGGCGATGGCAACGGGCGCATCGGTGTAGCGACGGAGCTGATCGTAGTAGTCGGGGGGAATCTCGTCCGGGGCGGCGAACACGAAGCTGGGGTAGGTAGTGACAGCCAGGATGTCCACACGGGGCTCGAAGCGGAGCATCAGGTGCCAGCGGGCCGGAACCTCGGCCGGTGGCGAAAGCAGGTTTTGGATGGCCTCCATCTGGAAGGTAGGGAAGACCAGGGTCGTTGGCGATATCTCCTTGACGGCGTCGTAGGCTTCGACGTAGAGGCTGACGAGGTTGTCGAAGTCGTCGGGCCGGGCCGTTTCGTAGAGGTCAACCGCCATGCCCAGGGCCATGTAGCGTGGTTTCAGATTGAGGGCGAGGTACTGGGCGTAGGCGACGAAGGCGGAGCGAACCCCCGGATCGCCGAAGCCGGCGTCCGCCAGCTCCTCGGGCGGTGACGCCAGGCGCGACCGGTCGGCGGGATCGAGAGGGTCCACGGCGGCGAAGATGTCCAAGCCGTTCTCGTCGGCCAGTCGCTTCTCCTCGCGCGCCAGATTCACCGTCTGGGCGGAGATGACGCCCTCGGGCAGGAACTCCTCCCACGGGGGTGCCCGCTGAATGAGGATGACCTCACCGTTCTCCCCTGCCAGTCGGAAGACCTCCCTGTAGCCCGCCTCCGATGGATCCTGAGGGAGCGAGCTGATCCCCATCTGAAAGGAACGGCTGGCCGACCCCTCCTCGGGCGTCTGCGCCTCGCCAGGGGCGCCACCTCCGTTGCAGGCAACAGCGGCGACGGCCAAGAGCAGGGCGAACACCGAGAAGGAGCCACCAACGACCGCCGGTCGCAGAGATACTGTGGTGTCTCGCATGGGATGTGAGGTCCTCCCGCGTTGACCGGTTCGTTCCTGTCGAATTCTCCCCACCCGTTCGGTCAAGGTCAACCGGCGGCCCAGGCTGCGGCGCTGCAGCAGCGGTGCTTGGGCCAACGGCTAGGCTTCCGGCCTGCGACGCGTTCCGTTCTCCCTCCAGTCGGCATCGAGTCGACAGGTGTTGCGCGCGGCAACGCCGGCGCGATTAGGGGGATCATCGCGCGTGGGTGCGGGGTTCGGCCAGTGGGACCAGGGGAAGAGGTGCCCTATGCTCAGGGTGATTACAGGCTTCATCGAGCCCGCTGGCCTTCGGCTGGAGACGGGCTTGATGGGGCGCCGGCGCGCGTGGTGCCCCTCCGACTGGCCGCTGCCAAGGGAGGCCCGGCGAGTCACTCGAATCGACCGCACCAGGGAAGGTGGTCCACGACGGCTCTACAGCAGACTCACGATCAACCGACCACCGCTCTCGTCGGGCTGCTCACCCGCCGCCGGGCGCAGGAGCTCCGACGGCGCTCGCGGCGCATTGCCGCGGCCCTGAGCGGCCAGTCCTTGGACCAGGAGACGGTACGGTACATCTGCGAGCTTCTGGCTCAGGAAGGTGACCTGGTCGGCGACCTCATGGAGGAGATCGTCTCTCGCTCGTTCCGGCCCCGACCACCACGCCCTGGAAGCGAACCGGCGAGGGACGAGGGGAGCGAGCCGGCCACCTCCTATCGCCTTGCCTCCTAGGCCGTCCGGTTGCTGTCCTTCTGACCCACTGCTAGAATGACGCTGGGCGCGACTCCCCGGCGCCGATGGGCGGGCGCACCGTCGTCGTGTTGCCGCTCGCGAGGCTTCCATCTCGCCCAGGGTCTTCATTGTGCTGGACACTGAGTATCCCCTCGATCTGAATGAGGTCATCGAGACGGTTCGCAGCGCTGATGTCCTCACCTTCCGCTTCGTGATCGTCGGACAGCGCTTGCTGGTGGATGGTCGCCACACCGAGATCGATCCTCCACTTGTCAAGCTCGTGGCCCCCGTGGCCTCGCCAGAGGAACGCTTTCGCAGCCTGAAGCAACTACGGCCTCGCTTTCGAGTGCCCAAGGAGATCACGTCCATCTTCTGGCCCCGGTGTGTCAGCAGCCTGGTGGAGAGCGGCGTGTGGGGCGCTCTCGTTGAGCGTTTGGCTGGCCCGGGATGTCCAGAGGCCGTCCAGCGGTGCCAGGAGGTGCTGGACGAGCTCAAGGGCCTGGAGCGGTGCGAGACGCGGGGAGCCATTCGGGGCGACGGCTACCGGGCACTCTGGGAGAGACAGCCGTAGGGGCCATCCGCTGTGCACGCTCTCGACCCCGACTGCTGGTCCCAGCGATCACCCGTAGCCCGCCTGACTCAAGCACGTGACCCGGCATGAGGTCTCGGGCACGCTTCCTGCGTCTGGTCCGGCGGGGTCTCGCGGCACTTCCGCCGGCCTTCCGAGAGCGACTCGACAACGTCGACGTGGTCGTCGAGCGGCGCCCCAGCGCGGATGATCTGCGGGAGGCCGAGCTGTCCCGCGGCGAGACGCTGTACGGGCTCTACTCCGGCGTGCCTCTCACCCAGCGCGGCGACTACGGGCTGGTCCTGCCGGACAAGATCACCATCTTCCAGGAACCCCTGGAGCGCGACTTCCCCAACGAAGCCGAGCTGGTGGAAGAGGTGCGCAAGACGGTCCTGCACGAGATCGCGCACCATTTCGGCATTTCGGACGAGAAGCTGGCGGAGATGGGCCTGGAGTAGCCGTCCACTCGGTGTTCAGCGACACCGGGAGACCTCGCCCCGTCCACACAACGGCACCAGCCGGGACGCGAATTGTCCGATGATCCTTCTAGGAAGCCGAGGTAGAGCTGCCTCCGTCCGGGAGGCCTCGCGAGGTGACTGCGATGGGTCGGCAATCGGCGGCGGGAGAAATGGCAGCGCGCGTCGAGTCGGGGGGCGCGGTCGTCAGCGTGGGGACAGCCCGACGGGTGGTCCTGTACTTGCTGGCCTTCTGGACGGCGATGTGGGGCTTCGCCCTCGTCTTCGCCGCCGGGGCGGGCTCCCTGGGCGCCGGCATCGACGACAAGGCGGCCCAGCGGTTGCTGGGGGTGCACGTCCTCATCCTGGTCCCTCTCTACGGCCTCCTGGCCTTGAACCCGAGCAAGTACCGCGCCTTTCTCTGGGTGCCGTACGTCTCCCAGGCCGCCATCACCCTTGTCATCCTCTTCGACCTGCTGGCCGGTAACCGCGACTCGCCCGAGAGCGTCCTGCCCATGGTCGTGGCCGTCATCTTCTTCGCCCTGCTGGCATTCCTCTGGCAGGCCGGTCGGAGGCCGGCGGCGGCGGTGAAGGCTGCCGGGGCAAAGCCGATGACCAGCGGCCGACCACGGACCCGTGCGTCCGCCGCAAAGGCGACGAAGGCCCGGTAGCGGTCGAAGCCAGTCCACGCCCGCAGTGAACCCGGCCAGCCGTGGGGGCTCGCAAACCCGACTGACCGTCAACCCTTGAGCGAACCGCCAGCACGGAGTGCGCGGCCCAGGGTCTCGGTGGCGGCAGCCAGCAGCTCTGATGCCCTGGCCATGGCCTCCGCCTCGGGCAGGTCGGCCGGGGCGATGGCCAGCGCCGCCTCCAGGCCGAGCGCGGCGCACGCGGCTGGCGCATCGTCGATGCTCCCCGCCAGAGCGACGACGGGCCGTCGCTGAGCCCGAGCCAGGCGGGCCACCGTGGCCACGGTCTTGCCGAACGCGGTCTGCGTGTCCAGTCGGCCCTCACCCGTTATCACCAGGCCGGCGGCGGCAATGCGGTCCGCGAGGCCCACGGTCTCCGCGACCAGATCGGCGCCGGACCGCATCTCTGCGTCGAGGAAAGCCAGGAGGCCGGCACCGATGCCGCCGGCGGCCCCGGCGCCGGGGACTTCTGACACCCGTTTCCCCAGATCCCTCTCGATGATGGCGGCGTAGTGGGCGAGGGCGGCGTCCAGCTCCTCCACGTCAGCGGGCGAGGCGCCCTTCTGGGGCCCGTAGACCGCGGAGGCGCCGTGAGGCCCGCAGAGGGGGTTCGTGACGTCCGTGGCGCCCAGGATCTCGCAGTTGCGCAGGCGCTTGTCGAGATCATTCACGTCGATGCGGGCCAGACGGGCCAGGGCGGCGCCGCCGCGAGGCAGGTCATGTCCGTCGTCGTCCGTGAGGCGGACTCCCAAAGCCTGTGCCATGCCGGCGCCGCCGTCATTGGTGGCGCTGCCGCCGAGGCCGATGATGAGACGGCGGCAGCCCACCCCCAGGACGGCGGTGATGAGCTGACCGGTGCCGTAGGTGCTGGTGAGGCGGGCGTCGCGCTCTTCAGGCGAGAGAAGGACCAGCCCGGACGCGGCCGCCATCTCGATGACAGCGGTCGCTCCTTCCTCCAGCAGCCCCCAGGCCGCCTCGACAGGTCGGTCCAGCGGGTCGGCAACCGTGGTCGTCAGACGATGTCCGCGGCCTGCCTCCACGAGGGCCTCGACGGTGCCTGGCCCGCCGTCGGCCATCGGCGCCAGGTCCAGCTCGGCGTCAGGCAGGGCACGCCGCAGGCCTTCCGCCATGGCGTGGGCGGCCTCGGCGGCGGAGAGGCTGCCCTTGAACTCCTGGGGAGCGATGAGGAGACGCATGTGACCTCGTTGAGCGTTCGGAATGGAGGCCCGCCGCCATCATATCGTCCCAGGCGACAATCTGCAAGAAAAAGCGGCCAGAGGGGTTGACAAACTCAACTTGGTACTTAATAATATCAATGTCGTACTTGAGACCATTGAGGACAGGGCCGGTTATCCGCACAGAAGGGCCTCTGTCCGGGACCGGTGGAGAGACAGATGAGCCGAATAGTGGGCACCTGCCCGGTATGCGGAGAAGAGATGAGGGTGGCACGCCTGCACTGCCACGGATGTGGCACGTCGCTGGAGGGCGACTTCCAGCTTGGCCGGTTCCTCAAGCTCAACCCTGAGCAGATGAACTTCGTCGATGTCTTCCTGAAGTGCCGGGGCAAGATAAAGGACGTAGAGGAAGACCTCGGCATCTCCTACCCGACGGTGGTGGCGCGGCTGAACGAAGTCATCACCGCCCTGGGCTACGAGGCCGGGCCGATGGAAGAGGAGGCCCAGGAGATGCGTCGGCAGATCCTGGACGAGCTCTCGGAGGGGCGACTCTCCGCATCGGAGGCGGCGCGCCGGCTTCGCGAGCTGTAGGGCACCGACAAACGATGGAAGGAGCTGCGTGATGGACAGCTACCTCTTGTTGGATATCATGGTGAAGCAGAGGGCGGCCGAGCAGGACCGCCTGGCAAAGACGACCACTGCTCGGCGAATGCTCGCGGAGGAGTCCAAACGACCTGTGCGAGCCCGGCTCGCCTCCGCACTGGCGCGGGCTGCTATGCGCCTCGACCGTGAAACCGGCCGCGCCACACTGGCCGGCGCCCCCAACCACTAGGCCGGACCGGTCTTGGAGAGGGCAGTGGACGAAGAGCGACGAAGAATCCTGGAGATGCTGGAGCAGGGCAAGATCACGGCCGCCGAAGCCGACGAGCTGCTGGCTGCCCTCGACGTGCCGTCCTCCCAAGCGCGGGTGGGCCCCGGGGGCGACAGGGCACCCCGGCTCCACATCCGCATTACCGACCTGCGGTCCGGACGCGTGAAGACAGACGTGCTAATCCCCACTGGGGCCCTGGGACGCAGATGGCTCCGTCGCCTTACCGCTCTCGCTACCGGCCGCCCCATCCGCGGCCTCGAGGAAGCGGCCCGCGCCGGCGCCAAGGGCACGATCGTTGACGTGACCGACGACCGTCGCGGCGAACGGGTAGAGATCGTGATCGAGGGGGGGTCGGCTCCGTCACGGCCGCGACCTCCGGAGCCCCCGCCGGGCGGGCCATCATAGGCGGGCGCCGAAACCGGTGCCCGGGGTGAGGCATGGACAGCTTCAGCGACAGCACGCGAGCGGCTGAGAGACGGCGGGTCTTGGAGATGCTGGAGCGGGGCCAGATTAGCGCCGCCGAGGCCGACGAGCTGATGGTCGCCCTGGAGGGCCGGTCCGTCAACGAGGAACCCGCGCCGGGGACATCTTTGCACTTCTCCGGTGAAGAGATGGCCTCCATACCCGGCCTCCTGGCGGCGCTGACCAGCGTGGCACGGGCGCTGGCTCGTACGATAGCGCACCTGTCCATCGCCCTGGGGAAGGCCGTCGGTGCCGTCGCCCGGGTCTCAGAGCGCGCACGCCGCCTGTGGCCGGTAGGCCGCCGTGGCCGGCGCTGGCCGGGGCCGGGCTTGTGACCGGTGGCCGTCTCTGGTAGGCTGGTGCCGTGGCTGAGATAGGTCTGGCTATTCTCATCGTCGGGCTCCTCATCTTCATGGACCCGGATAGGGCCAGTTGGGCGGCGCGCCGAATCCGCGAGCTCATGAACTGGCTGTCGTCCGGCTAGCGTCCCCTTCCCACACCCCCGTCCAAGCCCCCGGCAACTGACTCGTTATTTCTGCATTTCGCCCTTGAACCCCCTTGACAAAGAACGCATGTTCTGCTATTCATTAGGGCAGCAGCTATAGAACAGGTGTTCGTTTGGAGGTCTCGGAATGCGGAAGAGCGCGACGAAGGGTCTCATGAGGGGCATACGCTGTCCGGACTGCGGAGGGCCCCTGGTGCACGGTGAGGGCTGCGTGTGCTGCCCGATCTGCGGCTTCACCCGCTGCTAGCCGGAGAGCAGTGGTCGCTTGGGTGTGGCGAGGCCGGCAACGGCGCGCCACGTAGAATCTGCGGTCCCGCGCCGGGGCGCCGCTGTGAGAGGCCCGGCTCTCGGAAGCGGCGCCCTCGGCTCTGGTGTAGCGCCACAAGCACCTCATCCGGGTCCCCACTCTTGACCTCCGGGTCTCCCCTCTCCGCGGGGCGGCCAGAAGTCCAGCCTCTGCCCGGCGGCGGCCAGCGTCAGCGGGCAGACCCTCCGCCAGAGGCAGTTCCGCCTCTGGCGGAGGCCGCCCCCGCCCCTCAACTCGATTGACAGGGACACTCGTTCCGGTATCATGAGGGCGAGCCACTGCCGGCTCGTCATTGTTATGGGTAACGAGAGCCAGCCGATACGTCGCGTCGCCGTCCTCACCCTGGGCTGCAAGCTCAACCAGGCGGACTCTGAGGCCATCGCCCGCGACCTGCTGGCCGCGGGCTGCCAGGTCGTGGATCGACCCGCCGCCGCCGACGGCTTCGTCATCAACACATGCGCAGTCACCCACGTCGCCGACCGCAAGGCGCGCCACCTAGCCCGACTGGCCCGCCGGCTGTCGCCCGAGGCTCCGGTGATCGTCACCGGCTGCGGTGTGGAGGGCGGTGGGCCCGCTCTGCGCGGCGCCGCCGGCACCGCACTGATCCTGGGGAACCATGAGAAGTCATCCGCGGCGTCGCGGCTCCTGGCCTGCTGGACGGCTCGGCTGTCGGATGGCCCATGTGCTGGAGATGGGGACCTTGGAGGCTCGCTGCGCACGAGGGCGTTCGTCAGAGCGCAGGAGGGCTGCAACGACGTCTGCGCTTTCTGCGTTGTCCCTCGAACGCGGGGCCGCGAGCGCAGCGTGCCCATCGAAGAGGTAGTGGGCGCCGTGCAGGCCCGAGAACAGGAAGGTGTGCAGGAGGTGGTGCTGACCGGCACCCAGATCGGCGCCCACAGGGGGGACGGGATGGACGGCTCCGGTCCGGCAGTGTTGCTCCGAGCCCTGCTGGCGGCCACGACGGTGCCGCGTCTACGGCTGTCGTCGCTGCAGCCCCGGGACATCACGCCGGAGTTGCTATCGCTGTGGGAGAGCCCGCGCCTGTGTCGGCACTTCCATCTGGCCCTGCAGAGTGGGAGCGACGCCCTCCTAGCGCGGATGCGCCGTCGCTACACGGCCGGGGATTTCCGGAGTGCCCTGGCCCTGATCCGGGACCGCCTTCCAGACGCCGCTGTCACGACCGACGTCATGGCGGGCTTCCCAGGAGAATCTGACGCTGACTTTCACCAGACCTGCGACTTCTGCCGCGAGGCTCGCTTCGCCCGGATGCACGTCTTCCCCTACTCGCGGCGACCGGGGACGTCGGCGGCGTCCATGGGCGACCAGGTGCCGGAGTCTGTGAAGCGCACGCGCACGCGGCGACTTCTGTCTCTGGCGCGAGACCTCCGTGCCGACTTCGAGGCACGCCATCAGGGCCGGGTGATGCCCGTGCTCTGGGAGAGGGAGCGGGCAGCCCAGGGTGGCACGGTGTGGGAGGGCCTAACAGGCAACTACATGCGAGTCCTCACCCGCAGTGACGCCAACTTGCGGAACCGTATTCTGCCCGCCCGCATTGCCAGCGACGCTCACTCTGCCGGCGGGCCTGGCTGGCCGGCCCAAAGCATGGAACAAGAAGGCCTCTGGGGAGAACTCGTCTGACACGCAGACGGCCCGGACGCGAGGAGGGAAGCATGGATATCGCCAACCGCCTGATCATCCTATTGGGAGCCCTCCTCGTCATGTTCGCCGTTGCGCTGGTCGTCCTCTTCACGTGGGCGGCCGCCGCCGACAGTGTCGACCGTCTGTTCGACTTCGTCGAATTCCTGGATGATCATTCCGAAGACAACGGCTCCCGAGTGATCCTCACGCTGGGCGGATTGGTGGTGGCGCTCCTTGCCGTGGTCGTGATCATTGCCGAGCTGACCCCGGCGGAGGCCGGGCGGGTGCCTGTCCGCGACGTGCAGGCCGGCGATGTCCTGCTGTCGACGGACGCCATCGCCCAGCGCCTCCAGGCGGAGCTGTCGACCGTGCCGCATGTCAGCCAGGTCAAGGCCGCCGTGGCCGCTCGGGGCAAGGCGGTGGAGGTAGACCTGGAACTGCATGTGGACCCGGACACCAACCTGGCCCTCACCTCAGAGGAGGCTTGTCGAGCCGTGGACAACCTGCTGGCCAATCGACTCAGCGTGGAGATGGCACGTCCCCCTCGCCTGAACCTCCGCTACTCGGAGCTGCGACTGGTGGGGGCGACGGGCAAGAGCCCATCCTCTCCGCCTCTACCGCCGGAGGAGCCGGAAGCGGCAGCCCAGGAGGAGACGGAACCGCAGGCTACCCCTGAGACAGCGGAGGCGGTCGACGAGGAGAGCGCGCCCGCCGGAGAGACGGCGGCGGAGGGTGAGGACCAGGGCCAGGAGGAGCAGGCGAAGACGTGAGCGCTGCCCGCCAGATTTCTCTCGATTCTGTGAAGGGCGGTGCACGAGGCCGACATGGCTAGGCTACAGCCGCCCCCCGCTGAGAAGCTCACGGCTGTGCTGGAGAGCCTTCTCTTCGTGGCCGACGGTCCCATCGATGTGGGGGTGCTCGCTCGCGCCCTTCGCGTCGAGACGGCGCAGGTGGACGACGCGGTGCAGAGCCTGGCGGCTGAGTGCCGCGAGCGGGGCGTCCGCATCCAGCGCGACGGACTCTACGTCCAGATGGTGACGGATCCCGATGCCGCCCCGTACGTGGAGAGACTGCTGGGTATGGACCACCACCAGCGTCTGTCCCACGCGGCCCTGGAGGCCCTCGCCATCATTGCCTACCGGCAGCCCATCACGCGCGCCGGCATCGACGCCATTCGTGGAGTGAACTCGGATCACTCGGTATCCACTCTCATTAGCCGGGGGTTGATCGCGGAGACAGGTCGAGCCAGCACGCCGGGGCGTCCGGCTCTCTTGGGAACAACCGTCCGCTTCCTCGAGCACTTCGGCCTGGAGACCCCCCAGGACCTGCCGCCCCTGCCGCAGGAGGAGCGCCAGGTGCCGGAGGAGACGCAGCAATGACCGTCGGAGCCTGTCGCATCACTCTGCGGCTGCCCGAGAACGATTCCCTGAAGGGCAAGCGGCAGTTGGTCAAGTCCGTCACTAGCCGCGTTCGCAACAAGTACAACGTCTCCATCGCCGAGATCGACGACAACGAAAGCTGGCAGATCGCTTCCCTGGGGATCAGTTGCGTGTCGAACAGCGGCGGCCACGCTGCTGAGGTGCTCACCAACGTGGTGAAGTTCATCGCCAGCAGCCGCCTGGACGCCGAGCTCCTGGATCAGGAGATGGAGGTGCTCCAGGCTCTGTAGCCGGCAGAACCAGCAGATGTCGAGGCCGGTCCGTAGCGGGCCGGCCTCGCTGATTGTCAGGCCGTATTGCAGGACTGGACCAGGCTGCCCCAGAGGTCGTAGGGAAGGGCGCTCTCGACACGGACTCGAACCATGGAGCCCGTGGACGGTTGACCGGGACCCAGCACCAGTCCGTCCACCTCCGGCGCGTCACGGTAGGAGCGCCCAGCGAAGACCTCTTCCGCGCCCGGCCGATGTCGGTCGCCGGCCGCCTCCGATTCCACCAGCACAGTGAGTTCCCGCCCCACCCATTCGCGGTTACGGGCCAGCGACACCTCCTGAGCGGCTCGCATCAGACGCCGGTAGCGTCGGCGCTTCAGGGCGTCAGGCACCTGGTCGGGGGCTCGCGCCGCTGAGGTGCCCGGCTCCGGCGAATAGATGAAGGCGCCCACGTGGTCGAAGCGCATCTCGCGCACGAGGGCCAGCATCTGCTTGAACTCGGCCTCCGTCTCTCCCGGGCAACCGACGATGAACGTCGTGCGCAGTGCTATTTCGGGCACGGCGGAGCGCAGGTTGGCGAACATCCGGCGTATGTGGTCGAGATTGCTGGGCCGGCGCATGCGCCGGAGGACGGCGGGACTGGCGTGCTGGAGGGGAATGTCAAGATAGTCACAGACCTGAGGCAGCGAGGCCATGGTCTGGACCAGGCGCGCGCTCACGTGACCGGGATAGGCATACATGACCCGTATCCAGGGAACCTGCGGCACGGCGCCCGCCAGGCGCTCAAGCAGATCGGGGAGGCCGTCGGGCTGCCCGCGATCGCGGCCGTAGGCGGTGGAGTCCTGGGCGACCAGCACCAGCTCCCGCACCCCCTCGTCAGCCAGCCGTCTCGCTTCGGCGAGCAAGGCTTGGGGCTCGGCGCTGTGCAGCCGCCCCTTGATGCGGGGGATGGTGCAGAAGGCGCAGTGGGCGTTGCAGCCGTCGGAGATCTTGAGATAGGCGCTGGGTCGTGACCTCTGTGGGGTCTCCAGCATGATACTGGTGGCTTGACCATCCGGCGCGCCAGACCGAGGAGGACGGTCCTCAGTGCCGGCGAGGTTCGCCACCTTCTCCCAGGCCTCGACGCCGAAGAGGGCGTCGATCTCCGGGATCTCCTGGCGAAGTTGACGGGCGTGTATCTGCGACAGACACCCTGCCACCACCAGCTTCTGGCCCGGCCGCTTGTGCACGGCCAGGCCGAGGATGACGTTGATGGATTCCTCTCGTGCCGCCTCCAGGAAGCCACAGGTGTTCACCACGACAAGCCCGGCCCGCGCAGGTCGATCGGTGGGCTCGTGGCGGCCCTCTCGCAGGAGCGCCTCCAGCTTGTCGGAGTCGGCAACGTTCTTGGGACAGCCGAGGGTCACCAGGTGATAGCGCATGCAGCGCCTCTAGCGACCGCCGCGGCTCACGACCAGCGTTACGGATTCGTCGTCCTTGAGCTCGGTGGCGGGTGCCGGGCTCTGGTCGAAGACGAGCCCGTCCGGGACATCGCGGTTCTCCACCTCGATGACCACGTACTTCATGCCCTTGTCGCGGAGGACGGCAAGGGCGGCGTCAAGGGCGCTCCCGTCGAAGTCGGGGACGAGGCCCGGAGCGGTCGGCTCAATGGCGCGGCCCTGGGGCTGTTCGACAGAGATGGCTTCGTCGGGCGTTGACTCCACCGTGGGCTCCACCGGTGGAGGCGGCGCCTCGACAACGCCCTCGACGGCGGGAGTCGCGGTGGGCTGGCCGGCGATGAGGCTGCTGCCATCACCGTTGGAGCCGGTCCGGGCAAGGAGGAGGCCGGCGGCGATGAGGAAGAGGATGACTATGCCTGCGACGACCCAGTTGAACGACAGCCCGGGCGCGGTGGGACGGCTGATCTCGGGAAGGGGTGTCACCTCAGGATCCAGGCGGGCATGGGGGAGGGCAGCCAGGAGCTGGGCGGCGTCCAGGCCCAGGTACTGGGCGTAGGTGCGGAGAAAGGCGCGCGCGTAGAACGGAGCCGGGAAGGCCGAGAAGTCTTCTCGCTCCAGGGCCTCCAGGTACCGCTTGGAGATGCGAGTGTCGCGCTCCGCGTCCTCGATGGTCAGGCCGCGGCCCACTCGAGCCTGAAAGAGGGCTTTGCCCAATTCAGCCATGACGAAGCTATCGCAGGGAGGAGCTTGCCCCACCGGGACTATATAGACTGCGGATGCCCTCGGTCAACCGCGCCCCGCGGGCGGTGCATAGCTTGACACTGGCCGAGCGCCGAGGCTACGCTCAGCAGAGTGGTCGAACAGGCTTTCCCAGAGGCGGAACCACCCCCACAGCCGCCCTCGCGCGGGCGTCTCGGCCAGCGGTTGCTCATCGCCGTGGTCGTTGTGCTTCTCGCCGTCGGCGCCTTCTACACTTCTCTGGTAGTCGCCACCCAGGTCGATGAGGTTCTGTTCCCCGGCAACCCGCTACGGCTCACAACCGGTCTGAGCAAGCTCCCGGGAGTCGACAGTGGCGAGCCTGAGGGCCCCGGCTCAATTGAGTCCCGCATCAACGTCCTGGTGATGGGTCTGGATCGGCGGCCCCGCGAAGGCGATGCCCCGACCCGCACCGACACCATGTTCGTCATGACGGTGGATCCGCAGGGCAAGACAGCCGGAATCCTGGGCATCCCTCGCGACCTGTGGGTGGAGATCCCCACCAAGGACGGCAACGGCTACCTGGAGGAACGCGTCAACGTCGCCTACGTGCTGGGCGAGGTCAATGAGTATGACGGCGGCGGACCCGCCCTGGCCATCGCTACGGTGGAGCATCTCCTTGGCATCGAAATCGACGATTATGTGGTCATTGACTTCGAGGGGTTCAAGGAGATCATCGACACCCTGGGCGGCATCGAAGTGGATGTCCCCACATACCTGCGTGATGATCTCTACTCGGAGTCGGAACTGCCCGGCGACTACGATCCGCAAGAGTTCGAGCCTGGAATCCAGCACATGGATGGTGCCCGCGCTCTGGCCTATGCGCGCATCCGTCGCGGGTCCAGCGATCTGGACCGCATCCAGCGGCAGCAGCGGGTCATCTTCGCCGTGATAGACAAGGCCCTCAGCCTCAAACTGAACGTCGTCACCAAGGCTCTAGATCTCTGGGGGCAGTACAAGGACACCGTTGACACCAACATCAATGACACGCGAGTTCCTGGCCTTGCTAGTCTGGCCGCCGGCATCCCCCCCGAGCGGATAGTGGCCGTGTCCCTGGGTCCCGCCACCGTCCCGTATATGACGCCCGAGGGCGCGGCGGTGCTGATGGCGGCGCCGGAGGGAATCGATCAGATCGTCGAGGCGCTTTTCTTCGATCAGCAGCTCTTGGGCGAGGACGCGCTGGTGGAAGTGCAGAACGGCACCGGCGAACCCGGCCTCGCCTCTCGCGTGGTCGACTATCTTGTGGGCCTTGGCCTTCCGCGCTCTTCCCTGCTGACCTCGAACGCCGTGGAACAAGACCTGGCTCTGCCGTCAGCAATCGTCGACTATACGGGCAAGCGCTACACCGCCGAGAGGCTGGCAGAATGGCTTGGCTTGTCCGCGGACCGCGTCCGATCCGCCGCTGCCGAAGACGTGGCCCTCAACACCAGCGAGGCAGACATCGTCCTCATCGTGGGTGTGGATATCAGCTTGGATCGATTGACGGCCGCCAGCGTGGAGACGGAGAGCCAGTAACCGTAGGGCTCGACACCCGGCAGAGGCCGTTGCTCCCACCCTCCACCGGCCCGTCTTTACTCCTCAGCTCTCTTGGCCCCTTCCCCAACCAGAATGCCGGCCAGCAGCACCGCGGGCGGTGGCAGCCGTGAAGTGAACCGCCGGGCACGGTTGCGTGCGGTCGGTCGTGATGTCCGGGGGGGGTCCAGTGCAGGGGTCTCAGTCAGGGCGTGCCAGCGCAGGGACTCGGCGGCCCGCACGACGGGGCGGGGAGGGAGGAGGCTACTCCTTCTTGTCCTCTTTCTTCTTCCTGGTCGGCGTCTTGCGGGTGGTGGTGCGCTTCTTGGCGGCGGCGGGCGCCTTGGCTGCACGGGCCGAGGGCTTCTCGGCCGTCTTGCGACTGGGGCGTCGGCGGCGACCGGTCTTGACAGGCTCCTCGGCCGGGGGCGGCGCCTCTACCTCGGGGACGGCTGTGGCTAGGGCGGCATTGTAGCGGGCCGTGAGCCGTGACTTGCGGCGCGCGGCGTTCCTGGCGTGGATCACGCCCTTCTTCTGAGCCCGGTCTAGTACGCTGGCGGCCTCTCGTACGGCGGCCTCAGCTTCGGGCAGCGTGCCGGCCTCGATGAGACTTCGGGCCTTGGTGACCTGCGTACGCGTGGCGCTGCGAGCGGACCGGTTGCGGTCGCGGCGCTTGAGGGATTGGCGGTGTCGCTTCTCGGCGGAGCGAGAGTGAGCCAAGGCTCTCCTTTCCTGAACGGTCTGGGAGGTATGTTACCGGCAGCGGCTGCTACTGTCCAGCGGGGGAGCCGCGGCACCCTGCGCCGGAGCTGCCGGATGCATAATGGTGCGGGCTCAGCGGCATCAAGGAGACGGCTTCACTCTGCGTTGCGAGAGCGTCCGAAGGGGGCCGCGGGTGCGTGCTATAATGGGCCGATTTTCGAATCGGCGGTGGCGGGAGACTTGGAGAGCGACAGGCCCTCGGCCCTCTGGTCCGGCGTCGCCGGGGCCGCCGTCATCGTGGCGGCGGGTTTCCTCGGTAGCCGGTTACTGGGGGTGGTGCGCAGCGTCGCCATAGCGGACAGCTTCGGCACCAGCCCCGAGTTGGGAGCCTACTGGGTCGCCTTCCGTCTCCCGGACCTCATCTTCCAGTTGCTGGCCGGCGCCACCCTGGCCAGCGCTTTCATCCCCACCTTCGCCAGACAGTTCACCAATCGTGGCGAGGAGGAAGCCTGGCGGCTGGCCAGCTCCGTCCTCAACCTGATCGCCATCGCCACCGTGGTCTTCGCCCTTCTGGCCATCTTGCTGGCGCCATGGCTTGTGCCGATCATGGCGCCGGGTCTGGGCGAAGAGACGGGCCGCCAATCCGAGCTGCGCTCGCTGGCGGTAGACCTGACCCGGATCATGCTCCTCTCGCCCATCTTCTTCGCAGTCAGCGGCATGTTCATGGGCATTCTCAACGCCCGCCGTCACTTCCTGTTCCCCGCCATCGCGCCCATGCTCTACAATCTGTCGATCATCGTTGCTGCCCTCGTCTCCCACAACGTGCGCGTCCTGGCGGCGGGCGTTGTCGTTGGGGCGCTGCTACACCTGGCCATCCAGCTTCCGGCGCTGTGGCGGGTGGGCATGCGCTACAACCCGGTGGCGCAGTGGCGCGACCCGGCGGTGCGAGAGGTGGGCCGCCTCATGCTGCCTCGCGTTCTGGGGCTGGCGGCCTGGCAGTTCAACCTCCTCATCGCCATCTACTTCGCCTCGACGATCAGCGACGAGGCCATCTCCGCCGCCAACTACGCCTGGCTCATTGTCATGACGCCGCTCGGCGTATTCGGCATGGCGATCGGCACCGCCCTGTTTCCAACCCTGGCCGACCAGGCGGCGCAGGAGAGATCGGACGAGATGCGCTGGACCGTCTCCAGCGCCCTGCGGCTCATCCTCTTCCTTACCCTGCCGGCCAGCGTGGGGCTCATGCTCCTGGGCGAGCCCCTGGTGACCTTCCTCTTCCAGCGTGGCGCCTTCGACGCCGCCTCCACGAGCGTCACGGTCTCGGCGCTCGTCTTCTACTCCATAGGCCTGTTCGCCTTGGGAGGCATCGAGATCCTGAGCCGCGGCTTCTACGCCCTGGGCGATACCCGCACGCCGGTGGCCTTCGCCGTACTTTCGATGGTCTTGAACCTGGTCTTCTGTCTCATCCTGGTTGTGGGCATGTCTTTGGAGGTGCGCGGACTGGCCCTGGCCATGTCCCTGGCCAGCATTGTCGAGTTCTTCCTGCTCTTTCGCGCCCTCAGCCGGCGCATGGGCGGCCTCGACGAGGGGCACGTGGTGTACTCCGTGACGCGAATGGCCGGGGCAATACTCCTCATGGTGGAGATGATGGGCCTCTTCGTGGTGTTGGTGGAGGTCTCCGGCCATCTCAACACCGGCCGCCTGGGAGACGCCTTTGTGACCCTGGTGGGCGGCGGGCTCATCGGCGCCGGCGTATACGTCCTTGTGGCCTATCTGCTGCGGAGCGACGAACTGAGCGCCCTTCTGCGGCGCATACCGGCCTTGCGCACGGGCCAAGCCTAGGAGCGTGATCTGGCTTGCCTGACGGAGAGTAGCGATCGTATAATCATGTTGGAAGCGGGGCTGGCCCGGTGCAAGCGGTCGTACCCGATTCGTCGGACGACCGCAATTTATTGTCCCGAGACGGGGAGAGGACGGCGATAGCGTTGGCGTTTGCGGACAAGACTCTGGTGTGCCGCGACTGCGGTGGCAACTTCACATTCACGGCCGGTGAGCAGGAATTCTACGCGGCCAAGGGACTTCAGAACGAGCCCGCGCGCTGTCCCTCCTGTCGCTCGGCGCGCAAGTCCATGCGCACCCTGGAGGAAGAGGAAGGGTACGTCCGCTACGGCGTGTCCGCGAGTTTCGGTGGCAAGACGCCGCGGCAGATGCATCCCGCCACCTGCGCCGAGTGCGGCATGATGACCGAAGTGCCCTTCGTACCGCGTGGTGACCGGCCCGTGTACTGCAGCGCCTGCTACACGAAGATTCGCCAGCAAGAAACGACGTAGGACACGTGCCACGTCCGGATGGGCAGGAGCCGGCCGCGGTGGCCGGCTCTCACTCTTGCAGGTACCCCACACCAGGTAGGTGGGACCGTCCGATGACGGAGACGCCCAGCCCGATTCAACTCGCTCAGCTAGCCCGGCTCTTGGGGGACGAGGAGCTGCGGAAGGCGTATTTCGGTGGCGGCCGCGCTGGAGTAGAGGCCATCGGTATCGACCGTCTTCGGGCGCTTGTCGACGAAAGGCTGGAGCGCCTGGCCCGGGGCCTGCTCGCCGAAGCAGCCGCCAGCGACGACGTGGTGGACTCCACCTCGGCCGAGGCGTACCTGGACGACCGGCTGGCCTTCTTCGGAGAGCTGCTGTCGGAGGAACAGGGTGCCCGGCTGCGGGAGTTGTACATGTCGGCCGCCCGCCGTTGGGGATAGGGGAACCCGATCGTTGACATAGCGCCGGCCAGCCCCATACACTCAACGACAGCGAGAAGGCTGCGACGGAGACGAGTAGGCCGGAAGGCACCGCCCAGCGAGCCCGGTGTTCCGCCACAGGCGGATGAAGGTGGAAGCGGGCGCGGAGGCACCGGCCGAAAATCCCTCCCGAGCCGCCGACTGAACGGGAGGAACTCGGAACCAGGAATTGGGAACCAGGTGGCTCCCCAGCGAGTTCCCAGTTCCTTCCCAGTAGGCTCGGCCGGAACGCCCACCGTTAGCAGGGGCAGGGGCATCAACCCGTGGGGAACGGGGGCGTGTCCCGGAGGAGCGGTCCGCCGACGACTCCAGTGGGGTCGGGCGGACAAGTAGGGTGGTACCGCGGGCTGAGGCCCGTCCCTTCGCGGGGCGGGCCTTCTTGATTGAGGTGAAGGTCATGTTCAAGCCTGTCGCCACAAAGGTCGACTTCGTGGCCCTGGAGCGCGAGATGCTGGGCTGGTGGGAGGAGCAGGACATGGTGGAGAAGTACCTCCACCACAACGACGCCTCTCCCAAGAACTGGTCCTTCATCGACGGCCCGATCACGGCCAACAACCCTATGGGCGTCCACCACGCCTGGGGCCGGGCCTACAAAGACCTCTACCAGCGCTTTAAGACCATGCAGGGCTTTCGCCAGCGCTACCAGAACGGCTTCGATTGCCAGGGCCTCTGGATCGAAGTCGAGGTGGAGCGCGAGATGGGGTTCACCTCCAAGCGGGATATCGAGGACTTCGGCATCGCCCGCTTCGTCGAGGCCTGCAAGGAGCGGGTGCGGAAGTTCTCCGCGGTTCAGACGGAGCAGTCCATCCGTCTCGGCTACTGGATGGACTGGGACAACTCCTACTACACTTACTCCGACGAGAACAACTACACCATCTGGCACTTCCTGAAGACGTGCCACGAGAAGGGCTGGCTCTACAAGGGTCACGACGTCATGCCCTGGTGCCCCCGCTGCGCGACGGGGCTCTCCGAGCACGAGATCGTCACCGAGGGCTACAAGGAACTGACGCACCCCACCGTCTATCTCAAGTTCCCCCTGATCGAGAGGCCGGGCGAGTCGCTGCTCGTCTGGACGACGACCCCGTGGACCCTGACCTCGAACACGGCCGCCGCCGTCCACCCCGACTTCACTTACGCCCGCGTGCGCCAGGGCGACGAGGTCTACTACCTGACGAAGGCCGCCGTCGGTGCGCTGGACGGCGACTACGAGGTGCTGGGCGAGGTCCCTGGCAAGGAGCTTCTCGGCCTGACCTACCACGGCCCGTTCGACGATCTGCCGGCCCAGGAAGGAGTCGTCCATCGGGTCATCGCCTGGAAGGACATCGGCGAGACCGAGGGCACCGGTGTCGTCCACATCGCGCCCGGCTGCGGCGCCGAGGACTTGGCGCTGGCCAAGGAATTCGACCTGTCCACCGTCGCCCCCATCGACGAGTTCGGCAACTACGTGTCGGGCCTTGGCTGGCTGGAGCGTCGCAACGTCAGCGACGTTACCGAGGACATCTTCAAAGACCTGGCGAGGAAGGGGCTCCTGTACCGTACGGAGGATTTCACGCACCGCTACCCCGTGTGCTGGCGCTGCGACAGCGAGCTGGTGTTCCGCCTGGTGGAGGAGTGGTTCATCTCCATGGACAAGCTCCGCCATCTCATCGCCGACGTGACGCGAAAGATCCGCTGGGTGCCGGAGTTCGGGCTGGCCCGCGAGCTCGACTGGCTGGCCAACATGGACGACTGGATGATCTCGAAAAAGCGCTACTACGGCCTGGCCCTGCCGATCTACGAGTGCGCCTGCGGTCAGGTGGAGGTGATGGGCAGCGAGGAGGATCTGCGCGAGCGCGCCGTCGAGGGCTGGGAGGAGTTCGAAGGCCACTCGCCTCACCGGCCCTGGATCGACGCCGTCAAGATCCGCTGTCGGCAGTGCGGCGAGACAGTCTCCCGCATCAGGGACGTCGGGAACCCCTGGCTGGACGCCGGCATCGTCCCCTTCTCCACTCTGCGCTATCGACAGGACCGCGACTACTGGCGCCAGTGGTTCCCTGCCGACTGGATCTCCGAGAGCTTCCCAGGCCAGTTCCGCAACTGGTTCTACTCGCTGCTCGCCATGAGCACGGCGCTCGAGAACCAGGAGCCGTTCCGGGCCTGCTTCAGCTACGCCCTACTACGGGATGAGCAAGGCGAGGAGATGCACAAGAGCAAGGGCAACGCCATCTGGTTTGAGGACGCGGCCGACCGCATGGGCGTCGACGTCATGCGCTGGCTCTTCTTCCGCCACAACCCCGCGGTCAACCTCAACTTCGGCTGGCACACCGGCGACGAAGTCCGGCGCGAGTTCGTCCTTACGCTCTGGAACACCTACTCCTTCTTCGCCACATACGCGATCCTCGACCGCTACCAGCCCGCACAGGGCGAGGCTGCCGAACCCTCGGAGCTGGACCGCTGGGTCCTCTCGGAGCTGAACCAGCTCATCGATGGGGTGACCCGCGACCTGGAGGATTTCCACCCCACGGAGGCGGCCCGCGCCATCCAGGCCTTCGTCCAAGACCTTTCGAACTGGTATGTGCGCCGCAGCCGCCGTCGCTTTTGGAAGAGCGAGGATGACGCGGACAAGCGCGCCGCCTACGACACCCTCTACCGCTGCCTGGTCACCGTTTGCCACCTGCTGGCTCCGTTCACGCCGTTCCTCGCCGAGGAGATGTATCAGAACCTGGTGCGGTCCGTCGATGGCAATGCAGCGGAGAGCGTCCACCTCTCCTCTTGGCCTCAGGCTGACCTCTCGCAGGTGGACGAGCGGCTGGCCGAGGACATGCGACTGGTGATGCGCATCGTCAGCCTCGGGCGGTCGGCGCGCAGCAAGGCCGGCGTCAAGATACGCCAGCCGCTTTCGACGGTGTACGTCAAGCTGAGGGCTCGCGCCGAGGAGGAGGCCCTGTCGCGGCTACGGCCCCTGGTCTTGGACGAGCTGAACGTGAAGGACCTCTCGGTCGTCGACAGTGAAGAGGAGTTCCTGACGCACGAGGTGAAGCCCGACCTGTCGGTGCTAGGCCCCCGCTACGGTGCCGAGGTCGCCGCTATCCAGGACGCCTTGCGCCGCGCCGACCCGGCATCGGTGGCGCGAGCCGTCGCCTCTGGCCAGCCGGTCCGCATCGATGGCTGGGAGCTCACAGCCGGGGACGTGCTCGTGACTAGCGTGGACCGTGAGGGCTACGCCTCGGGGGAGGCCGCCGGCTACATGGCGGTCGTTGCCACGAAGCTGACGCCAGAGCTGGCGGACGAGGGCCTGGCGCGGGAGGTGGTGCACCGCCTCCAGACGATGCGCCGCAACGCCGGCTTCGACATCGCCGACCGCATCGTCACCTACTACCGCGGCGGCGACGCCCTGCGAAGGGTGATGGACAGCTTCGCCGACTACGTGCGCCAGGAAACGCTCTCGCTTGAGCTGGTCGAGGGTGACCCGCCGTCGGACGCCCACACCGAGACGCACACGCTGGACGGTCAAGAGGCGACGCTGGCGGTCCAGCGACGCAGCACCTAGCAGGGCACTGACAAACGAGGCAAGCCGCTCGTGGTGAGCTTGTCGAACCACGAGCGGCCCTCAGGAACCACGAGTGGACCCCAAGACCGCTCGCCCTTCGACAGGCTCAGGGTGAACGGCGTCATCTTCGGCGGGCTGGGCTCTTGTCAACCGACCCCGGTCCCCGCCGCACCACTAGCCCGCCGCCGCTCTACTTCTCCGCCTCGATCTGCTTCCTCTCCTCGGGGGCTGGGCTCGCTGACTCCGGCTCGGGGCGGACGAAGAGGCCCTTGACCGCGTCGAACGCCTGCTGCCTCAGCGGACGGCCAGGCCCTCCGGCGTCGGCGTAGAGGCCAGCCCTCACACGCGGATACTCCGCGGCCAGCTCGGCGCCAAAGAGGAGAATGCTGGCCGTGATGTACGTCCAGAGGAGAAAGATGAGGACACCGCCCAGGGCGCCGTAGGCCAGG
>DAOULP010000129.1:0-24310 GCA_034420175.1 Dehalococcoidia bacterium | reverse complement strand
CCCATTACGAACAGTTTGACCGACGGCTCATCCATGATCCCCGTGTCTATTCCCTTGAGCCAGTAGTCGCACCACCTGATGATCTCATCGTGGTACTGGCAGTACGGTCGCGGTGGAAAGCCAGGCGGATACACGATCAGCTTCTTTTGCCTGTCGGGCGTACTTGCCTTTTGGAACGCCTCGAAGGTTCCCCAGTTATAGAACCGATTGACCCAAGGAGTACCGATATACATCGGAAGCGTGATCTTCTCGAGCTCTGCATCCACCGGCATGGGACGAAATGAGTTCAACAGAATGTCCGATGCAACGGGATGTTTCAGTGGGTACTTGAGTTGAGAGTACCACTTGCTGTTGTACCTGATGTCCGGATGATTGAGCGCCGCTTCGAGCCTGGCCTTCAGTTCCTCCTTCGGGAGGAGGCTGAACAATCGCGGTTGCTTCAACGTGTATGGGTAGTTTGGCGCGGGACACAGGCTGTCATTGCCATGTCTTCCCAGCAGGATATGGTACACGAGGGTGTCGAAGATGCCGTGGAAGTGATCACTGGAGAGGACGGGGGCCTCGTCCGGGTGGATGGCCTTCAGGCTCGGGGGCGGGTTCTTCGCTACTTCAAGCTGCGCTATCGAATACGAGGATGGCCCCATCATCCCAACGTTGCCATCGCACCAGGGCTGCGTCGCAATCCACTCGATGACGTCGTAGATGTCATTAGGATTGTGAGCCTGTTCAATGACTCCGTCGTACCCCTCTGAATCACCGATGCCTCGTGGGTCGGGAATCACGTGCGCATACCCCCTCGGCACCGTATACAAGTAGTTCCCGGCTTCCAGAGACCCGTCCCAGAAGGGGCTGTCGTAGTAGGACTGCTGTTTGTCATGCAACCAGCCCACCGCCTCCTGTGAGTCCTTTCCCCAGAAGCCCCAGGCGAGTATTGCCGGGAATGTCTCCCCCTCGACGTCGGGACGGTAGACGTCTAGCGCTAGCCGCACGCCGTCGCGGACCGCGACCAGCACATCCTTCTCCACCTTCACGTCGTAGACCGGTCGTGAGCCTTCCTCCTTCACGATCTGAGGGTAGCCATCGAAGTAGACGCCGTTGACGTCCTGACCATATGGGACAGGGTGTGGAGACGGCACGTAACCCTTGACCCTCACACTGATGGAGTCACCGGAGTAGATGTCCTTCTGTTCCATGCTCTGACCCTTCCTGACCTGCCCGAAGAACGCTACCGCCATGTTAGTCGGACCACATCCCTGGCTCCAGGCAGACCGGTAGCGGAGCCGGGCCAGGGCATGATCCGTCCCGACGCCGGTGGCCGACGCTGCTGCGCCCAGATCTCGTGTCCGCCGCGGGCCTAAGGTGGCGGTCTGACTCAGAGCGGACTGCCGGACCACAAGTCCTGTGGCCGACTCGAGGGCCATCCGTGACAGCACCGCCCAGGTCTTGACACGCTGGCAATTACGGCGGTGGCCGGTGTGGCGTACGATCACGTACAGACCGCCGATACACGTCGAGCGGTCTGTACGGGCTTGGGTAGATGGTGGAGACGGGGGAGAATTGAACTCCCCGTCCAGAGGAAGAACGTCCTGAGTCTGCTACAAGCTTGTCCAGCAGTTGAGTCTTGTCGGCCGGGCTCCTGCTAGCCGGGCACCGACCGACCAGTCGATGGATCTTTGGCGGCCCGTATCGACATCGGGGTCGCCGCACCCCGAGTTTTCGGCGCCGATTCTCAACCCCTCGGGGGAAGGTCGAGGTCGACGTCGCCGCCTACCTAGGCAGCGAGGGCAAACTCACGTTCGCCAGTTACTTTGTTGCCATCAGTTTAGCGAGGGCGATGGCACCTCGGCTTGCAACTCAGGTCCGCTGTTCCCTGTCGAACCCTTTCGTCCCCGTGCTCATATTCTATCACGTCGGACGGGGCGTGAGAACCGCGAATCGGCGTCTCACTATGCCTGGTGGACACTGTCACCGGCGGGCGCCCCCGTCGTGGGAGTGACCGGCTTGGGATGGGAACCGGCAAGCGGCGACAGGCTGCGCAGGCGCTCCACGATGCCCGGCAACACGGCCAGCACGTGGTCGATGTCCTGCTGGGTGATGTCCTTCCCCACCGTCAGCCGCAGGCTGCCGCGGGCCAGATCGTCGGACACGCCCATCGCCTTGAGAACGTGGGAGGGCTCCAGCGAACCGGCCGCACACGCGGACCCGCTGCTGGCAGCGATGCCCGCCAGGTCCAGTTGAACCAAGATGGCCTCTCCCTCGACCTGTTCGAAGCAACAACTGAAGTTGTTGGGCAGACGTGCCATGGCTTCAGTTGGGCCGGTGACGTGGGTGCCGGGCACCAGCCGCGGCACCTCGTCGAGCAGGCGGTCGCGTAGCGCCCGAATGTGGGCGTTGCGCTGCTCAGACTCCTCGTAGGCCAGTCGCATGGCCGTCGCCAGGCCTACGGCACCGGCCACGTTCTCAGTGCCGGCCCGGCGGTTCTTCTCCTGGCCACCGCCCAGTTGCTGCGGCTCGAACGGTGTCCGCGTCCGAACGTAGAGGGCGCCCACGCCCTTCGGCCCGTGTAGCTTGTGAGCCGCTATCGACAGCATGTCGACCCCCAGGCGATCGACGTTGATGTCGAGGGGCCCCACCGCCTGGACAGCGTCGGTGTGGACGACAGTGCGGGGCTGCCGCGCCTTCACGAGGCGGGCCATCTCGGCGATGGGCTCGATGGTCGCCACCTCGTTGTTGGCGTACATGACGCTCACCAGGATGGTTTCCTCGCCAAGCGCCTCCTCCAGAGCAGTGATGCTCACCAGGCCGGTGCTGTCCACGGGGAGGTAGGTGACGCGGAAGCCATCGGCCTCCAGCTCCTCGGCCGTGTGGAGGATAGCGTGGTGCTCGACGGCGGAGGTTATGACGTGGCGGCCGCGGCCTCGCGCTGCCCGCGCCACGCCCCGGAGAGCGATGTTGTCGCTCTCTGTCCCGCCGCTGGTGAAGACGACCTCGCTGACCTTGGCCCCCAGAATCTCCGCGACCGCGCGACGGGCGCCGTCGAGGCCGTTGCGCGCCTCACGTGCCTCCTGGTAGACGCCGGAGGGATTCCCCCAGAAGGTGTGGAGGCAGGGCAGCATCGCCTCCAGGACTCGCGGGTCGAGGGGAGTCGTGGCGGCGTGGTCCAGGTACACTCGGCTGTCCATGGCGGTGACCTCGATGAGTGAACGATAACGTAACACGGCGAATGACAGCGGGTCAATGATAAGTTAGCTCAAATAGCATGAAAAGCCTATCAAGTATTGACAGCGCATCGGAGTGAGTGTTACTGTGGGCTTGCGGCGAGCCCAGGGCCCGGCTTTGCCGGGCCGTGTGGTTCTTCCTCTGTCGGCCCACCGTCTCGACGGTCGACCGGGAGGTGAGACGAAGTGGAAAGCACACGGCAGACGATCCTCGAGATCCTGAGGAGACGGAAGCAGGCTACGATCGACGACCTCACACGTCTCCTCGGGCTGGCGCCGGCCACCATCCGTCGCCACCTTGACATCCTCATGCGCGACTCGCTGGTCAGCGTTGGGCAGGTGCGACGGGAGACGGGCCGTCCCCACTACGTCTTCTCCCTAACCGAAGCGGGTGAAGACCTCTTCCCCAAGACCTACATCCGGCTCACGAACCGCCTCATCGACGAGATCGTCAACCTCGATGACACAGACACGCGCGGTCGCGACGGCGTCGAACTGGCGGCGCTCCTCTTCGACAAGATGGCGGAGCGGATGGCCCAGACCTTTGCTCCTCGCGTCACGGGAGCGACGCTGGAGGAACGCCTGGAAGAGGTGACCAACCTTCTGGCTGGCGAGGGCCTCACGTTTGAGTGGCGCCAGCGAGATGATGGCTACTACCTGTTGGGCCACGGTTGCCCGTGCCGCCGCGTGGCCGACGCCCACACCGAGGTCTGCTCCCATGACCAGCGTCTCCTGACCACCCTCCTGCGGGCCAAGGTCGAGCCTGTGGAGCCTGCCGCAGTCGGGGAGGAGAGCTACTGCGCCTACCGGGTGACAGAGGGCGAAGCCGAGGAGGCCAGCGTCAGCTAGCGTTCGCGCGAGACCTCGAGGCAGTTGACGCCCGGCCGCGCTCCTGACGCACCGCCGTCACACCAGCTCAGTACCCACATTGCCCGTTGAGAATCAGAGGTGGCAGCGAACCCGAGGCCGTCGCAGGTCTTCGGCCCCACCTTCTGCTTGTGGTGTGATGGACGGTCGGCTAGATGAGACCCCGGCGCGAGGCGTAGACGACGGCCTGAAGCCGGCTGTGAACCCCCAACTTGGCCAGGATGCTCTCGATGTGGTTGCGCGCCGTGGAGCGGCTGACGCCCAGGGTCTCAGCGATGTCCTCCGTGGCCACGCCCGAGGCTAGTAGGCGGAGGACCTCCAGCTCACGCTGGGTGAGAGCCGGCCGCGGCGCCGGGTACGGATCGGTCTGGACTGGGCCTTCCTCGGCGCCCGAGAACCGCGCCACGGTCTCCAGGGTCATCTGGGCGAACTCCTCAGAGCGGCGGCGCTGGCTCACGTCTCGGAAGAGGTGGACGGCACAGGCAACGTCTTGGTCGCCCTCAGGCGGCACGACGATGGTCATGTTCACCCAGACCTGATGGCCGTCCTTGTGTCGGCAGAGGACGTCGTAGTTGCTGACAGGCTTGCCCTTCTTCGCCGAGGTGATGGTAGGGCAATTGCGGCGGCAGAACCGCTGGCCCTCGTAGTCGCCGCCGGAGATGACCTCGTAGCAGCGCTGCCCTAGTACCTCGTTGGCCTTCCAGCCCAGCATCTCCGTGGCAGCGGGACTCCAGTACACGATGTGCTGCCGGGCATCCACGACGTACACGCCATCGGCGGTACGCGCATACGCGTCCAAGGGGTTGCTCTCTCGTGTCACGGTGTCCTTCGGGTGATTCGCGTTCGCCATCACCTAGGGTAAACGTATCCCGTACGGCTCTGACCGGCATGGTGCAAGTTACCCGTCTTGAGGGGGCCATTCGGCCTAATCCGGGGGTCTCCTGAGTGGGAACGCCATCGCCGTTGTTAGGTGATTCTCTGCTTGCGTGCCTGATCGAGGCCCATGTATGCTAGTGCACACTGCCCGGGCGGGCGGGCGGGAGGGACAGCATGGTGCGAGCGGCGAGTCACCCTTTCCTTCTGGCCCTGGAGAAGGGGGTTCTTCTCTGCGACGGCGCCATGGGTACGCTACTGCACGAGCGCGGCGTGCCCCCCTCGTCCTGCCTGGAAGCCGTCAACCTGGAGAACCCGGAACTGGTCGCCGCCGTCCATCGCGATTACGTGGATGCGGGCGCCCAGATCATCGAAGCCAACACCTTCGGTGCGACGCGGTTCCGCCTCGACCGCCATGGTCTGGGCGACCGCGTCTCGGAGGTCAATCGGCGCGCGGTTGAGATTGCCCGTGGGGTGGTGGACAAGGCGGGACGTGCGGTCTACGTCGCCGGCGCCGTGGGGCCGATCGGCGTCGGTATTCCCTCGTCAGATGCCCCCGACACGAGCCTGAAGCAGGCCCGTCGCGCCTTCCGGGAGCAGGTGGAAGCGCTCCTGGAGGCCGACGTCGATCTCATTGTCCTGGAGACCTTCCTGACCCTGGCCGAGGTCCGCGAGGCGCTGGCGGCCGTGCGCGAAAGCGGCGACGCGCCGGTGGTGGCGCAGCTCACGTTCCAGCGTGACGGACGCACCTGGGCGGGTGAGGATCCGGGCGACGTGGTGCGCGCCCTTCACGCCGAGGGCGCCAACGTGGTCGGCGTCAACTGTGTGCCGGGCCCGCAGGCCGCGCTGGAGATCATCGAGAAGATGGCCGCAGCCAGCGGCGTCAGGCTGTCGGCGCAGCCGAATGCCGGCCAGCCTCGGCTCCTTGAGAGGGGAGTGGTCTACCCGATAGGCCCCCGCGCTTTCGGCGAGTACGTGCCGCGGCTCCTGGCGGCGGGCGCCGCCACGGTGGGTGGGTGCTGTGGCACCACGCCGGAGTACGTCGCGGCCATGCGCGCCGCCCTGGAAGGCAGTGCCGCGGAGCCCACGGCCGTCCCTGAAGCGCCTACCGTGGTCGCGGCGCCAGTTGGCCGGCCCGCCCGCGGGCGGGAGCCCGAGGCGGAGACTCTCCGCGAGAAGCTGGCAGCCGGTCGATTCGTCGTCAGCGTTGAGATCGATCCGCCCAAGGGGCTCAACCCCCGCCGCGCGCTCGAAGGGGCGGCCATGCTCAAGGAGGCCGGCGCCGATTGCGTTAACGTGGGGGATAGCCCACGGGCACAGATTCGCATGAGCCCCTTCGCCTTCGCCCTCCTCGTTCAGCAGCGCGTGGGCCTAGAGACCATCGTCCACTTCACCACGCGCGATCGCAACCTGGCGGCGCTCCAGGCCGACCTCATCGGCGCCCACGCGTGGGGCCTGCACAACATCTTCTGTCTGCGCGGCGACCCGCCAGGCAGCGGCGGATATGCTCGCGCCGTGGCCGTCTGGGATGTCAGTCCCGTGGGTCTCATCCGGGTCATCAAGGGTCTCAACGAGGGGCAGGACTGGGTGGGCAACTCGGTGGGCCAGCCGACGTCTTTCTTCATCGGTGCGGCGGCGAACCCGACGGCGGTCAACTTGGAGGCAGAGGTGAAGCTGCTGCGCCGCAAGGTGACGGCAGGCGCCGAGTTCATCATGACCCAGGCCGTCTACGACGTGGAAGCCCTGGACCGCTTCCTGAAGGCGGTCTCGCGCTTGAAGGTGCCCATCCTGCTGGGCATGATTCCGCTCCACAGCATCCGTCACGCCGACTTCCTGCGGAACGAACTCGTCGGCATCGTGATACCGGAGCCAGTGCGCGAGCGTATTCGACGCGCCGGCGACAACGCTCTTGAGGAGGGCATGGCGCTCACACGGGAGACCATCGATGCCGCCCGGGGACACGTCCAGGGCGTCTACCTGATGCCCTCCTTCGGCCGCTACGACGTGGCGGTCCAGCTTCTGTCCGATCTCCGGCGATAGTGGAGCGCGCTGGCGGGGCCGGCGATAGCCGAGCGCAAGTCTCGCTGTTCGGCGATTTCCGTGTTGACAACTGGTCTCTGTCGTGCTAACCTCGCTGACATGTTAGTGAATACTCACTACTAGTCCGATGAAGAAGCGAGCACCCAAGCGAGTTGCCGACGAGCGAAGGCGTGCCATCCTGGAGAGTGCCCAGGAGGCCTTCGCTGCCTCCAACTACGGCAGGGTGGGCACCGCCGAGCTAGCGAAAGCAGCGGGCATCTCTGAGCCTGCCCTCTACCGCTACTTCTCCGGTAAGAAGGACCTGTACATCGCCACCCTCCAGGCCACAGGGGCGCGACTCCTCGGCATCTGGGAGCGTCTCGCCCGCGAGGCGCCGAGTCCCCTGGAGGCTATCTGGACCATTGGTCTGGGCTACTACGATCACGTGCGGAGCCGCTCCCCCGTCATGAAGCTGTTCTTCGAGGCCCTCTCCGAGGCTGACGACCGGGAGCTCCAGGCCACTGTCCGCCACAGCTTCGTGTCCATGGTTTGTCTCATAGAGGAGACGCTGGAGAAGGGCAAGGCCCAGGGGCTGGTCAGGCACGACGTCGACTGTCGCATCGCCGCCTGGCACTTCACGGCCATCGGCCTCGCCTTCGATCTGATCCATCTGCTCGGCATGGATGAGGAGCTGGACCGCAGCAAGGTTGAACACTGGGGAAGGCTCTATCTGGAATCGATTCGGGAGAAGCCTGGTGGAGTCGTCGATGCCGAAGTCGGAGTGGCCGCTGGACGAGAGGTGTCACTGCGGCAATCTTCTGGCGAAGGTCTCCCCTGAGGGGATCGAGATCCTCTGTCGTCGCTGCAAGAGGGTCCATCGCATCCCCTGGCAGGTGGAAAGGAAGGAGGGTAGGCGCGCCAAGAAAGACGCTGTGCCTCTGAGACGCTGAGCGTAGAGGCCAGAGGTGACAATCCAGAGCCCAATGCGACCGAGTAGGCGGTCGGCATTGGGCCTTTGTGGTTTCGGGAGGGGGTCGACGATGAGCGTGAAGACCGTCCTGACAGAGGAAGCGCAGAAGGAGCTCCTGCGCCGCTGCTGGTACTCGCACGACGCACGCTGGTTCATGCGCGTCGTCGACGAGTTCGGTATGGATACTGCCAACCGGCTGAACAGGCTGGTCTGCCGTGCCCTGGGTGAGGCGGAGATGCGCCGCTTCCTCCTCGCGGTGGGCGTGGCCCCGCCGGCGACCGTGCGGCAACTGGTGGAGGTGGTGAACCGGGCCATGTGCCTCTTCGCGCCGCCGCCGCTCACGAGGTTCGATATCTGGCAGATCGACGGGTACTCCTACGGCGCATGGATCAGGCGCTGCTTCATCCATGATCAGGTCACGAAGGCCGGGATTGCCTCTTCTTACATCTGCGCGGCCTTTGACCGCCTTCAGGGCTGGCACGATGCCCTGAACCTGCCTCTGGCCGAGGATCCGTCAGCGCTACCCTGCGCCAAGACGCTGGGCCGGGAATGCCTCCGGGTCATGACCATCCGATAGGAGGGAAACATGGACTTCACAGTGCCAGAAGAAGTCGAGATGCTCCGGGGGAGCCTGCGGAGGTTCGTCACCGAGGAGGTCATCCCACTGGAAAGGGAGAACGACCTCACATGGGATGTCGCTCCGCCAAAGGAACTGCGCAGACAGGTGCGAGTGATGTCGAAAGCCTTGGGTCTCTACGGTATCGACATGCCCGAAGAGGTGGGCGGCGGAGGGACTTCCTTCTCCGGCCGCTGCCTGCTGGAGATTGAGGCCGGTTCCCACGACACTGTCTTCTTCGAGGATGTGCTGGGGGGAGCCGGCGGGCCGACGCCTGTCCTCCTAGCCTGCACGGAGAAGCAAAGGGAGCGATACCTCTACCCCCTGATGCAGGGCGAGGTCAGCACGTGCTTCGCCTTGTCGGAGCCTGATGCGGGCTCTGACGCCACCGCCCTTCAGATGAGAGCCGACAAGAACGGCGCAGGCTTCGTGCTCAACGGCACCAAGAACATCATCACGAATGCGGTCCAGGCGGACTTCGCGATGGTCTTTGCGGTGACCGACAAGAGCCTGGGCGCGAGGGGTGGTATGACCTGCTTTCTGGTGGACAAGGAGCGGCCAGGTTTCTCCGTAGGCCGGTCCCACACCTGTATGGGATTCACGGGCTTTCAGGGAGAGCTGGTGTTCGAGGACTGCCAGGTGCCGGCCGAGGACGTCTTGGGGCAGGAGGGCTACGGACTCCTCCTGGCCCTAGACTGGATCAACGCCAACCGGGTCAGGACCGCAGCTATGGCCACAGGTTTCGCGAGGCGCCTTCTCAAGGTGAGCGCTGAGTACGCCAAGCAGAGGCATCAGTTCGGCAACCCCATCGCTACCTACCAGGCCATCCAGTGGAAGCTAGCCGACATGGCTACCGAGCTCTTCGCCGCTGAGAACATGGTCTATCGCACGGCCTGGATGCGGGACCAGGCGATGGACATCCGCAAGGAGGCGGCCATCACCAAGCTCTACTGTTCGGAGATGGTCAACCGGGCGGCCTACGAGGCGATCCAGATTCACGGTGGCGTGGGTTGCCTGAAGGAGGCCAACGTGGAGCGGGTCTACCGGGCGGTGCGGATCCTCACCATCCTCGAGGGTACCTCCGAGATGCAGCGTATGACCATCGCCAGGAGGGTGCTCAAGGACGAATGGTGGTAGGAGGGTCCCAGTGTTCGGCCAGATCGGAAGCCTAGCGGTTCGCCTTCGCTTTGGGATCCTCGCGGGCGCGTTGGCCGTCATGGTCCTCGGCATGGGCTATGGACCAGGCGTGTTCGACGACCTCGCATCGGGGAGCGGCTTGGAGGCCGCTGGCAGCGACTCGTTCGAAGTGCAGGAGCGTCTGGTCGATGACCTGGGCTTAGGCGAGGCCGATGTCATAGCCGTCTTCGGGGACGAGACCACCTCCGTGGATGATCCCGCCTTCGCAGCCAGCGTCCAGTCGACTCTGGACGACGCCGGGCGGCAGGAGGGGGTGGTCAGCGTCACCTCGTACCACAACGGTGGTGGCGACGCTCTCGTCTCCTTCGATAGCAGCCGGACCTTTGCCGTCATCAGTCTGGAGGGCGACCAGGATGCGAAGATCGATGCCTTGCCGGACGTCGAATCTGCCCTCCGTGCATCGACCGTGCCCGTCCAGCTCGGCGGCATCACCGTCACCATGGAAACCGCCACCGATCAGATAGAGAGGGACTCGCGCCGAGCCGAGTTGCTGGCCTTTGTCATCGTTGCTGTGCTCCTGGTCATCGTGTTCGGCAGCTTGGTGGCCTCCCTGCTCCCCCTGTTCATCGGCGGCCTATCCATCCTGTCCACCATGGCAGCGCTGCGGCTGATCACCCAGCTCACCGACGTCAACGTCTTTGTCCTGAACATCGTCATAATGCTGGGCCTGGGCCTGGCCATTGACTACTCTCTGCTGGTGGTGAACCGCTACCGGGAGGAACTGGGCAAGGGTTTGCAGTCCACCGCCGCCATCGTGCGGACGGTGGCCACGGCTGGCAAGGCGGTGGCGTTCTCCGGCGTCGCGGTGGCGGTGAGCATGCTCGGCCTGTTCTTCTTCCCCCATTTGTGGATGCGCAGCATGGCTCTGGGTGGTGCCCTGGTCGCATTCATAGCCGTGGCGTGGTCGCTGACCGTCCTGCCGGCGCTGCTTGCCGTCCTCGGTCCGCGGGTGAACGCCCTGTCGATTCGCCGTGCCTGGATCCATGGTGACGAGTCTGCCTTCTGGTCCCGGCTCGCCAACTGGGTGATGCGCCGACCGGTCGCCGTGGCCGTGGTCGTAGCTGTCGTGCTGATCGCCCTGGCGTTGCCCTTCCTGCGCGTGCAGTTCACGACCTCTGACCCTCGCCTCCTTGGCGAGGACGCTGAGCCACGCCAAGTATACGAACTGCTGGGCGACGGCGAGCGCTTCCAGCCCAACGAGACGTCGCCGGTCCAGGTCCTGGTCGAGACCTCCGGTGACGTTCTGGCATCCGAGAACGTTGGTCCTCTTTTCGACTACGTCGCCGCCATCGAGGACGTGCCCGGGGTGCAGCGGGTGGACAGCATCGTCAGTTTCGACCCCTCCCTGGGACGCGAGGAGTACCAGGCGCTATACTCGCAGCCACTAGACCAGCTCGGCCCGTCGCTGGGCCCATTCGTCGAGCGCTTCACGGAGGGCGATGTGACCCTAGTGTCAGCCGTTCTCTCCTCTCATCGCCTCTCGGACGAGGCGCTGGATGCGGCGGAAGAGATCAGGGGGATCCGGCCTGCCGGCGGCCTGGAGGCCCTGGTGGGCGGAAGCAGCGCCGCCTTCCTCGATAGCAAGGACGCCATTCGGGACGGGCTACCCTTTGCCATGGCCTTCATCGCTCTGGTGACCTTTGGTGTGCTGTTCCTGGCCTTCGGGTCCATCGTGGTGCCCATCAAGGCGCTCGCCATGAACGTGCTCTCGCTGGGGGCGGCCTTCGGCGCCCTGGTCTGGGTGTTTCAGGACGGCAACCTGGAGTGGCTGCTTCGATTCGAATCCGTGGGTGCGATCACCCTGTTTGTGCCGGTCTTCATGTTCGCCGTCGTGTTTGGGCTGTCCATGGACTATGAGGTGTTCCTCCTCAGCCGCATCAAGGAGGAGTACGACGCCAGCGGCGACAACCGGACGAGCGTGGTCCGTGGCTTGGAGCGGACGGGCCGGATCATTACCAGCGCCGCCCTGCTTCTGGTGGTAGTGAGCAGTGCCTTCGCGACGAGCGAGATCATCTTCGTCAAGCAGGTGGGCCTGGGGGTCGCGCTGGCCATCGCCATCGATGCCACCATCATGCGCACGCTGTTCGTCCCCGCCGCCATGCGGCTCATGGGTGGCCTGAACTGGTGGGCGCCGGCGCCTCTCCAGCGCCTATGGCGGAGGCTGGGCATGGCCAGCCTGGAAGGGGTCTCGGCAGATGGCGCTGATCCTCACCATCCCTGAGGGCACATCGGAGGGGCGGCGCCTGACCGTCGCCAGGAGGGTGCTGAACGACGAACGGTCGTAGGAGCGCTGTCGCCGGTTCCGGCCAGCGCTAGAAAGGAGGCGCAAGGACATGACCCAAAGGAGCTCGACAGAAGCAGACAAGCCTTATCGCCAGCTTCAGAAGGTGTTCGGCGGCCACCCCATAGGTGCCCCGGACACCGAGACCTTCATCGAGATCCTCAAGTTCTACTACGAGCCCGAGGAAGCCCGAGTGGCCGCCCACATGACGTGGGATCTCGAGCCCGAGGAGGTAATCGCCAAGCGGGCGGGCATGAGCCTGGAAGGGGCCTCGCAGGTGCTGACCAGGATGGCGTCCAAGTTCTTTATCCGCGGTATCAAGCGTCCCGATGGCGCGCGCGTCTTTCGCCTGCTCTACATCCTGCCCGGCTTGTACGAGACGCCCTTTGCCGTTCGTCAACCCTCGGCTGACTTGGACAGGCTGGGCGACCTTTGGGAGAGGTACTTCGCGGAGGGTCAGGGGCGGGAGATGCACAGCGGCTCCATCCAGCTCGTGCGGGCGCTGCCAACCATCGAATCCCCCAAGGACCAGGTGTTGCCCTACGAAGACGTCGTTCAGATTGTCGAGAAGGCTTCCTTTGTCAACGTCATACCCTGCTCCTGCCGCCAGGCTGCCCGCGCCTGCGACGACCCCTTGGACGTGTGCCTGATACTGGGCGACGACTTCCGCGGTGGGACAGTTCCCGGCGACGATGTGCTGGACCCGACCCAGATGGTGGGTGGTCCTCCCAGGGTGCGCCGGCTTTCGGTCGATGAGGCGGTGGACACGCTCAAGCGAGCGGAGGAGGTCGGTCTCGTCCATCTCTGCATGAACACCAAGGAGGACCACTGGCTGATCTGCGCCTGTTGCCGCCATGCCTGTCACGGTCTGCGCGGGATGACCCAGCTAGACATCCCTCACGCGGTGGCTCCTTCCAGCTATTGGGCGGTGGTGGACGAGGACCTCTGCAACGGTTGTGCGGTGTGTGTGGAGCGCTGCCAGGTCGACGCAGTCCGCATGCGAGACGATAGCATTGCGGAAATCGACTACGAGCGGTGTCTCGGCTGCGGGATCTGCATCTCCCAGTGCGCTCCTGATGCGCTGCGGCTGGAGAAGCGGGATGACCGCATATTCACTCCTGCTGCTGATGCCCAGGAGTTGCTGCGGATGATAGGAACTTCCAAGGGCAGGCCATACCCGGTGCACCAGCACCAGCCTGCCTAGGATCTTGTACAGGGCGGTGGCGACTGAAGCCGGCCACCGGGCGGCGTAGGGCCTGGGTCCGCAATCCCGGGTGGGTCCCGTCGTGTGTGACCTCGTGGGCCAATCCCGAAGCCGCCGACGGCGCTGGGCCCGGACCACGGAGCCGCCGGTCCTGCCCACCATCGAGATCCAGGGGCGGAAGTCCACGCGGGTGCTGTAGTCTACAGCGCCGCCGAACGAAGGCTAGGGCGATGGAGGTGGGCCTTCCACCTCTCAGCCAAGAGCATGGAGGGAAAGGAGCCCGTGTCATGCGTCCACCGGAACTCGAGGAGCTGATTGAGAAGCTGGGGTCTCATCGGCAGGAGCTTCTGAGCCAGGTCGAGAGGATGAGCGAGGAGGAGGCAGGCCGCCGTTCGGGCCAGGAGTGGTCGGCGAAGGAACAGCTTGTCCACGTGGCGGCGTTCGAGAGGCTATGGCTGCAATGGGCCATGGAAGTCCGAGACCAGCCTGGCTGTGAGGTGGGCCCTCCGCCACCCAATCCCGAGTCCTATCCGGAGGCGGGGGGTCACTCCCTGGCCGACCTCGTGCGGGAGCTGGCCTTGGCCCGCAGCGACACACTCGCTGCCATCGAAGGCCTCACCGGCGACGAGCTGAAGAGGAGAGGCAAGCACCTGCCCTTCGGGGAGATGAGCGTCTTGCAGATGCTAAGGTCCCTGTATCGGCACGACCGGATGCACATGGACCAGATGGCCGGACGCGAGTCATCATTCACGCCCGGCGGCTCAGGCGGGCCCAAGGCCTGATCTGCCATTGCTCGCGCCATGCTGGCTCCGACTGGCCTGCGGCGGCCTGCAGAGCCCGGCGGCGACCCGGCGCGCCGTAGGCGCCGCGTATTCCCCAAGACTCGGGCGATTCCGGGCTCCAGAAGGGCAGGCCGGCCAGTGGGGCATCCTGCCCACGAAATGGGGTATCCTAGATAGTGAGTCCCGCCGGTGCCTCGAGCCTTGAGACTCCCCCGGCAATGGGCCGGTTGAGGCGGGACCAATTCTTCGGCTACCGCCATGTCTCGACTTCTTGGAGGGAGGGAAACGCTATGGATAGCACGGGGGCAATCGCTCGTTCACGGTTCCACTTCTCGCCCAGACCCAACCGCGCCCACGAGATCGAGTGGCGTGCCTGGGGCCCCGAGGCCTTCGAGGAGGCGACTCGCGAGGACAAGCCGATCCTTCTCGCCATCTCCGCCGTCTGGTGTCACTGGTGCCACGTCATGGACGAGACGTCCTACTCGGACGGCGAGGTCATATCGGCAGTAAACGGGAGCTACGTCCCCATCCGCGTCGACAATGACCAGCGACCGGACATCAATGCCCGCTACAACGCGGGAGGATGGCCTACAATGGCCTTCCTGACCCCTGACGGCGAGGTCCTGGCTGGCTTCACCTATGTCCCGCCGGACCAGATGAGCCAGGTGCTGGAGCAGGTGAGCACGCATTTCCACGCCAACCGGGATGACATCGCGGCTAAGGTCCGAGAGATGGTAGCGAGCCGCCAGCGGGCGCAGTTGGGCAGCGTCGGGGATCTGTCGACGAGGGTCGTGGACAGCGTGCTGGCGCAAGTGGGCGACAGCTATGACCCTGGCTACGGTGGATTCGGCCGCGCCCCCAAGTTCCCCCACACAGACGCCCTGGACCTCCTCCTGCACGCTGCACAGCGCCGACACGGACACCACTCCCTTCACATGGCCCGCACGACCCTGGAGCAGATGTCCCGCGGGGGCGTCTTCGACCAGGAGTGGGGCGGCTTCTTTCGCTATGCCACCAACCGCGACTGGAGCGTGCCCCACTTCGAGAAGATGCTGGAAGACAACAGCAACCTTCTTCGCAGTCTCCTCCGTCTCTACCGGGTCACCGGGGAGGAGGCCCATGCCGGGACCGCTCGCCGTGTCATCGAGTACATGGACCGCTGGCTCAGCGACCCGGAGACCGGCGCCTTCTACGGCAGTCAGGACGCCGATGAGGAGTTCTATGCTCTCAGAGCCGACGCTCGGGACGCTACGCAGGCCCCCTACGTGGACCGCACCGTCTACACGAGCTGGAATGCCATGGCAGCCAGCGCCTACCTGGAGGCGTCGTGGACGTTGGGCCGACCTGACCTGTGCGAGCGGGCGCGGCGCGCTCTGGACTTCCTGTGGAACGCGTGCCGGTCTGGCGAGGGCACGATGTACCGCTACCACGACGGTAGCCCGCATCAGGCCGGCCTGCTCGGCGACCAGGTCTTCATGGTCCGCGCCCTGCTCGATGCCTACGAGGTGTCCACCGAGCCCGTCTATCTGGAACGTGCGGAGGAGCTGGCCTCTATGGTGTCGGCCCGGTTCGCAGACGAGGACCACAGTGGCTTCTTCGACGTGGAGGTAGACCACGAGACCCTCGGTCGCCTGGCTGCCCGCCAGAAGCCGGTCACGGAGAATGCCGTGGCCGCCGAGGCCTTTCTTCGCCTGTTCCAGCTCACCCGCCGCCCCGAAGACGAGCAGATCGCCCGTCGCACTCTGGAGGTGTTTGCTGACGGCCATCAGATGATGGGGCTCTTCGCCGCAGGCTATGCGCGCGTCCTTGATCTGTTTCTCGACCCGCCGGCTGAGATCCAGATCGTGGGTGACCCAGCCCAGCCCGAGACTGCGTCTCTCCATCATGCCGCCCTTCGCCTGCCGGTGGCAGCCCGCACAGTCCAAGTGTTGCACCCCTCGCGGGACCGGGATAGACTGAACGCCGCGACTCTGCCAGCGGCTCCGTCACCCGCTGCTTATGTCTGCTACGGTGGGGCGTGCTCCGCACCGGTGCGCAAGCCGGAGGATCTACGGTCGTTGCTCGACGAGATGGGCACGGCGGCGGGCCGGGGCGCGTGGGCCAGGGAGGACGCGTCGGCGGTTCCCGAGAGAGCGAACTAAGGACCCGGCGCATGCGCCTGCCGACGGGGGCTAGGGCCGCTGGGCAAGGAGGGATCATGGTCGCCAGCAAGCAGGACATCGTCAGCGCCTACCAGGAATCGACCCGACGGCTGGAGGGGCTCGTCAGCGGCCGGTCCGAGCAGGACCTGCAGCGGGACGCCAACGAGGGCTGGACGGTCAAGCAAGTGGTCTGCCACCTCGCCTCGACGGCGGGCTCGGCCGCCTTCTTCATCGCGATGGCTCAGTCCGGGCAAAGCGCGGCTGGCGGCTTCGACGTCGATACTTGGAACGCCGAGCAAGTGGCGGCGCGCCAGGGCAGGCCCCTGGAGGAGATCGTGGCCGAGTTCCGGACGGGCCACGAGGGTAGTGTCAAGGCCGTCGAGGAAGTGGCCGACGAACTCCTGGCGAAGCAGGTGCCCAACTTCTCCGGCGGAATGTCAGCGTTGGCCGACCTGATCCGAGAGGCGGCTACTGAGCACGAGGCCGAACACCTGGCTGACCTGGAGAAGGCCCTCTCCAGCTAGTAGCGAGGGGCGCCCGCTCAGCCGAGTGGCCCGGCGGCGCCTCTGAGGGTCCCACCCATGCATCGCAGGCTGGACTTGGTGGGCTTGTCTGTGGCTGCGTAGGAGAGAACAGGGATCCAAGGTGGTCCACAGTCTGTGGTGGAGGGACAGGGGAGGGTGATGAGCGAGCGAGCCGACCGCGGGGTAGATGCCGAGCACCCGCAGCACAGCCTCGAAAGCAGAATCGAACGCCTCGAAGCGATCAACGCCAAGCTGCTGACCGCGCTGGAGGATCTGCTGCCGTGGATCGAACGCGGCACGCAGAGGTTCAGCAGAGAAGAGGCTAGGGCTCTAACACAGGCCCAAGCCGCCATCAGGGAGGCGAGGGGCCAGTGACGAGGCTCGCCGCTGCGCGGGCTCTCCGTCTTGGTCCCGATGGCCGGCCTCGATAGTGGGCTCGTTGAATCCAACTGGCGACGCTCGGAGGTCCGGCAGTCCCAGCCCGCCCTTCACACCTCGTCTTCTTCCCCAGTCGGAGGGCTGCCGCCCGGCTTCGCGCCTCCACGTTCCTCCTCGATCTGGCGCCGGACGCGGCGCACTTGCCACAGGTGCTCGAGGTCGTGCTCGTTCATGTCGCGAGCCACCTGCATGATTGTTAGGCGGCCGCGATAGGGGTGGAGGCCCGCGCGCTCCCAGTCGTCCGGTGCCAGGCTCCACAGAATGGCGGCGCTGTGGTGCCGGAGACGCGAGAATTCCAGCAGCACGTCGTACAGGTCCAGGCTCTGGTAGTCCCGCTCTGCTACGGAGGCCGCGTTGTCGACGTCGGGGAGGTCGGGCTCGTCCTCGGTGACGATGAGAGTCAGGCGCTCCAAGAAGGAGGCCTCGGCGTCCCTGACGTGAGCCGCGATTTCCTTGAGTGACCACTCGTCGGGAGCCGGCCGATGGCAGAGCTCGTCCTCGCTGAGGCCCACGAGTTGGCCTTGCAGCTCGTTGGCGGCCTCATGCAGGGCCTTGAGCATCCAGCGCTGGGTTGAGTAGTCCATCGCTCCTGCTGGAAGACATATTCTACGCGGGACGTCAAGACCAGGAAAGCGCCTCCCCTCATCCGCATCGCCTGGCAGTCTGGCACCGTCCGCGCTATGATTTGGGCTGTGTGGACCTGCTCATTGCCGGCCGCGTCCTCGCGCGACCGTATCCCGTCTTTGCCTCTGGACAAGGAGAAGGCCATGAATCGTGCCGACGCTTGGGAACTGCTCTGCGAATTCACCCAGAACGACAGTCTCCGCAAACATGCCCTGGCCGTCGAGGCAGCCATGCGTCGCTTCGCCCGCCTGCGCGGCGAGGACGAGGAGACGTGGGGCATCGCCGGTCTGCTGCATGACTTCGACTACGAGCAGCACCCGTCGCTGGAGGAGCATCCCTTCGTGGGGGGGGCCATCCTCCGCGAGCGCGGCTGGCCCGAGGAGATCGTTCGCGCCGTCCTTTCGCACGGCGAGCACACAGGTGTGGGCCGCGAGAGCCCGATGGAGAAAACGCTCTTCGCCGTGGACGAGCTTACCGGCCTTATCACGGCCGTAGCGCTCGTGCGCCCTAGCAAGAGTATCCTCGAAGTCAAGCCGTCTTCGGTACGCAAGAAGATGAAAGACAAGGCCTTCGCCCGCTCCGTCAACCGGGACGACATCATCAGAGGCGCCGAGGCGCTGGAAGCGGACCTGAACACCCACATTGGAGAGGTCATTGAGGCCATGAAGTCGGTGGCCGACGAGTTGGGTCTGCGGGGCTCCGCCTGAGAGCGGGCTACGCCTCCTCGGCCTGGGCTTCCTTGACGACCCAGGCGGTGGAGATGAGGAGGGCGGCCAGGGCGATCGCGGCGGAAGCGACGCAGTAGACGCAGATGGCCTCCAGCACGAAGAGCTCGATGTAGGTGAGGTAGGCGGAGAAGAGGGTGCCGCCGACGCTCATCCCCCAGAAGGCCAGCACCGGCCAGTCCAGGCCGAACGGCCGCCACCACAGCCAGGCCAGCGCCACGACGGCGAGCGCCGAGTAGAAGAAGACCCCCAAGAGCGCGACGGGGATGCCCGCCATCTCCGCATACTCGCTCTCGTTCACGGTGCTGCAGTTCCCGAGGCCGCCACAGGCGACCGAGGCGTCGGCCCAGTGGGTGTAGGCCAGGTAGCTGCTGACGCCCAAGCCGGCCATGGCCAGCAGGACCAATACTGCGGGCACGGCCAGAGCGAGGGCGGCGGCGGCCGGAGCTTCAGTAGCGTCGGTCTCGAGGTGTGCCGTTCTCATTCATCCGTGCTCAGCGCGGTCTCAATGGCTCGCTTTATCTCCCCGTATGACCTGGGTCCCCGGATGATTTGATCGCCGACGATGAAGGTCGGAGTGCTGCTGACTCCCTGGTCTTGGGCCGCCTGCGTTTCTGCCTCGACGTGGTCCTTGTACCGATGGGAGTCAATGCACTCATTGAATGCCTGCGTGTCAAGGCCTATCTCCTCCGCAAACTGCTTCAGTTTGTCGATGGCGAAGGCGCCCTTGTTCTCACCCTCCTGGTTCTCAAACAGTGTGTCGTGGTAGTCCCAGAACCGATCTTGCTCTCCCGCGCACTCGGCGGCCTCAGCGGCCCACACGGACTCATCGCCTATGAACGCCATGTATCGGTACTCGAGCTTGACACGCTTGTCGGCGATGAACTCCTCCTCGATCTGGGGCACCATGGTCGCAGCCACCTGGGCACAGTAGGGGCACTGGAAGTCTGAGTATTCCTGGACCGTGAGAGGCGCTTCCTCGTAGCCCAGCGTGCGGTCGAAGGTGGGCACGGTGCGCTCGGGTATCACAACAGAGGGCTGGTCGTCACTGCCTCCCCCCGTGGAGGAGTTCACCGCGATGACCAAGATCACGATGCCGATGGCGCCAATGCCGACGATCGCCACCGGGGCCCACGCCCCCATCCGCCGGAGCAATGATCGGCTCGACCGTCGCTTTGGCTGCCGTCCCCTGCTCCTACGTTCTCTTCTCGCCATCTGTCCCTGTCCTCAGTCTGGGTTCTGGCCACGGGCCACGCGACTAGAGCCCGCGCTCGGCGGGCTCCGCCCCGGTGGCCATCTTGCTCATTATACAGCTACGGACGGCGAAGCCGCACGGATGTCTGTCGCCTGCGGCGGGCAGCATCCGTTCTACCCCCGCACGGGTGCTTCCTCTGACAGGAAGGCCTCGATGAGACTCAGGGCCCTCTCCGCCTGCTCCTCCAGGAATAGGTGTCCGCCACCGCTCACCAGGGCCAGGCGCGAGTTCGGGATGAGTCCGTGCAGGCGCTCCCCACGCGACGGCGGCAGCCAGCGGTCTTCTGCTCCCCAGAGAACCAGCGTTGGCTGGGTGATCTCGGAGGGACGCAGAGGCGGATCCCGCCGCCAGTGCGCCATCGTGTTGCCAAGGGCGCGCAGGTAGCCGCGGATGTGGCCGGGCAGCATGTACCCTTCAATGACATCCTCGGTGCAGCCGGTTGGGTCATAGTATCCGCTCCTGAGCGAAAGCTCCCGGAAACGGCGGTTGTGAAAGGTGAAAGGCGCGACGACCGGCAGCATCCGACCGGCGGCCGCGGCGCCCCAGGCGTGGCGACCCAGGTCCGCGTCGCTGGCGCTGGAGGCCAGGATCAGGCGTTCGACGCGCTCAGGGCAGGCCAGGGCAAGTCGCATGGCCACCACTCCTCCCATCGAGTGGCCCAGCATCGAGGCCTTGCCGATGCCCAACTGATCCATCACCTGGCGTACCAGGTCTGCCTGCGTGCTGAGGGAGTAGTCACCGCTCGGCCGCTCGCTGAAGCCGAAACCCTTCAGGTCAATGGCCACCACTCGAAACCGGCGCGCCAACTCCGGTAGGACGCGGCGAAACGTGAAGGTGGAGGCGCCCAGGCCATGGATGAGAACCAGCGCTGGCCCTTCGCCCGCCTCCACGTAGTGAATACCGGCGCCGTCGACCGAGAGAACACGCCCGGGCTTCTCCATCTCTGAGAGCTCCAGGCTCTCATAGTGGCGGATCTCGCGGCGAGAGTATGTCCACAGCCCGCCGATCGCGGCTCCCAGGATGGCCAGCATGGCTATGCTCTTCGTCCTCATCTCGCTCCCCTTTCTGGCATCGCCTCGTGCCTCTCGCGCCGCCGCGGACGGTCGGCCGGGGCGCGGCTCAGGCGGTCTTGCCGATCTCGAAGCCGCCCAGGCGACGGATGGCCAAGGCGATGGCAGCCGCGCTGACGATGGCCATGAGAATCAGGGCTGACACTCCGCCGAGGTCGGCGTGGAACGTACGCCGGCTCGTGTCGGCGATCAGGTCGGCCACGCCGAGCGTGTACTGGCGCACGCTGAACATGCGCGTACCGCTGAATAGCTCGGTGACCACGCCCTCCCACAGGAAGACGTAGATCAGCCCGGCGATCAGGGCGCGGCTGGTCAGGACGCTCAGGAACACGAAGACGCAGCAGTAGACAAATGAGCCGAGCGCGGCGGCGACAGTGAAGCCGACAAGGATGGAGGGACCCCCCGATCCCTGCAGGGCGATCGCCGCGGAGATCTCTGTAGAGAGCAGCACCAGCAGGGCTGCTGGCAGCCAGGCCGCAGCGAGCTTGGCGCTAATGACATGGGAGCGCCGCAGCGGCTTGGAGAGTAGATAGACGGCCGTGCCGTCCTCGATCTCCGACCCGATGGCGGTGGTCCCGAAGATCAGCGTGCAGAGCGGCAACACGGTCGTCACGATCAAGCCCTTGAGGAGCACGTTCGCCGCCCAGTGCTCCGGGCTCTCGTCGGGATCCCCGATACGGAAGACCACGGCCACAAGCACGGGCACGGCGGCAAAGGCAACCAGCAGCAGGGCTCGACGCTTGCCGAGCAACTGCCTGAGCGTCAAGGTGAGAATCGCTGTACTCAACGTTTCACCAGGTACGAGAAGACACTCTCGAGCGACTCGTCGGCGGGTAGGAACTCGAACAGCGTCACGTCGCTCTCGCGGGCGACACGCGGCGCGGCGAGGGCGAAGCCCCCGTAGTCCGATGCCTGGACGCTCAGCCGCTCATCGACGAGCTCGACCCCCAGCACGCTCGGGTCGGCGACGAGCGCGGAGGCGAGCCGCCGGTTGTCGCCCGAGCGCAGAGTGAAGGTGTGGGGGCGGTCGGTCATCAGTCGCCGTATCTCGTGGAAGTCGCCCGAGGCGGCCAGGCGCCCGGCGACGATGACGAGGACGTTATCGGCCAGGCGCTCGACCTCCTCCAGAATGTGCGAGGAGAAGACTATCGTCCGGCCCTCGGCAGCCATCTGGCGGAGCAGGTCCATCATCTGAAGTCGCTGGCGTGGGTCAGCGCCGCTGAACGGCTCGTCCAAGAGGAGGATTGGAGGATCGTGGACGATGGCAGCGGCGAACTTGACCCGCTGCTTCATGCCCTTGGAGTAGCCGCCGGTGGCGCGATCCCGGGCGTCTTCCATGTCCACAGCACGAATGGCCTCCATCGCTGCCTTGTGCGGGTCGGGCAGTTCGTGAAGCCGCGCGTTGAGCAGAACGAATTCGTAGCCGGTGAGGAACGGGTAGACTGCCTCGCGCTCCGGGACCAGGCCGACGCGACGGTACATCTCTGGATTGCGCCACGCGGGACCATTGAGCATCTCCACAGTGCCGCTTGAGGGCTGAAGGAAGCCGGCGATCATGTGCAGGATGGTCGACTTGCCGGCCCCGTTCGGGCCCAGCAGGCCGGTGATGCCGGGGCCGACCGTGAATGAGATGCTGTTGACGGCGACCACGTTCCCGTACCAGCGCGAGACGTTGTCGAGTTGGATGGCGGGCTTGGATACCGCGCCGGCCAGGTCTGCGGGGCGTGGCTCGGTGAGGGTCATCAGAGAGCCATCCGTGTGTAGCGCCGGTGCAGAACGAAGAGTGCCAGAGCGATCGTCAGCGAGGCTGCGATCGCGTAGGCGAAGAGGGGGACGTCCGCCAATGCCAGTTCAGCCGCCAGGCCCTCGTTCTCGCCGTATGGGTTGAGGGTCGGTGTCACTCCGAACATCCACAGCGTGAAGCCGCGGACAACGTGGAAGCCGCTGGCGAGGAGGGCGTAGCCCGGCGCCCCGCCCTCTAGGACGTTGACGAGGATAGAGCCGATCACGAAGGTGATGGCGAAGTAGGCGATGACGGCACCCGAGGCAAAGGCGCGACGCGGAGTGTACGAGGAGATCGCCAGGGCGATGCTAGCCATGAACAGGGCAAGCAGGGCCCCACTGGCGACGATGGGGGCGATGTCTCTCCAGTTGTCGCGCAGATAGCCAATTGAGTCATCGCGCGCGAGGGAGTTGCCCAGGAACACCACCATCTGGGGCACGAGCGTGAGGGCAATAAGCGCCGTCGTGAGGGCGGCGACCTTCGCCAGAGCGTAATCGCGGCGAAGGAGCGCCCTTGAGAAATAGAGCGAAAGGGTCTGATTGCGCTGGTCGCGCCCAACCATCTCAGGGGCCTGCGCAGCCACGAACAGCGCCAGCGGCCATTGGATGAAACCGTAGTAGTCCTCTGGTTGGAATAGATCGGATAGGTTGATGACATCCTCGGTGATGGCGACGATACCGAGCTGCACCACAGCCGGTATGAGAGCGATGATAGCCAGGCCGAAGGGGATGATCTTGCCCGATATCGGCCGCCCGAGCCCGAAGATGCCCCGAAGGCTCTGGATGTAGACCGCCATCACGGCGTGCCTGCGTCCGAGCCGGGCGCCTTCGTAGTTGCGGTAGCCGAGGTCGTAGATACTGCCGGCCGCGGGCTCAGCGGAGGGTGGCATCGCCCGCCTCCGGCTCTGGTGTGCGGAAGAGGTCTTCCAGAGTCTGCCGGCGCTGCTCGATGCGGATCAGGCCCAGTCCCAGATCGACCACGCTGTCGCGTATGAGGTCATAGGGACGTTCGTCTTCGAGGCCGACGAGCACGAGGTGGCCCTCCTCTCGAACGACGAGGCCGGCATCGGCCAGCTTCTGGGCGAGTGCTGAGCGGTCGCCCTCCACCTCCACCGCAAGCACCTGGGTTCGCTCTGTGAATGACGCAATAGGTCCCGACTGCACGAGCCGACCCGCGTCTATTACGATGAGGTAGTCGCAGACCCGCTCAATCTCGCCGAGCAGGTGAGAGGCCATGATGATAGCGATGCCGAACTCCCGCCCGGTGCGCTCCACGAGGTCCAGCATCTCGTCGCGGCCGGCGGGGTCGAGGCCGTTCGTGGGCTCATCCAGCAACATGGCGCGCGGGTCGTGAACGAGAGCCTGCGCGAGCTTGACGCGCTGCATCATGCCGGTGGAGTATCCGCCGATCTCACGATAGCGTTCTTCGAATAGGCCTACGTGGCGAAGCGTCTCCGCCGTGCGCTCTCGCGCCGCGGAGCGGGGGAGGCCGCTCACCTGAGCCATGTGTGCCACGAACTCCGTCGCTGAGACGTCTGTGGGGAGGCAGTCGTGCTCGGGCATGTAGCCCACGAACTGGCGCAGCTCTACCCCTTGTCGCGCGACGTCATAGCCGAGCACCGTGGCGGAACCGCTCGTGGGTTCGAGGAGGCCCAGCAGGACTTTGATGAGCGTGCTCTTGCCGGCGCCGTTTGCGCCGACGAGGCCGATGATGCCGGGCTCCA
>DAOULP010000128.1:0-2398 GCA_034420175.1 Dehalococcoidia bacterium | reverse complement strand
CGGACGCCTGCGAGGCCACCCGCCCTCCGGGCCGGCGACCTCGGACTTCACCTCGCCACCTAGGGGCGATGATAGCACCGGTCCGAAAGCCGAGTCAATGTGCTAAGGGGGTTATCTGGTTAGCAGATATACGTACGGCAGGCAAGTGGACACGCAGACAGATCCGGTGCCCAAGCGGTCAGTACGCGCTGCACTCCCTCGAGAGCTGCAGGGCAAACACGACAACGGCTGCGGACAGAGCGAGGCTTGCCGCGGCTCTCCATGTGGTTCCCATATCGGCGGCTGAGGCGGTCACTATCGCTACGAGTAGCACCCCGATAACGCAGACGTTGACCCGTCTCACGAGAACGTCGGCGAAGTCCGTCAATGACAATTGCGAACGCCAGAAGATGGCCTTGGTGAACCAAGGGAGAGCACCGGCAAGGTACACTGGCATGCCGGTGGACAAAGCGGCGACGATGGCGATCGCTCCTGCGGCAGCGCTCGTCCAGAAGGCCATGCTACGAATCCTGTCTGCCTGGAACATGTGTCCTCGAGGGCGTGCTCCGCGCCCACCGCAGCCTAGCGCGGGATGACGGGATTCCCCTCCACCAGCTTCGCGAGGGCGATTCCGAGGAAGTAGAGAACGATGATGGGGCCGGCGACGATCGATTGGTTCACCGGGTCGATGGTGGGCGTCACGATGGCCGACGCCACGAATGCGAGGATGATGGCGTATCGCCACCAGCCGAGCAGCTTGCGCGAGGTGACGACGCCCAGCTTCGCCAGGCCCATGACGAAGATCGGCAACTCGAAGACCAGGCCCATCACCAGTAGCAGCCGCGTGACGAAGCCCAGGTATCTCTTGATCCCAATGAGGGGCTCGCCGACGTCACCCGGCGGGTTGAGGAGGAAGTGCAGGAATGGTCGCAGCTCAACGTAGTAGGCGAAGGCGGCCCCAGCAACGAATGACAGCGACGCCCCAAGGACCACAGGGTACACCCACCGCCGCTCGTCTTTGGTCAACCCCGGTCCAACGAACGCCAGCAACTGGTAGACGATGACCGGCATGGCGATGGCGACGCCCAGCAGTAGCGAGACGCCGAAGTACGTGGTCCAGCCTTCCAGGGGGTCGAAGAAGTAGGTTTGGAAGCCCTCTATCCGGTCTTCGGCGGGCTTCTTGAGGAAATCGACGAACCAGCCGGTGAGCGGCCAGAAGGAGACCATCACCCCCACGATCAGGGCTCCGACTGAGACCATGAGGCGGTAGCGCAGCTCTTGGAGATGCTCCAGGATGGTGAGGATTTTGCCCTCTTCCACGGGGTCTGCGGACTGGCGGCGCGCGCTGCGCTGGAGAGTCATGGTGCTCTGCTGGCGAGGCTAGGGGCCGCCCTGGCTGGCGGAGCGGTCATCGTCTGTGGACGCCCCCTCGGGCGCGCTGGCGGCGGTGCGGCGGCTGGCGGCGTCCTCCATGGATACGACCTTGGCGGCGGACTTCTCAGAGGTCGGCCGCTCGCCCGCGCTTGGCTCCTCGACGTTCAGCCCGGCACGGGCTTCCTCGACCGCGCCGGAGACCTGTTCCTCCATGTCCTTCACGTCCTTGGTGACGGCCTCTCCCACCTCTTTCCACTCCTCCTGGATTGAGCTGTACTCCTTCTCCAAGTCCTCCAGCGCCTCTGTCACATCTCGGCTGAGGCTGGAGCTGTAGCGACGGAACTCGCGCATGGCGCGGGCTATCTGGGCCGCCATCTCGGGCAGACGGTTCGGACCGACGATGAGGAGGGTGATGACGAGGATGACCAGCAGCTCAGGGAGCCCAACTCCCAGGAATTCCATGGTATCAGTATACCCCGGATGCGGCCGACAGGCGCCCTAGAGACACGAAAGCGCCGCGCAGGGCCCTCTGGGCCTGCCTGCCCGGCGCGCGGTGGCGAATGGTCTGGGCCGGCTACTCGTCCTCGATTCCCAGGTCCTTTAGGTAGTCGACGGCATCCTGAACCGTCACTATCTTCTCCGCATCCTCGTCCGAGATCTCGAGGGTCTTGCCGTCCTTACCGAACTCCTCCTCCATCGACATGATCAGCTCCACCAAGTCCAGGGAGTCGGCATTCAGGTCCTCGACAAAGGAGGCGCTGGGTATCACCTGTGCCTCCTCGACGCCCAGTTGGTCTACTATCATCTTGCGCACACGCTCAAAGACTGTGGCCACCCGTTCACCCCCTTTTGCGGACTAGGATACACGGCCGGAACGCTAGCCGGCGGCCATGGTGCTTACAGAACCCAGGACTCCGTTGACGAATCGGGCCGAGCTGTCGCTCCCGAACCTCTTGGCCAGTTCCACGGCCTCGTTGATGGCGGCCCTAACCGGGGTCTCATTATTCATCAAAATCTCGTGGATTGCAACCCGCAGGATGTTGCG
>DAOULP010000127.1:0-7719 GCA_034420175.1 Dehalococcoidia bacterium | reverse complement strand
ATCGTGTGACCTCGTCGATGTGTATCGGCTGCGCTGAGAGATGCTTTAGTAGGGCCGCCTCGGATTCATCGACGGGGGCCAACTCTTTCATCTCCATCTGGTACGTGGCCATGGTCAGGTTCAGCTCGACCAGGATGTCCTGGACATGGGTCACCAGCTTCGCCTCTCCCTCCTGGATCAGTTTGTTGGTGCCCCGGCACCCCGGAGAGTAGATGCTGCCCGGCACGGCGAAGACCTCGCGGTTCTGATCGAGCGCCTGGCGGGCCGTGATGAGGGCGCCGCTGGTGACACTGCCCTCCACCACAAGAACGCCCAGGCTGATCCCGCTCATGATGCGGTTGCGACGGGGGAAGTACTCGCTCCGGGGCTGCGTCCCCAGGGGGTAGTCGCTGATGAGAGCGCCTCTCTCGGTGATCTCCTGGGCGAGGCGCAAGTGCTCGGGCGGATAGACCAGGTCCAGCCCGCAAGCCAGGACGGCGATCGTACGGCCTCCGGCTTGGAGCGCCGTTCTGTGCGCTATCGAGTCAATGCCCCGCGCCAGCCCGCTGACGGCGGTCACCCGGTTGTGAGCCAGGCCGCCTGCTAGCTCCTCGGCCGCCTGACGCCCGTAGACGGAGGCCCGCCGCGTCCCCACGACAGCCACTGCCCACTCGTCGGCGGGGGTGAGCTGGCCGCGGACGTAGAGGACGGGTGGCTGGTCGTGGATCTCTCGCAGCTTGGCGGGGTATGCAGGATCGTGCCAGGTGAGGGCGCGGACCCCGGCGTGATCTAGTCGCTCCATCTCCATGTCGGGCGAGATGCGGTCGCGCTCCGCCACGATGGCAGCGACGGTCGCTCTGTCGAGGCCGGCCGCCTTCAGGTCGGCGGCGCTGGCCTGCCAGGCCTCCGCCAGCCCGCCAAAGTGCTGCTCCAGCAGCGTGACGCGGGCCCGCCCGACACGCGGTATGCGAGTGAAGGCCACCCAGTACTTGAGGTCGCTGGAATCGTAGTCAGCCATCGGACGGGTATTGTAGCACAAGCGTTTTTGGGCAACAAACGGCAGTCGCCAGCGGTGTCGGCAAGCACCTCTGCTCGCGCCTCGTCAATCCGGGCAGGGCGAGGAATCTGTTCGCAGAGACTCCTTGCCGTGGTCACCGTGACAGAGCGGCCAGGTTCTGCAGAACGCTTGGCCTCAGGTGCGCCCGTTCGCTTCGCCCTCGGTCGATTCCGAGGGATGGGGTTCGCGGACTACCCGCACCTTCTTGATGCGCCGCCCGAGGACGCTGAGGACGCGGAGGCTGAGGCCGTCGGCGTGCACCTCGTCGCCGGGGATGGGGACCCTGCCCAGGAGGTGGTAGACGAAGCCGCCGACGGTGTCGAAGTCCTCACCCTCGACGGCGAGGTCGAAGATCTCATTCAAGTCATCGATGCCGACCCTGGCGTCGAGGATGGCCTCGTCGGGACCGACCCGCTCCACGGTCACCTCGCTGCGGTCGTACTCGTCCTCGATCTCGCCCACTATCTCCTCGAGCAGGTCCTCGATCGTCACGAGGCCCGCCGTGCCGCCGTACTCGTCGACGACGATGGCCATGTGGACACGGCTCAGCCGCATCTCGCCCAGGAGTTCGTCCACCTTCTTGGACTCGGGGATGAAGTAGGGGGGTCGGGCGATGTCCTTGAGGCTGGGAGGGTGGGTGCCGCGGGCCAGGTAGCGGAGGAAGTCCTTGGCGTAAAGCACTCCCACGACGTTGTCGATGGTGCCCTCGTATAGGGGGATGCGGCTGAAGCCGCGCTCCATGATGAGCGCCATCACCTCGTCGACGGTGGCGTCGGTGTCCACGGCTACCACGTCGATGCGGGGCACCATGATCTCGCGTGCGGCAGTGCCCACAAGCTTGATGACGCCCCGGATCATGGCCCGCTCCTCGGCTTCGATGCCGCCGTTGGCCTCGCCCAGCTCGACCAGGCGGGCGAGGGAGTCATGCTGCTCGGCTGTCTTCGGTGTTTGGCCGTCGGTGCCCCGCAGGCGCAGCAAGGCGTGCCCCGGCAGGAGAAAGAGCCACGCGGGCGCGCCGAAGACGAGTCGCAGGACCCGCGCGAAGGGCGTGAGGCGCGACCCCCAGCGGTCCGGGCTCTCACTCACCAGCAGACGGGCCGCCCCCTCCAGCAGCGCCAGCACGCCCAGGCTCCCGACAACGGCGATGCCGACAGCGGCCCAGGTGCTTCCCGTGACCCTGGAGAGAAGGAAGAATGAGAGGGCGCTGGCCGCGACCACCGCCAGCGTGCGGGCCAGGGCCAGTGAGCTCAGCAGAGTCTCGCGTTCCTGTGCCGAGCGAGCCCGCGCCCTGGCACCAGGCACGCCTGGATCGCCAGCAATGTGGATGCGGGCCCAACTCAGAGAGAGGATCCCCACCTCGGCGGCGGCGACACAGACAAGGAGGGCGAGAGCACCCGCCAGCAACACAAGCCCCAGCCAGCTATGGCCGTCCAAGGAGGCTCACGCCTCCTTTCTGCGACGGCCTCGCCGGCCAGATGTTCGGAGCGGCCGGATGCGGGCCGGCGATCCAACGGCCAGGCTGTGCGGCGGCACGTCGTGGTTGACCACGGAGCCGGCGGCTGTGGCCGACCCCTCTCCTACCTCCACCGGCGCTACCAGCATGGTGTCGCTGCCGATGAAGGCCTTGTCGCCGATGATGGTCTGGTGTTTGCGCGTCCCGTCGAAGTTGCAGGTGATGGCGCCGGCGCCGATGTTCACGTCTTTGCCGACCCGGGCGTCGCCGACGTAGCTGAAGTGTCCGATCTTGGTGCGGCGGCCCAGGCGCGCGTTCTTCACCTCCGCAAAGTTGCCGATGTGTGCTCCCTGCTCTATATACGACCCCGGCCTCAAGTGGCTGAAGGGTCCCACCTCAACGTCGTCCTCCAGCACGGCGCCCTCGAGGACGGACGAGACCACCCGGCAGCGGGCGCCCACACGGCTGTCGGTCAGGAGCGTGTCCGGCCCGAGCACGCAGTTTGGCCCGACGTGGGTCGAGCCCGTCAGGTACGTGTTCGGCCAGAGGATGGTGTCGTCACCGATCTCCACGTCTGCGTCGATGTACACGGTGGATGGGTCGATCATGGTGACGCCGGCCAGGAGGTGGCGGTGCCGGATCCGCTCGCGGACCACGGCCTCGGCCTGGGCGAGCTGGAGGCGGTCGTTGATGCCGATGGCCTCCTCCGGCTCGGAGGCGACTACTGCCTGCAAGCCGTCGCCGCGACGGGCGGCATCGCCGATCAGCTCTGTCAGGTAGTACTCGCCGCTGCGGCTTCGCGGGAGGCCCTGCAGGCGAGGCCAGAGCCAGGGCCCGCGGAAGCAGTAGACGCCGACGTTGACTTCAGCCGGGCCGCCTGCGGGCCCTTCGCTGTCCGCCTCCTCCAACACGCCGAGGGGCCGACCGCTGCCGTCCCTCTCGACCCGCCCCAGGCCACGCGAGTCCTCCACCTGTGCCGTCAGGAAGGTCAGGTCGGCGCCGGTCTCCTGGTGGCACCCGACCAGGGAGGACACGGTCGCGGCGGAGACCAGGGGGATGTCGCCGTTGAGGACCAGGACGTGGGCCGCGTCACCGGCCAGGGGCTTCGCCTGGCGGAGGGCGTGCGCCGTGCCCAGGCGTCGGCGCTGGTCGACGTAGACGCAGTCGTCGCCCAGGGCCTCGCGCACTTCGGCTCCACCCCGTCCCACCACGACAATGCGGCGCTCGAAGCCGGACGCTCGGAGGGCGTCGGCCACGTAGCCGACCATCGTCCGCCCGGCCAGCGTGTGAAGAACCTTGGGCCGAGAGGAGCGCATGCGCTTCCCCTGCCCTGCTGCCAGGATGACTGCTGCCCAGCCGTCCACGTTCTTGACCGTCCTCTTCGACATGAAGCCGGTCGCAGGCTGCCACGACAGACGCAGCAGCCGCGCGACCGCGATCACTCAGCTATCAAGGGAGTCTCGCAGGAGGAGTGTCGGAACCAGGCAAGGGCAAACCGCCCTGTGTCGGCGGGCGGCAGCGGTTGTAGCGGACGGGGCAGTGGGGGTCTATGACTGCTGTCGCTATCGAGTGGAGGGTCGTCGTCGGTCGATAACAAAGAGGCTGACTTTCAGTCCGGTCGTCACAGAGCTTCGCCGGTGCAGTGTCTTGCGCCGGACCGTTTCCATAGTAGATAGGGTTCCGGGAGGCTGTCAAGAGCGATCTCTCCAATGACCGGCAGCGAAACCCTGTAGTCGATGACTCCCGGCCTCCGGATCCCCCTAAACGGCCGGGATGAAACGACTGGTCTGCACGCTAGCGCGCCCCGCTCCCCCTGGCTGGCGCACTCTTGGTGGGTCTTCGGCCGACCGATTCGGACGCGACCCCAGCCTCAAGGCTGGGGTATCAGGAGGCCAATCCATGCCCTCGCCTTTGCGCCAGAGGCGCATCCGCCTCCGGAGGACAGGCGGGGGTGAAGAATTCCCTCACCATTGATGAGCCAGTCACCGCTCCCCCCGTTCCTTGACCACCGCTTGGGGCGCACCCTACAATTCGGTCAGGTGGCCCTCGGACCTGCCGCCAGGGTCTGTTGGAGAGGTAGCCGCCCGCCCTTCGACAAGCTCAGGACGAGCGGTTCTCAGGTTTCGCTCATGGTGAGCCTGTCGAATCATGAGCGGCTGACTTGGGTTCATCAACAGACTCGCCAGGCGGGCCAGTAGGGGGCCTGCTGCTATGGCCAAGAAGAAGGCTCCAGCCCCCGGTTCTCAAGAGCCGGCGTGGAGCACCGACCGCATCCGCCAGACCTTCCTTCGCTTCTTCGAGGAGCGGGGGCACAAGGTCGTCCCCAGCTCGTCCCTCGTGCCGTTTGGCGACCCCACGCTCCTCTTCACGAACGCGGGCATGGTGCAGTTCAAGCCCTACTTCGAGGGCCGCGCGGAGCCGCCGTCGCGCCGCCTGACCTCCGTCCAGAAGTGCTTCCGCACCTCGGACATCGACAGCGTGGGCGACGCCAGCCACCTCACTTTCTTCGAAATGCTGGGCAACTGGAGCGTGGGCGACCCTTCGACAGGCTCAGGGCAAGGCTACTTCAAAGAGGAGGCGATAGCGTGGGCCTGGGAGATGGTGACCGACGTGGTGGGCCTCCCCAAGGACCGGCTCTGGGCCGCGGTGTTCTTGGACGACGACGAGGCCTTCGATCTCTGGCGAAAGGTCGGTGTCCCTGCCGAGCGCATCGTGCGCTACGGCGAGGAGGACAACTACTGGTTCTCCGGTGACGTGGGTCCCTGCGGCCCCTGCTCCGAGATCTACTACGACTTCGGTCCCACGCCCGGCTGCCTCGAGTGCGAGAAGGGTACCTGCCACCCACAGGTCGAGTGCAGCGACGAGCATGGCGTCGGCCGCTTCCTCGAGATGTGGAACCTGGTGTTCATGGTCTACTTCCAGCACGAGGGCGGCTCGCGCACGCCGCTGCCCCAGAAGAACATCGATACGGGGGCGGGACTGGAGCGCTGGGCCGCCGTGCTCCAGAACGGCGGCGATCGCGCGTCGGTGTTTGAGACGGACCTGTTCCGGCCCATCATGGAGAGGGTGGCGGAGTTGTCGGAACTGGAGTACGGCAAGCAGGATCCTAAGGAGCAGGCCGTAACAGCGGTCTCCCGCCGAGCTCAGGACCGAGCGATGCGCATCGTGGCGGAGCACGCCCGCGCCGCTGCTTTCCTGATCGCCGACGGCGTCATGCCGGCGAACGATGACCGGGGCCACGTCCTCCGCCGCCTCATGCGTCGTGCAATGTACTTCTCGAGATGGGGAGTCTCGGCGCAGCTTTCAGAGCTGGCCGGGACGGTCGTGCGATCCATGGGCGAAGTCTATTCAGGCCTCAATGAGCAGGCATTGTTGGTCAGCCGTGTGCTGGACGATGAGGAGAAACGGTTCTTCGAGAGCATGCACCGCGGTGGAGTCGAGCTGGATGCACGGCTTAGCTCGCTTCATGCCGCAGGCGAGTCCGTTGTGCCGGGCGATGTCGTCTTCTATCTGTATGACACCTTTGGCTTCCCCATGGAGCTCACCAGGGAGGTGGCCCGCGAGCGCGGATTCAAGATCGATGAGGCTGGCTTCGAGCGGCAGATGGAGGCCCAGCGGGAGCGGGCCCGCGCAGCGGCCAAGTTCGGCGCGGGCCGCGAGGAGCGCGACAAGGCCTACGAGACGCTCTCCCACGTCGAGTCCCGCTTCGTCGGCTATGACGCCCTGCGGCACGAGAGCACCGTGGCTGCCATTCTCCAAGCGCGTAGGGACAGGGCTTCAGCCCTGTCCAGGGCCGACCTTGCGCCAGAGGCGCATCCGCCTCCAGCGGAAAAGGTCGGCCCCTACGAGGTGGTGGAGTACGCTGAGGCGCCCGCCGAGGCGGAGCTTGTCCTGCATGAGACGCCGTTCTACGCCGAGGCGGGAGGCCAGGTCGGCGACCAGGGCGAGATCGTCGGGCCGGCGGGGCGCTTCGCCGTCGAGGACACCCGGCCTGTGGCAGACGTAGGGGCGCCGCTCGCTGCGCCCATCCTGCACATTGGCCGCGTCGTCGAGGGGCGCATCGCCGTCAACGACGCCGTCGTCGCCCAGGTGGACGCCGAGAAGCGGCGCGACACGATGCGCAACCACACCGCCACGCACCTCCTTCAGGCGGCGCTGCGCGACGTTCTCGGCACCCACGTCCGCCAGTCGGGGTCGCTGGTCGCGCCCGACCGCCTCCGCTTCGACTTCACGCACATGGAGGCCCTGAAGCCGGAGGAGATCCTGGCCGTCCAGCGCCAGGTGAACGAGAGGATCCGTGAAGACGTCGAGGTCCATCCGGACGAGCAGGGCTATGAGGAAGCCATCGCCGGCGGCGCCCTTGCCTTCTTCGGCGACAAGTACGCCGACCGCGTGCGGGTCGTAGAAATAGGTTCGCCACGCGCGGGCGAGGAGCACCAGCAGGAGCAGGGGCGTTCCAGTATCGAGCTCTGCGGCGGTACGCACTGCCGCTCCACGGGCGAGATCGGCAGCTTCATCATCGTCAGGGAGGAGAGCGTCGGGGCGGGGCTGCGGCGCATCGAGGCGGTCACCGGGCGCGGCGCCGAGGAGCACGTCCAGGCGCAGAGTGAGCTTCTGGAGCGCCTGGCCCGTCGCACCGGCGTCAGCCCTGCCGACCTGGAGGCCAAGGTCGACTCGCTGCTCGAGGATCTGGAAGTGGAGCGGCGGCGGGCCCAGGCCCTGGAGCGCGAGGCCGCCAAAGGCGCCGCCGAGGCCCTCCTGGCCGGCGCCGAGCGCGTTGATGGCGTGGCCGTTGTGACCGGCCAGGTGCCGGCGGCCAGCTTCGAGGTTATGCGGGAGATGGGCGACTGGCTCCGCGACCGCCTGGGCAGCGCCGTTCTGGTGCTGGGCGCTGTCTTCAGCGAACGTCCCAATTTCGTGGCTATGGTCACCCCGGACCTGACGGCCCGTGGCCTGCACGCCGGCGACCTGGTGAAGCGGGTGGCGGCCGTGACCGGCGGTGGCGGTGGCGGCCGGCCGGAGATGGCCCAGGCCGGAGGCAAGGACGCCGGCCGGCTGGAGGAAGCCCTGAGCCTGGCGCGCAAGCTTGCCCAGGAGAAGCTGTCCGCTCTTCCTCCGGACAAGGGATCCCCGACGAAGGGCCGCTAGCATGCCCCCAGAGGAGCGGCCGCCCGGCCGTGTCCTGGCCCTCGATGTCGGCGAGCGTCGCATCGGACTCGCCATCTCTGAC
>DAOULP010000126.1:0-18191 GCA_034420175.1 Dehalococcoidia bacterium | reverse complement strand
TTCTTGATCTCGGGGAGGTCCAGGCCGAAGTCGTTTTCCATCCCGACCTCAATCCGAGGTTCGCTACCGCGGAGGCTCGCAGGCTTGCCGCCATTCTATGCTCGGCCCAGAGGCGGGTCAAGGAAGAGACGCCCCTCCAAGAGCCTCATCGTTCTGAGCCCGACAAGCGATCCCGTTCGGCGGGCACGCCCTCCCCCCGGGCGGATAGGGATCCCATGGCGCGCTGGCCTACACGCCGCTGAAGCCGAAAAAGTCGAAGTACTGGTTGAAGACCGTCAGCCGATCAAGGAAGACAAGCGAGCCGATGACGATGACGAGGACGCCGCCGACCACCTCGAAGACAGGCACGAACCTGCTGATGCGCTTGAACTGGGCGATGACGGCGCCGAAGGCAAGGCCCGTTAGCAGGAACGGTATCCCCAACCCAACCGAGTAGAAGACCAGGAGTACTGCCCCCTGCCAGACCGTGGACGAAGCTGCCGCCAGCGTGAGGATGCTGCCCAGGATCGGCCCGATGCAGGGAGTCCAGCCCACCGAGAGGGTGGACCCCAGGATGAAGGACTTGGCGTAGCCTGCACCCTGGCTCGATCCGACAGCCTCTGGGCCGTACGTTCGGTAGAGAAACGGCATGCGGAGGATACCGACGAGATGCAGACCGAGGGCAATCAGCAGGACGCCGGCGACACGAGCAAGCGTCGGCAGTTGGTCGCGGAGGAGGTAGCCCACCAGACCCACGGACGCCCCCAGCGCGATGAAAACGAGCGAAAAGCCAAGAACGAAGCTGAGGGCGTGGAGGAAGGCGTCGTTGCGGCGCTGGGTGCCCCCAGAGGCCAGGTCGGCGGAACCGGCCAGGTGAGTGATGTAGACCGGTACCAGGGGCAGCACACAGGGCGACAGGAACGAAAGCAGGCCTGCCACCAGGGCGATCAGCGGACCGAGAGCACTGCTTACGTCCATCCTATGGCCTGCCCTTCCTGGAGAGATCCCGCCTCATTATCGGCCACGCGAAGGGAGCCGTCGATCACGTGTCAGTGGCGGAACCCCCGGACCACCTGGTGATTGGAGAGTGGCGTCACGCGACCGGCCGCCCGAAGGCTCAGCCTCCGACGTCTTCCCCGGTCTACTGATACGCCTGTCCCAGACAGCAGACGGCCCCCATTCGGGGGCCGCCAGTGGAAACGATGCCTGTCGTCTGCTACAGGAGGGGGTGCTCATGGCGGGCCTTGAGGCGGAGCCATCGCCTGTCCAGCTCCTCCTCGAACTGACGCAATAGGTCGGCGTTCTCGGGGTTCAGCAGGTGCCGGGTCTTGCCCATCATCTTGAGCCACTCGGAGGCGAGGATGCGCTTGTTCCGGGCTTCGGGGTCATACGTGATGTTGGTGATGCCGCGCTCGATCTCGTACAGGGGGAAGAAACAGCAGTCAACGGCCGCCTGTGCGATCCGCTGACCCATGCGCTCCTCGCTCCGCCAGTTGAGGGGGCAGGTTATCAACAGCTTGCCATACGCCATCCCCTCGTTGCGGGCATACCACTGAGCCTTGGCGGCCTTCTCCACGAGGTCGCGGCCCAGGCTCTCGATGCCTGTGAACACGTAGGGGATATTGGTGGCAGCCATGATCTGGGGCGTGTCCTTGTGCGGGAAGCGCTTGCCCTGCTGATGTGAGCCCACATGGCTCGTGCTGCTCGCGTGCCCCAGCGGGGTCGAGTAACTGAGCTGGGCGCCCGTGTTCATGTACCCCTCGTTGTCGTACTCGACGATGATGAGGGGGTGGTTGCGCAGCGCCGTGCCGATGGCGGCACCCATTCCGATGTCCATTCCGCCGTCGCCGGTGATCATCACGAAGGTGATGTCCTCCACGTCCGGCAGCTCGCCGCGCCGACGCCGCTCATGGTACATCTCGACGAGCCCCGAGAGGGTAGCCGCGCCGTTCTGGAACAGGTTGTGGATGTATGTCACACGATGGGCGCTATAGGGGTAGCCGGTGGTCACCACCATGCCGCAGCCGGTCTGATACAGAACGACCACGTCACCCTCGATGCCCCGCATGAACTGCTCGGTGGCCGAGAAGATGCCACAGCCGGGACAGGCGCCGTGGCCGGGGGCCAGGCGCTTGGGCCGCCGTGTCAGCTCACGGGGGTTGGGCACCTTCACTTTGACCTTGCCGGAGGCCTCGTCCCGCTCGACCCGCACCAGGTTCTGCTCGACCTCCTCCTTCTTGAGGGGTGCCAGGTACGGTCCCCCAGCCGCCTCCTGACCGGGTGTGGCGCCGTGGTAGTCGTAGGGTACGGCGACGACGCCCGTGCGGGCCGCCTCCAACGCCTCGCCGAAAAGGCTCTCGGCGTCCTCGAAGCGGAAGTCCTTCCCACCCACGCCATAGATGCGGTCCAGACAGAGGGTGCGGTTCTCCGGGTCGTCCTTGAGGGCCGCCTTGATCTCTATGCTGAGGTGGCCGCCCTGGCCGCTGAACGAGTCGGCCCGGTCACCGATGAGGGCAACCTTGACGTTTCGCAGCGCACTGCGGATCTTGTCGGCCGGGAACGGTCTCACCACGTTGAGGCTCACGATCCCCACCGGCTGTCCCTTCTCTCGCAGCCGATCGACGACGTCCTTCGCCGTCTCGGCGGCTGAGTTCAGCAGCACCAAGGCCACCTCGGCATCTTCCATTGCGTAGGCGTCGACCAGGGGGTAGTGGCGGCCGCTGAGCTCGGCATACTCCGCGAAGACAGCCGGCAGCTCCCGCAGGGCAGCATCTACGGCCATCTTGAGCTGGTACTTGTTGTTGATGAGATCCGGGTCGTTCATGTATGGCCCGATCGTGACTGGGTGCCGCGGGTCCAGAGCGTGGATCGGCGTGTTCGGCTTGCCGAGGAAGCGCTGCACCACCTCGTCGTCCTTGAAGTGTTCCACCAGCCGCTTCTGGTGGCTCGTGAAGAAGCCATCGTAGGCCACGATAACCGGCAGCCGCACGTCAGGGTGCTCTCCGATCTTCGGGGCGATGATGTTCATGTCGTAGACGGCCTGGGGGCTCCGGGCCAACAGAATGATCCAACCCGTGCTGAGGGCGAAGTAGAGGTCCGAGTGATCGCCCCGGATGTCCAGGGGACCGCTGACGGAGCGCGTCACCAGGTTGAGCACCATAGGGTAGCGGGTGCCCGATTGCACCGGCATCTGCTCTATCGAGTAGAGCAGCCCGTTGGCGCTGGTGGCGTTCAAGACGCGCCCGCCGCCGACTGTGGCGCCGTAGCAGATGCCCGCCGCGCCGTGCTCGCCGTCGGACGGGATCATGACGATGTCGTGGAGCCCCTCCGCCTTCATCTCGTCGAGGAACTCGGCGACTTCGGTGGAGGGAGTGATGGGGAAGTAGCCCATCACGTGGTAGTTGACCTGCTTGGCGGCCACGGCGGCGATCTCGTTGCCCGTCTTGAAGGCCATGACCTGCTCGGGGCGGTCCGCCGTCTTTCGTGTGCCTGCTCTCGTGGTGGTGACCATCAACTCATCTCCTCGTCAGCGGACTCCCTCTATCCCGCGTCTCGGAGGCGCGGCCGGGTACCGGGCGCCACCTCTTGCGCATGCTGGAGATCGGCCTTGCGGGCCACGCGATGGCTCTCTGCGTAGCCCTCTGTCTCCTCGACCTCGACAAGAGCGGCCGGGTTCACCGGGCAAACCTCCACACACTTCAGGCAACCCTTGCAATACTGGTAGTCAATGCCCTGAAGGACCATGCCCGGTCGGCCCTTCTCGTCCACGCCCTCCTGCCACACAAAGCACAGGTCCGGGCAGACCATGTCGCACAGTCCGCAGTTGTTGCAGGCCTCTTTGACGAACTCGGGCAGGCTACCGAGACGGCTGGGGCTTAGATCCTTGACGACGCTATTGGCTGGGTGGAGGATGGCACCGCCGATCGGCGCGCTCAAGTAGCCAAGGGGTGGCCCTCCCGTTGCCGGCTCCACCGGCTCGTAGACACCGGGGATCGTCTCCAGCCTGACCTCCTTGTGGCCGCGGTCGAAGGTGCGTAGGTTGGCGTCCACAAGGTGGGCGTACCGCCTGGCGAACGTGTCGGACAGCGCCTGTCGGACAGCCTTCAGGTCCATGAAGCCCATGCCGCGGGTGATGGCGCCCAGCATGGCGGTGTTGATGCGCGTCTTCTCGTCCAGGGCGATGCTCAGGGCATCAAGAGTGCCGACTGTTATGCCCTGTAGGCCGAGGACCCCCGCCATCTCCGCCGGAGTGCGACGTGTGTTCACCAGGAGTACCCCGTCTGCCTCCAGCCCCTCCAGGACAGCCTTGTTGCGGGTCAGCGCCTCGTGGAAGATCGCCACCAGATGTGGCCGGTCGACCGGACTGCTGGTCCGCACCTCCTGGCCCCCCTCTGTGAAGCGCACGAAAGAGCGGAGCGGGGTTCCCTTCTTCTCTGAGCCGTACGAGGAGAAGTGGGCGCCGTTCAGCCCCATACCGAACACGCCGGCCTCGGCCAGAGTCTGCCCCGCAAGGTGTGCGCCCAATCCGCCTATCGACTCGATACGCACCTCGTAGTAGCCGAGCGAGTTAGTCCTGGGCAGCACGGCCTCACCCGGGGACGATCTGACTTCTCCCGAAACTGTCATCTCACCAATCCTTCCAGCCGCGGCGCGACTGCTTGTGATTCAACCCTTGTGAAGTATCGGCAGCGTGGGATGCTCCACCCTTGTCATTATAGAGTATAGCCCAGGCACTGGGACAGATGCACTAGTACCCGCCGACAGAGAGCGCCGGAACGACATCGACCCTGCCGATGGGAGGGAGGGCTACATGCCATTCGGCTGTGCCCTGCGCCGGCCGGATTCCCAGGGGTACAGACTGACCGGAATCATATCACGAGCAGGGTGCCCATTGGCAAGTCGCCCAGGAGCAGGTGCGCACGCGGGTGCACGGTGTGCTGGCACGGGACTGTGCCGCCAGAGCTCCTGTCCGCTACCACCTGGGCTTCAGCGGGAGCGGTGTCGGGGCAGGTGGCACACTTGTTGCGCCCGCCACGTACGCCTCGTAAAGCTCGTGATACTGCTCGAGCTTCCGCTCGTCCAGATCCACGCCCAGACCCGGACCCGATGGCAATCTCATTCCGCCGTCGACGTAGGGGATCCTCCCTCCCTCGATGACGTCGTCTTCAAGGTAGTGGTAATGGGCATCGGGGGCGTGGCTCAAGTTGGGAAGCGAGGCCGCCAGGTGAAGGACAGCGGCCATCGATACGCCCAGCTCGCTACCGGAGTGCATCCCCATGTCGAGGTTGAAGGCCTCCAGCAGCAGGCCCAGCGCCTTGGTGGCCCGCAGGCCCCCGTACCAGTGCGGATCCGCGAGCACGACGTCGACGGCCTCCAGCAGGTAGGCGGGCGCCAGGTCCTCGTAGCCCAGGCAGGCCACGTTGGATGCCAGGGGGACGTATGGGACCATCTTCTTCACACGGGCCATGCCCGCGAGGCCCCAGGTAGGATCTTCCAGGTACTCTATGTCGTGCTCGGCCAGGCGGCGGGCAATGCGTGCCGAAGTCGCGACAGACCACACGCCGTTGGGATCGATGCGGATGGGGAGGCCCGGGAAGCGCTTCCGCAGGGCAATGAAGGTCTCTAGTTCCTGATCCGGTGGGTAGACGCCCGCCTTCAGCTTGAGAGAGCGGACGCCGTGCTCGTCTACGAGCCTCGCGGCATATTCCAGGACACCTTCCGACGCCTTCTCCCATGGCCCCACGCCATCGCCCTCCGCGAAGTAGAAGAGATAGCCGGTCAGGGGCACGTGGTCGCGCAGGGCGCCGCCCAGGAGGTCATGTACAGGTCGACCCATCGCCTTCCCCTGGATGTCAAGGCAGGCGAACTCGATGGCGGCGTAGGCGTTCGTCAGGTTGCTGCCGAACATGCGCAAGTAGAACGGGACGGCGATCTTCCAGCGGAGGCGCTCAACGTTGAACGGGTCCTCCCCCACGACAAGACGGCGACAGCTATTGACCACCTCCTCCGTCTCCCGGCCACCCGGCGCGAGCCCGCATTCGCCGAGCCCTACGATCCCCTCGTCGGTGAACACCTGGACGATGAGCCGCCCGAAGCAGGGATGGACGCCCCACGCGTGGAGGAGCGGTGTTCGCAGCGGCATGGCGACGGGCGTCGCCTTCAGGTCACTGATCTTCATGAGCGAGACGCCTCCGGTGTTGGGCGGCGGACGGTACCTAGGTCAACTGTGCCCCTGCCCTCAGTCCCTGCATGCGCAGCGTGTGGATTCCCCACGGCCGCAGTGAGAGCGCGTCGCCAGCGTCCGGCTTCAAGTCGAGGTCGTGCGGCGTCACGCGAAGGCGCCCGCCGCCACGCAGCCTGGCCCTCTGCACCCGCCCTGACGCGTTCCACAGCCGCGCGTACACCTCATCGCCGTCCTTGCCAGCCCGGCTCGTCTGCGCAAAGAGAGCCGTCAGGAGCACCGGCTCAGGCCCCACGGTCAGGAACCCTGCACTGGCGGGCAGGCGCCCCTTCGACGCCTTCACTGGAGCCCGGAGCACGGGCAGCAGATAGTCCCAGGACGCCCGCAGCGCCTCCCTTTCCGACTGAAAGGGTACCAGAGCAAACTCGTAGGTGCCGCGGCCGGCAGCGTACGTGTAGTGGGTCTGGCTGGGCTCCGCGAAGTCCTCGCCGGCGTACAGCCAGTGTTCCGGCGCCCAGGCGAGGACCTGCCGGAGGCGTCCCGATCCACCGTCGAAGTGGTGGCCGCGCGTGCCACGGTTGAGGAGGGCTATGCCTCGCCCGGTGCCGTCTTCCAGCCCGACGAACCCGAGTCCGACGATCCGGCCGCCGCTGGTTCGGTCCAGCAGGTAGGGCGACTCGTACAGGGCGCGATGGAAGGGTGCCTCGACGTTGACGCATAGCTTCTTCTCGTCCTGCACGAAGTAGGCCTCGTCCGGCCGGTGATCCGCCATCTGCGGCCCGAACAAAGAACCGTCGCCGAAGTCGAACCGCACCCGGAAGTCAATCCGGGGCAGCTCATGATACAGAGTCACCTCCTCGCAGAAGGGTATGCCCGCCAGCTCGCCACGGACCTGGCAGCGCCGGAAGACCGGGCCATCAGCCACCAGCCGCACTCGAGGACCTCCCCGGCGGGAGTCGTGCCAGGCGCCGTCGCGCCAGAGCGTCAGGTGCCCTGCCGCGTCGACCAGTCTCCGGCCGTCAGCGGCGTCCAGGCGGAGGGCGCCCGCAGCGTCGATCCCGGCACGGTACCAGGCGTTCGAGAAGAGGGATTCCGTCGGGCGGCGACGAACCGTGTGATTGCTCTCGCTGCCTCCGGGAATAGCCTCCAGGACGGCGTAACCCAACGGCGGCAGGTCGATCACGACTCCGTACGTGACCCCACGGGCAGATCTGCGCACGACCTGCGATGGCAGCTCTACGCTATCCTCTCCTGCCTCGTGGGGAAGCTGTTGCAGGCGGTGACGGCCTCCTTCGAGCGTGATCTCGAGGTACTCTCGGTGCCGCCATGGCGAGGCATTGAAGGCGATGAAGGCCTGTCCATGCGCCTGTGACGTGTCCACCCGCGAGGCCAGTTCGGCCAGCGCCTCCTGGGCCACGCGGTGACCCGACCGCTCGGCTCCGGCCGCGAGCCGTCGCCCCGCCTCAGCGACGGAGGTGTTGTGACGTGTGGAGAGGGAAGGTCCGCAGACGTGCAGGTCGTGGTGTTGAGAGAGGAGAAGCCGCTTCCAGGCGCTGTTCAGCCGTCGCTGGCGGCGGCGAGCGTTGGCCCTTGGGCCACCCGCGGCGCGAACGACGGCGTCCAGCCGCTCGGCGGTCAGGAGGGCTCCCTCCGCGGCTGTGCCCGCCTGCTGGAGGCGGTCGCCGCCCAACCCCCAGGGGACTGAGGCCGGGATATCGGCCGGGCCGAAGTCGACGAGCGGCAGGCGGTCCCTGGGAGCGAGCTGGAAGTAGCGCTCGAGGGTGACAGCACGGAGGCCATCCTTCTCCAGCTCCTCGAGGTTGGGCAGCGGCGACTCGGGAGGCCGGATGTCGGCCACGCGGGCCAGGAGGGGCACCGAGATGCCGCGCGACCTGGCCTCGGCGGCGAAGGCGCGCAGGCGGGCGCCGTCCCATCGATGCAGGTCGCCTCCCAGGAGGCCGCCGGTAGTCGCGCCGGCGTGCTCCTGCTCGAGGACGGGGTAGTCCATGAACGCATAGCGAGGCGTCGTCAGAATCTCGCTGCCGTCGGGGCCCCGCCAGCGCACGAAAGCGGCGTCCCGCGAGGGGTCGGTCCCGAAGGGCGACCAGTGGGTGCGCAGGACAGCCCCCTCATACCCGAAGCCCCTCAGGATCTGGGGAAGCTGAGGGAAGAACAGCGGCTCCTGGGACAGATAGTGACGGACATCGACGCCGAGGACGCGGCGGATTGCCCGCAGCCCGTGCCAGAAGTGGCGGAGGTTGCACTCGCCGCTGATGGTCTGAGAGAGGGGCTGTGCGTAGGTGCCGTTGACGATCTCCAAGGCGCCGCAGCTCAACGCCCAGTGCATCTTTGCGATGGCAGCCGGAGCCCGTCGTCCCATGTCCTCGTAGGCGTGGGCGTCGAACTCGAAGACGACGGGACGGTCGGGCCGCTGACAGGCCTCATCCAACAGAGGCTCGCCGACTCGGGGCCAGAAGTAGAAGTACCAGAGGCCGCCCCCCGGTGCCACGATCCAGTCCCAGAAGGTCACGCCCCCGTGATAGGCGTTGACCAGATAGACGGTGTCTCCGTGGGGATCTGTCACGTCGGGTCCTTGGGGACGCGCCCGGGCATGCCCGTCCGGGTATCTGGTGCATGGCGGCGCAGCTCGCACTCTGCCTAGGGTTCCTCCCTCGCCTCGTCCTCCGCTACGGGCGGTCCCGCCTCCGGCGGTCGCCCCAAGGGAGCCGATCCCACCAAGGACGCCACGTAGGCCAGGTCGGCCAGGAGGAACGCCTCCGTCAGGCCGAGCAGGCCCCGGAAGAACGACGCCGGCGCGTGCTGCTCTGCCAGCGCCCGCACCTTCGGCACCCAGCGAGCCAGGTGTCGCTGGAGGAAATCGCGTTGTGCCCGCAGGTAGGGGCCGCGGTCCTGCCCGCTCTGCAGCGCCACCACCTCCCGGAAAGTGAGGAAGTGCATGAACTCCAGCTCGGTGGTGATGTGGTCCGGAAACTCACGGGACTCCCCGCCGAGGCTGAGCCCGAAGTGGTTGTAGAAACGGGTCGCCTCCTCCATCACTGCCCGTCGGCTGCCCAGATGGAGGCCGCCATAGAGCGGACAGGGAGGCCGTGGCGCTCCCACGTCGAACAGACGTATGTACTCCGACTGGAACTCGACGTAGTCTGGAGAGACACTGGCCAGGGCGGTGTGCAGAGACTCGTCCTCCCGGAACGGGGGCGCATACGGCAGCCGGTCTGCGATCTCCAGCACCTCCGAGCGCAGGGCGCCGCTTGCGACGGTCTGGTGGAAGGACTGCTCAGGGAATGCAAAGGCGCCCCCCAGCAGACGGTACATTTGGCTGCGGGCGGCGCCCTGGAACTCCTCGTCCGTCGACAGCTCAGCCCGTTCGGTCACGCGGCGCCCGCCTAGGCAGGCCTGTGGAGCTTCGCCGGGTTCTTTGAGAAGGGGCCCATGAGGTCGGTCCACCGGTAGCCGATGAGCAGGTCCATGAGCTCCGACGGCTCGCCTCGTCGCCTCTTCTCCATTTCCTCCTTCAGAGTGGCCAGAGCCTGGTGCACCTCGGGGCCGAAGAGATATTCCAGGTACTCATCCGGGATGCGCGGCTGGGTCTCGTCGATGTCGCCGTTCTCGTCGAATCGCGGTGGCGCCAGAGGCGGCACGTAGTAGAGGTTGGGCTCTGTGCCCGCCTCCGGAAAGAGGCGCAGAGCCACCTTCCACACGTTCACCAGCTTGTGGATGTGCCCGTCCTCGTCGTCGAGAAAGCCGACGTGCCGGATGCGGCCGGGACACTGGCGATGGCAAGCCGGCGCAACCCCCTGCTCGATGCGCGGGAAACAGAAGACGCACTTCTGTGCGATCAGCCGCTCCTTGTTGAAGTAGATGCGCTTGTAGGGGCAGGCCTCGATGCAGAAGCGGTAGCCGTGGCAGGCGTCCTCATCGACCACAACGATGCCGTCCTGGGTGCGCTTGTATATCGCCTGCCGGGGGCACGCCTCCAGGCAGGCCGGCTTCGTACAGTGGTTGCAGATGCGCTGTATGTAGAAATAGTAGCTGTTGGGGAATTCGCCGGAACCCTGGTCCTCGTCCCAGTTGGGTCCCCAGGCGGGAGCCTCGCCTTTGGGTTTCAGGTAGACGCTGTCGCCCTTGCCGCTGTAGTAGACCTCGTCATAGTTGAACTCCCAGGCGTCACCCCACTCCGATCTTGACGGCAGCGTTCCGGAGACGGGGACTCCATCAGTGAAGCCACCCCCCATTTGATCCCACCCCTTGGGGGTACCGTTGCCGGGCATGGTGTTGACGATGTTCCACCACATGTGCTCCATGCCCGGCTGATCGGTCCAGAGGGTCTTGCAGGCGATGGTACAGGTTTGGCACCCCAAGCACTTGTTCAGGTCGAATACGACTGCGACCTGCCTCTCTATGATCTGTTCCTGAGTCATGGCTTGCGCGCTCCTGCTCTAGACCGCTGCCCTCCACCGGCACGATGGACGATGCCCCAACCCCATATTGTACACCAACGGCCTCTCGCTAGGCCGACCTCCCCTGGAAGTTGGGATCCTCCTGGTCCAGCCACATGTTCGCCCGAAGGAAGGCGTTGCCGAACCAGGGCGCTCGCTGGTTGTTCTTGAAGTAGGACCACGCCAGCTCGGGGTTCGTTGGCGATACCCAGTTGATCATGGCCAGAGTATTCTCCAGCAGGTAGTTCTGAATCTCGAACCCCTTCTGTTGCCGAGCATCCTCGTCCATCTCCGCTCGCTCCGCTTCCAGCAGACGGTCCAGATCTGGATCCGAGAGGTTGAAGGAGTTCTTGGTGCCTCCTGTGTGGTAGTACGGATACACCCAGTCGTGTAGGTCGTTCCAGCCGTTGTCGAAGTTGAACGTGAGGACCAGTCGCTGCTCGAGGGCGCCTTGCGTGAGCTTGGTGTAGCCGGTGGTGTCCAGGTCGCCTTCCGTCTCCAGTCCCAGCACGTCCTTTAGCATGCCCTGGAACTGGGGAAAGAACTCCTCGATGTAGCCGGGAATGCCGGCATAGGTGATGACGACCTTGCCTACAGCGGAGCCGCCGGCCGCCTCCCAGAGCTTCTTGGCCTCAGCGACGTCCTCGGCCCTCTCATCAGTTCCGAAGCGGTAGCCCGGCTTCTGGGTTAGCTCGCTCAGGGGAAGGCCCCACTTGCGCACGAACGCCGAGACGGGCCCCACCAGATAGAAGCCCCCCTTCAGCATCTGCTGGCCCATCCTGTTGCGGTCCACGGCCAGGTGGATAGCCTTGCGCAGTCGCAGGTCCTTGAATGGTGTGGTGGCCGCCTCCGAGTCGGCTACGAGGACGCGAGTGTTGATGTAGCCGGTGCTGGGGGCCTCTGTCATCTCCAGGCCCAGCTCGTTGCCGATCGTCGTCATCAGCGCCGGGTCGTCCGTGCCGAACACGTCTACCTGCTTGTCCCGGAAGGCCGCCTCCATGGCCGTGTAGTCGCCAGCGTAGAAGTAGGCCTCGTAGGCATCCAAGAGTGGCCGGTTGGGCAGCCCTTGATCCGCCAGATCGTCCCGCGCGAACCAGGTGGGGTTGCGGACACTCCGCGATACCTGAAGAGGCACGTAGTTCTCCGTTATGAACGGACCAGTGCCCACGTTCCGCTTGATGTCGTTCATCTCGTCGCCGGCATCGACCAACTCCTTGGCCACGATGAAGGCGTTGCTGTCGGCAAGGTAGTGGATGAACGGTCCCGTCGGCCGCTTGGTGGTGATGCGGAGCGTGTACGTATCTACAATCTCTATCTTGTCCACAGACTCCCACTGGCTGGCCCGATAGTAGAGGGCAGACTTGGGGCTGTCCGGGTTCACCTGTCGCTCGATGCTGTACTTCACGTCCTCCGCCGTCAGCTCCCGCCCCGGCAGATCCGGCGCAATGTCCTTCAGGTTCTCCCGGATGGCCGGCGTGTCATGGAAGGTGGCGCCCGGACGGATCTTCACGATGTAGGTGAGTTCGTCCACTATCTCCGGCAGGCTCTCCGCCAGGTCCGTGCCGATGAGCCCGGCGTAGGCGTCATCGTACTGCAGCACCTTGCTGAAGAGGGCGGCGTGTAAGTCGTAGGTGGGACCTATCTGTGTCTGGTGCGGGTCCAGGGTGTCCAAGGGTATGGACTCGTAGCTGTACCAGCGGACGACACCGCCCGGCGTCCCCACCGGCTGTAGGGCACCAGAGGCCGCCGTGGGAGAGGCGCCCGGCACCGGGGAAGCAGCCGGCGAACCGGTGGCTGGGGTTGGCTCGCCGTCGTCACCGCCGCAGGCCGTCAGACCGGCTGCCGTCAGCCCTGCCCCCGCAGCGGTCGCCCCCGCCAGCAGCCTGCGCCTGGACAGGCGCCTTCGCATCACGCTCTGCCAATAACTCCCGTTTCGGGTCATGCTATCCCTCCTTGCAGGGTGCTAGGCACCCATGGACTCTAGACTACCGCTTGCCGCCAACATCTCCCCTACCCCAGTGCCCTAGAGACGCAGTCTGGGATCGAGCACGTCCCTCAGGGCATCCCCCGCCAGGTTGAAAGCCAGAACAGCCAAGGTGATGGCGCCCCCGGCGAACAGCGCCAGCCATGGCGATGTGCCGAGGAACTGCCGCCCCCTGTCCAGCATCTGCCCCCAGGATATCCCCGGTGGCCCGAGGCCGAGGAACGCCAGCATCGCCTCCGCCAGTATGACGGCACCGACGCCTATGGTGAAGACGACGATGATGGGGGCCGTGACGTTCGGCAGGATGTGGCGCGCCATGATACGGCGGTCAGTCGCCCCGATGAGACGCGCCGCCTCCACGAATGGCATTTCCCGGGTTTGCAGGACAGCGCTGCGCACGATGCGTGAGATAGATGGCACGGAGACGATGGCCAGCCCGATGATGACGACCGTCTCCGTTGGCTCCGTCATCGTCACCAGCAGAATCAGGAAGAGCAAGGCCGGGAATGACTGGAAGGTGTCCATTAAGCGCTGTACGGAGGTATCCAGCAGGCCGCTGAAGTAGGCCGATGTGAGGCCAATCATGACGCCGATCGCCGTGCCTATGGCTAGAGACAGCAGCCCAACCTTGAGAGTGCGGCGCGACCCCGAGATGACACGCGCGTAGGTGTCACGGCCGAAGTTGTCGGTACCGAACCAGTGCTTCATGCTGGGGGGCGCCTTCTCGTCGATCACGGTGGGCGACAGCGCGCCCGCCTGGAAGGAGCTGGGGTCGTAGTTCGGGTTAGCCACCTCGAAGGTCTCTTCGACTCCGTAGCGAGCCAGCACAGGCGCCGCTGCCGCCACCATGATGAGCAGCAGAATGACAAGGAGACCGAAGGCGCCCAGGGGTTTGTGCACCACAAAGCGCCCCAGGTTCTGCCAGACAGTCGGCGCCTTGGGGGGCACCCAGTCAAAGGCCAGGGTGCCCGGCTCCACCTCCTCTGCGCGACCGACCATGCAGCCTCCCCCAGCTACCTGGCTAGGCGTAACGGATGCGAGGGTCTAGCCAGGCATAGGCTAGATCCACCACCAGATTGGTGAACACCACAGCAATCGCGACGATGAGGACAATGCCGTAGACCACAGGGAAGTCGTTCTGTTGCATGGACGTGACGGCGAAGAGCCCCATCCCCGGGATGGAGAACATCGTCTCCAGGACGACGTTCCCGCTGATCACGACTCCCACCATGAGACCGGCAATCGTGAGGACCGGGATCATGGCGTTTCTCAGCGCGTGACGGACGACGACCGTGCGTTCTCGCAGGCCTTTGGCCCAGGCTGTGCGCACGTAGTCTTGGCGCAGCACCTCGAGCATCTGTGACCGCAACAACCGCATGACTTGTGCGCCTGTGGCGATGCCCGCAGCGATGGCCGGCAGAGCCATCATCTTCAGGTTCTCAACGGGATCGGCGGGGAAGTTGTGATACCCAGTCACCACCAAAGGCGGCGTCCAGCCAATGAGCTTGGGGCTCACTATGAGGAGGATAACGGCCAGGTAGAAGGAGGGGATGGCCAGCCACAGAATGGCGAGGAACCGCAACAAATAGTCGATCCAGGTATCCTGCCGGATGGCCGAGATGATCCCAATGGGTATGCTCACGACCAGAGCCACCGTTAGATCCAGAATGCCCAACTCCAGCGAGGGGGGCAAACGTTGCTTCAGCTCCGTGACGACGGGCCTATGGGTGAGCAGAGAGTCGCCCAGGTCACCGCGCAGCACATCGCCCACGTAGTCGAAGTACTGAACGTGGAGAGGCCTGTCGAGGCCCAAGTCGCGCCGTACCTGCTCCTTCGCCTCCGCGAGGTTGGCAGCACCCTGGATGCTTGAGGCGACCCGCCGCGTGGCGTAGTCCGGCATCGCATGGGACGCCAGGAACACCAGCGTGATGACCAGGAAGATGACGGGGATGTTCAGTAGGATGCGACTGATGATATACGCGCGCATTCAGGGCCCGCTCCCGTTTGTAGTCACAAGACCGGCGCACAACCACCTGTTGAGGCTACGTGGCACGATTATACCTGTCCTAGCAGCGGGGTTCGATAGCATATAGAGCCATCTGCGCCGAATCAGGCAGGCCATTGGCACTCCGTTTCGCTGCCGCAGCCCCGCCAAACCTTCTACCGAGGCGCAGAGCGCTGCGTTCGCCGTCGCGCTGGGGCAGCGCCTGGGGAGAGTGGGCGGCCCAGAGCGCGACAGAGAGGGTCCAGTCGGCCCATCAGCTCAGCCAGGGCGTCCACCGGAAGGGCGTTCCCCCCGGCCGATGAGGCCTCCATGGCTGCCTCCACGAGCACACCGTCGGCACCCGCGGCCGCAGCGGCCAGCGCCAGCGACCGCACCAGGTCGCCGCCTGCCGCCGACGATGGATCCGCCAGCAGGGGCAGGTGGCCCAGGCGCCGCGCCAGGGGCAGCGAGCTCAAGTCCAGGGTCCGGGCCGGTGACGGCTGGAAGGTACGGATGCCCGCCTCGCAAAGCACGACCTGGCCGTGGCCCAAGGCCAGGAGATGCTCGGCCGCCATTAGCCACTCCTCCACCGCCGCCGCTGGTCCCCTCTCCAGCACCAGCGGCAGGCCTGTGGAAGCGCAGCGCCCCAGGAGGCTGGCATTGGCCATGTCTTGACCCCCGACGTACAAGGCCTGAGCTGTTGATGCCACAGCCAGGACGTCCTCGCTGCTCCTCACCTCTACCATCACAGCCATGCCGGCCTCCCGAGCCAGGGCTGCCCGTCGGGCGAGGGTAGCCGGCTGTGGTCCCGCTTCGTACAGCAAGCGCCCTCGCGATCCGGTCGACACCCGCATCAGCCCAACACCCGAGCGGCGGGCCGCTCGTGCCAGCACCTCGATGTCCCTGTCGTCCTCGACGAAACGTGTCCCTACCGCCAGCCACACCGCCGTCTCGCCAAGCTCGACGCTGCCGATGCGCACGACGGTGTTCTCCGGCTTGAAGTCGCGGCTGGCCAGGGTGAAGGGCCGGGCGATCGGAACGACCCGCTCCACTCCTGCCATGCCCGACAGTGAGGCGCTGTCGGCAGTCGCAACCTCCGTGAGGACCACGATGATTGTTCTCTCGACGCCGCGGCTCAGGCGGTACTCGGCGCCCGACCTGCGCAGATGGGAGAGAACGGCCTCTATCTGGTCCTCGGCCGCGGTGGCCAGCATGACGATAACCATAGAGCGCTCCGTGGCGTCAGTTCTCCGATGCCGACAGCCGTTCCTGGAAGAAGCCCAGAATGGCCGTCGCAAGGGCCTCCTCGTGCCCCCACCAGAAGTGGTCGGCGCCGGCGACCGACCGCACATGGCAGGCCTGCCCAAGGGCTTCCGCCAGCTCCGGGAGGCGGTCCGCAGGCGCGATGTTGTCCCCATCCCCCGATATCAGCAGAGTGGGGACGCCGGCTCGAAGGGAGGCCACGTCCAGTCCCCCGGTCGGAGGCGAGACGGCGGCGAGGGCACGCACACGCCCGTCGCCGGCGCCCAAGGCTACCAGAGCACCGAACGAGTAGCCTGCCAGGCCCAAGCGGCCCTCGTCAACGTCCGGCAGGTCCGCTAGGAAGGCCAGGGCTGCCTGAGCGTCTTCGCGCTCGCCGATGCCGCCGCCGTGGGACCCCTCGCTGCCTCCGACGCCCCGGAAGTTGAATCGCAGAGCAGCCATGCCGCCCGTTGCCAGGGCTTCGCAGAGAGCCAGCACCACGTTGTTGCCCATGTCGCCGCCGAAGAGCGGGTGAGGGTGGCAGACCTCAACGCCGGCCAGCCCGGACCCCTGGGGCTGGTGAAGGACGCCGGCCAACGTGAGGTCACCGGAACGGAATCGCACGGGCTCGGTGACAGCGGTCATCAGCATCCCTCAGTCGCGCGGGAGCCGGAGCTGCGTCTCGCGCAGCAACCGTAGCTAGCCCAGCCGTATACTACAGGAGCCGATGCCTGGGGCAAAGCGAAGGGTCGGCCCCATCACCTGTCACCGTCGCTGGCGGAGGTCCGCGCCATCCAGCCGGCGCCGCCTGGTCCCCCGCCACCCTCGTGATATCATGAGTGAAGTCGCCCATCGCGCCCAACCGGAACGGAGGGGAAGCCATGCCCGAGGTCACCGGCGGCGAGGTGGTGGTGCGCACCCTCCAGGCCCACGGCGTCGATGTCGTCTTCGGCCTGCCGGGGGTGCACGCCCTCGCCATCTACGACGCCCTCTACGCCCACCCGGAGATCCGCCACTACGCCGTTCGCCACGAGCAGACCGCCACCTACATGGCGGACGGCTACGCGCGCGTGACGGGCCTCCCCGGCGTCTGCATCACCACCACCGGACCCGGCGCCGCCAACACCGCCACCGCCATGGGCACCTCCTACTACGACTCTGTGCCTATTCTCAACGTGATGAGCCAGGTCGCCAGCGATGTGGTCGACCGCGACAAGGGCGCTCTTCACGAGCCCAAGGATCAGCTCGGGCTCTTCCGGGCTGTCACCAAGTGGAACGCCCGCGCCGACAGCATCGAGGGCATCCCCTCGGTGCTTCGCGAGGCGTTCCGCACCATTCTGAACCACCGGCCACGGCCCACACAGGTGGAAGTCTGCACCGACCACCTGGCGGGCAGCGTGGACTCGGAGGCAGTACCCTGGGTCATGCCCTCCGAGACGTTGGCGCGGCAGGTCGCAGAGCCGGCCCTGGTCGACCAGGCGGCCAGCACCTTGGCCAGCGCCGAAGCTCCTCTCATCTGGGCTGGCGGTGGCGTCAACCGGGCGGGTGCCTGGGAGGAACTGGCGCGTCTGGCCGAACTCCTGCAGGCGCCCGTCGTCACCACACTCCAGGGTGACGGCGCCATCCCCTACGATCACCCTCTGGCGCTCGGCTACCGTCCATCGGACCGCACATTCACCCCCCTCATGGAGCGATCCGATCTGCTCCTGGCCGTGGGCACTCGCTTCGCCGGCGGTCAGACAGCGAACTGGAACCTGAAGCTCCCCTCGCGTCTCATCCACGTTGACATCGATGAAGGCGAGATAGGCAAGAGCTACCCGGCCACCCTGGGGCTCGTCGGCGACGCCCGGCTGGTCCTTCGGCAACTGCTGGAGGCCCTGGGCAGTCGCCGGGCGACCACCTGCTGGGCCGGCGATGTGGCCGCTCTACGCTCGAAAGCTGCCGACAGCTTCAGGGCCGCCGGGCCTCAGGAGATGGCCGTCCTCCACGATATACGGGAGGCGTTGCCGCACGACGCGATCGTCGTGTGCGACCAGACGAAGCCCGCCTACTGGGCGGCCCGCTCCTTCCCCGTGTACGAGCCCCGCACGTTTCTCTACCCCGGGTACGGCACCTTGGGCTACGGGTTCCCCGCCGCCCTGGGCGCCAAGGTGGGCGCTCCCGACCGGCATGTGGTCTGCCTGGCCGGTGACGGCGGCTTCCAGTACGCCCTGCCCGAACTGGCGACCGCCGCCCAATTCGGCATCAACGTCACCGTTCTCCTCTTCAACGACGGCCGATACGGCATCCTGAAGGACCTCCAGGACATGAACTTCCAGAGCCACTACTACGCCGTCGATCTACTGAACCCGGACTTCGGCCGCC
>DAOULP010000125.1:0-3798 GCA_034420175.1 Dehalococcoidia bacterium | reverse complement strand
GGCTCCGGTGCCGGCCAGTCGCGAAGCATGTTCATGGACATCTATGCCGGCCTGGCCCGCAGCCACATGGAGAGGTACGGGACGACGAAGGAGCAGTTCGCCAAGGTGGCGGTGAAGAACCACTTCTTCGGCAGCCTGAATCCGCACGCCCAGTACCGAGAGCGCTACACACTGCAGGAGATCCTGGACTCGCCGCTGGTGGCGGAGCCCCTCACCCGCCTGATGTGCTCTCCCATCGGCGACGGCGCCGCCGCCCTCGTTATCACCACTGCCGAGAAGGCTCGCCAGTACACGACGAAGCCCGTCACGGTACGGGCGTCCATCCTCGGCTCCGGCAAGGACCTGACCCCGGGCGATCACTCGCTCGGCGCACGCGCGGCCCGTCGGGCCTATGAGGCCGCGGGCATCGGACCGGAGGACGTCAACGTCATTGAGCTGCACGATGCCACCGCCCCGGCCGAGGTCGTCATCTACGAGGAGCTTGGCCTTTGTGGTCCCGGCGAGGGCGCCCGCCTCATCGACAGCGGCTACACGGAGCTTGGGGGCAAGGTACCCGTCAACACCAGCGGCGGTCTGCTGTCGAAGGGGCACCCCATCGGCGCCACCGGCACGGCCCAGCTCGTCGAGATCTTCTGCCAGCTTCGCGGTGAGTGCGGCGACCGGCAGGTCGAAGGCGCGAAGGTGGGGCTCACGGAGAACGGCGGCGGCATGGTCCGCGGCGAGCCGGCAGCCCTCTCCATGCACGTCCTGAGCGTCTAGACACCCCACAAGTGAAGAGCAGCGAGGGCTCCCCTGCGGTGGAGCCCTCGCTTCGTTTCGTGAGGCCCACCGCCGGGCGCCGAAGGCCGGCAAGAGCCGATCGCCCCGCGCGACTCCGTGAGCGCTCCCCGTCCGATGGTGGACGGGCCTGTTGTCCGTTGGGCCGGAGGCCGAATGGCTCTTCTCACGTCTTCCCGACCGCCGTCATAATGGGCCATTCATCGAGCCAGATTCGATAGGAGGCCGGGTCATGTTTGCGCCTTCACTCGACTTGCGCGCCCTCCAGCAGCAGCGCAAGGCCGCTACCGCCAAGAAAGACAAGTCCTACCGTTCGTGGGAAGACCTCTACCGCCGGAAGTGGCAGTGGGACAAGGTGGCCTGGGGCAGCCACTGCGTCGACTGCTACCCCGGCAACTGCCCCTACCGTGTTTATGTCAAGGACGGCGTCGTGAGGTGGGAAGAGCCGGCCGGCGACTTCCCTACCATCGAGGAAGGCGTCCCCGACATGAACCCCATGGGTTGCCAGAAGGGAGCCTGCTGGAGCCAGATGCTCTACGCCAAGGAGCGCGTCGTCCATCCCCTGAGACGGGCAGGCGAACGGGGCGAGAGCAAGTGGACCCGCATCTCCTGGGACGAGGCGATCACAGAGCTAGCCGACTCCATTCTGGACGCCATTCAAGAGTCCGGTCCTCACTCTGTCGTCCTTGAGGGCACCCCCGCTCAGGGCGGTATGATGGCCGGCATGCACCTGAGCCGTATTGTCAACCACCTCGGCGGAATCCACAACGACGTCAATGCCGTCATCAACGACTTCAGCCCCGGAATCTACCTGACCTTCGGCAAGTTCAACCCGGCCAGCAGCAACGACGACATCTTCCACACCGAGTTCTTGATCTGGACACACGCCAACCCTGTCTACACGATGATCCCCTCCAACCACTTCACGGCCGAGGCGCGCTACAAGGGCGCCGAGATGGTGCTCATAGCACCCGACTGTTCACCCTCCCACATCCACGCCGACTACTACTTTCCAATCCGCGCGGGCACCGACGCCGCCCTTGGGCTTAGCATGGCCCAGGTCATCATCGCCGAGGGGCTGCACCACGCCGACTTCGTCCGGGAGCAGACCGACCTCCCGCTCCTGGTGCGGCTCGATACCCGCAAGTTCCTGCGTCAGTCCGACACGGAGGCTGAAGGCCGCGACGACCAGTTCTACTTCTTCGACACCCGCGCCGGTCAGGTCGCCGAGGCACCGCGAGGCACCCTCGCTCTCGGCGACATGGAGCCGGCCCTGGAGGGCCGCTACCGCGCTCGCCTGGCCGACGGGACCGAGGTAGAGGTGACACCGGCGTTCGAGATCTTGAAGGAGAAGCTCCGCGACTACGAGCCCGGGAAAGCCTCGGCTATCTGCGGAGTTCACCCAGACTCCATCCGCATGATGGCGCGCAAGATGGCCACCAAGCGGTCTGCCATCTTCTCCGGCGGCACCTCCTTCAAGTACTACCACGCCGACCTCCAGGTGCGGGCCTACATACTGGTCATGGGCCTGACCGGCAACTGGGGACGCAAAGGCACCGGCCCCATCGAGTGGTCCACGTGCTCATTTGACGGGCCTTTCCTCTTCGCCGCCAAGAGCCGGGGCGGCCTCGAGGAGACACAGAACATCCTCAGCGCCCGGGATGAGATGATCGCTCAGATCAGGGCCGAAGACCCCACCATGACCGACGAGATGGTGACCATCGAGATGGCGGCGCGGTCCATGCCCAATGCCGCCATGACGCCTCCGGTCTTCTTCTGGTACTACCAGTGCGGCTACAAGGACAACTGGAACCGCCCCGAGTGGAACGACCCCTCCATGCCCCGGACATTCGACGAGTACATGGATGAGGCCCTCAGCAAAGGCTGGTGGGAAGGGCTGGCTCGGCCTACGGACGAAGCCCCAACCCGCGTCTACATCGAGTGCGGCGGTAACTCCCTGCGCCGCACCCGCGGTGGTCAGGTCCAGCTCCTGAAGCACCTCTGGCCCAAGGCCAAGAAGATCGTGACCATCGACTGGCGGATGAACACCACCGGCCTCTACTCGGACCTCTTCCTGCCGGTGGCCCACCACTATGAGAAGCTGACCTTCCACATCCCCACGCCTCACCTCCTCAACCTTACCTTCTCCGACCAGGCCGTCGACCCGCCGGATGAGGCGCTACCTGAGTTCGAGATCAGTCGCCGCCTGGCTCAGAAGCTCGTCGACCGCGCCAAGGACCGCGGTATCAGCGAGTTCCTAGATGGCAACGGCCTGCCCCGCGACGTAAGCACCCTCTACGACGACTTCACCAAAGGGGGCGAGTTCGAGGACCCCGACACACTCGCGGAGGAGTGGGTTCAAGACACGGTGGCCTGCGGCACTCTACCCAAGGGCACCACTCTCGACACCCTGCGCGAGAAGGGCTACATGCGTTTCATCGACTGGGGAGTCTCGCCCATCAGCCTAAACCAGTCCTCAGACCTGAAGCCGGATGAGACGCACGCCGCCTTCCGCTGGCACACAGAGAACAAGATCCCCTATCCCACGCATACGCGCCGCGCCCAGTTCTACATCGACCACGATTGGTTCCTAGAGGCGGGCGAGGAGTTCCCGGTCCACAAGGAGAACCCTACTCAGGGCGGCGACTACCCCTTCGACATGACGTCCGGCCACAACCGCTGGTCGATCCACTCGATGAACATCGTCAACCGCATCATCCAGGAGACCCACCGTGGGCAGCCCCACCTGGTGATGAACACCGACGACGCGTCCTCCCGCGGCATCAGCGACAACGAGGAGGTCCGCGTCTTCAATGACATGGGCTCCTTCTGTGTTCCTGTGAAGCTGTCACCGTCAGTCAGACCGGGTCAAGTGATCGCCTACAACGGTTGGGAGCCGTACCAGTTCCGAGGCTGGCGGGACCCGGCCAATGTGGAGCCGGGGATGGTGAAATGGCTCCACCTTGCCGGGGGCTACGGCCACCTGCGCTACTGGCCCCTGCAATGGCAGCCAGCCCATGT
>DAOULP010000124.1:0-3091 GCA_034420175.1 Dehalococcoidia bacterium | reverse complement strand
GTCTCGTCCTCCTCCATGTCCCGGACGAGCTTCTCGGGGCACTCGTTCTCCAGGAATTCCCGGGCGAAGTTCCTGAGCAGTTCCTGCTCTTCGCTGAGGCCTAGGTCCATCAGAATTCTCCTTTCCTGGTGTTGGTGATAATGCACTCCCTCCTCGGTCTGCCGGATGTCTCCTTCCCGTCCGGCCCTACCGGAGGAGAGCGATAGTCAACGTCGCGACACCGGCGCTCGCGGCCAGAGCCAGACCTGCCAGGGCCATGCCTGGCAACCGATCTTCTCGGCCAAGCGCGTGAGGCAGAATGGGAGCAGGCGGTTGGGCTGACTCGCCTTGGCGCCCGTCCTCTTCACCCCGCCTGTCCTGCTCTCGTTCGGGGTATTCGTACTCCTCGGCCGCCGCTGCGTCAAGCTCCTCCCGCAGTTCCTCCACGACCACCCATCCGTCGTCCTCGACGTAGCCCCGTGTGGCAAGGAACTCGTCTGGGTCGAAGGTGGGCGAGTAGCGGTGGATGTTGCGGTTGATCCAGCCGGTGCGCCAGTCGGGGTGCTGGTCCAGGGCGGCCATGTAGTCCTCGACGTCGCTCGGCGCTGCGTCGAAGCCGCGGTCCCGGAGCCAGGCCTCGATCTCCGGGGGCGTGGCGTCAGGATGGCGGGCGTAGTAGACCGCGATCGCGTCCCGAACCCGTGGACCAAGAGTGTGCTGCCAGATGGCCACTTTCGCTTACCCCAGCTCTATACGACCGGCCCGGTCGCTTGCCTAGTCGCGCGGCAGGCCCAGCCCGCGCTGGGCGATGATGTTGCGCTGGATCTCGGACGTACCTCCCTCGATGGTGTGGGCCGCGCCCCGCAAGAAGTTGTAGCAGTACCGGCCCTTCGAGGGAGCCAGGTCGCAGCCGCGCTCCAGTTGCCCGTACATGCCCAGCATCTTGAGCGCCGTCTGAGCGATGCGCTGGTGCAGTTCGGTGGAGAACAGCTTCAGGGACGACGCCTCATAGTTGGGAATGAGGCCGCGGCCCTGGAGGCTGGCCACGCGGTACGACAGCATCTGTGCAACCGCCGTCTCCACCAGGCGGTCCGACAGCTCGAAACGGATGGTCGGGCTGATGCCCAGGGTGCTCGTGTGGTCCTCGATGTGCTCCCGGGCGAAGTCGAGGATAGACTCGACCTCCTGGCGCAGCCCTATGGCGGAGCCGATGCTGGAGCGCTCGAAGTCGAGGGTGGTGACCGCAGCGTACCAGCCGCGGTTCTCCTCGCCCACCATGTTCTCCTTCGGCACCCGCACGTTGTCGAGGAAGACCTCGTTGAACTCGTGGCCGCCGGTCAGGTTCACCAGAGGCCGAACCTCGAGGCCCGGCGACTTCATGTCCACGATGAAGTAGCTGATGCCCTTGTGCTTTGGAGCCTCGGGGTCCGTGCGGGCCAGCATGATCATCCACTTCGCCTGGTGGGCCAGAGTGGTCCAGGTCTTCTGGCCGTTGATGACGTAGTCATCCCCGTCGCGGACAGCCCGCGTCTTCAGCGAGGCCAGGTCCGAACCTGCCTCGGGCTCGCTGTAACCCTGGCACCAGATGTCGTCCCCGCTCAACATCTGGGGCAGGAACCTCTTCTTCTGCTCCTCGGTGCCGTGGACGATGAGCGTGGGCCCCGCCATGCCCAGCCCGATGATCAGGTGCATGGGGCGCGGCGCCTTGTTCGTCGCCATCTCCTCATTGAAGATGAACTGCTGCATCACCGTCATGCCGGCGCCGCCATACTCCTTGGGCCAGGCGGGCGCGATCCAGCCTTTGTCCTGGAGCTTCTTCCACCACGTCTGGCCTTTCTCCCAGGCGGCTCGGAAGTCGGTCTTGTCAATTGGCGCCTCGGCGAAGATGAAGTCGCGTACCTCCTTTCGGAATGCAGCCTCTTCAGGCGTGTCCCTGAAATCCATGGTTTCACTCCTTTCCAGCCAACAAGCCGCGGGAGGGCTGTCAGCCCCGGGGCAGACCCAGCCCGCGCACGGCTATGATGTTCCTCTGTATCTCCGAAGTGCCGCCACCGACGGTGCTGGCCGTCGCGTGCATGTACATCCGGCAGACCCGGCCACTGAGCGGAGCCCACGTGGGGTCACGGTTCAACTGGCCGTAGAGACCCAGCATGGACATGCCCGTGCCCGCGATCCGCTGGTCGAGGTGCGACACGAATAGCTTGGCCACGGAGGCTTCGATGTTCGGCACCTGGCCCCGACTCTGGATGCTCACCACGGTGTAGGACATCATGCGGAGCACCTGCGTCTCGAGGTGACGGTCAGCCAGCTCCAGCCGTAGGTGTGGGTTGCGCTCTAGGAGGCTGTGCCCGTCTGCCTGCTTCTCGCGGGCGTGCGCAATGAGCGTGTCCACGATGAGCTGGTGGCGCACGGCGTTGGCCACGCCCGAGCGCTCGAAGTCCAGGGTAGCCGCCGCGACGTACCAGCCGCGGTTCTCCTCGCCCAGCAGGTTCTCGCGGGGCACGCGCACGTCCTCAAGGAAGACCTCGTTGAACTCGTGGCTGCCCAGCATGTTGACCAGCGGGCGGATGGTGATGCCGGGGCTCTTCATGTCCAGGAGGAAGTAGCTGATGCCCTTGTGCTTCGGGGCCTCGGGGTCCGTGCGCGCCAGCAGGATCATCCAGTCGGCGGCATGGGCGCCGCTGGCCCAGATCTTCTGGCCGGTTATCAGGTAGTCGTCCCCGTCACGGACCGCCCGCGACTTCAGCGAGGCCAGGTCCGACCCCGCCTCCGTCTCGGAGAAGCCCTGACACCAGACCGTCTCTCCGCTCAGGATCGGTCCCAGGTGATCGCGCTTCTGCTCCTCGGTGCCGTAGAGGATGATCGTGGGCCCTGCCCAGCCGACACCGATGCCGCCCACAAGGGGAGCGCGCGCCAGCGCCATCTCCTCGTTGAAGATGAACTGCTCCATGACGCTCAGGCCTGCCCCTCCGAACTCCTGGGGCCAGGCGGGCGCTACCCATCCCTTTGTCGCCAGCTTGCGGCGCCACTGGGCGATTGCGTCGCGGCCGCGGGCGAAGAAGCCGGCGCCGCCCGCCCAAAGACCCCATTCCGAGGGGCGCTCGCTCAGCTC
>DAOULP010000123.1:0-25047 GCA_034420175.1 Dehalococcoidia bacterium | reverse complement strand
GACCCCGGCGACGACATCTCGTTCAGCTTCGATGCTCAGGCCCTCTACCCGGTGAAGGCGAAGGGTGTCGCCTCAGAGGCCTACTCCTACTACAAGCCGGAGTGGCGAGGCGAGACCCTCGGCGACGAGGTTGAGGTGTCGGACTAGAGGTTCCGGGAGCCGGCCCACGAACCGGCCGGCCAGTCGATTGCACAGGCGCCCGGCGGATCATCCGCCGGGCGCCATGCGTCTACCCCTGCGCCTCGCTGAAGAAGTCCTCAATGATGGGCATGGAGGGAAGCACGAGGTCATCGAGAGGGATCTCGCGCCGCGCCGCCGCCTGCCCCAGCGGCGCGTCCGGGATGATGGGTGTGAGCACCTCCTCATCGCTGGGCGGCGGGCGGATCTCCTTTGCCGTGAGCAGAAGTGGTGTCCCGCCCCCGCGTCTCACGAGCGATTCTATCTCCAGGGGCAGCCCCTCGGCCGTGTAGCAGATGGTCCGGCTGTCCTTGGATAGAATGCCGGATGTCGCCTCGAAGCACTCCACCTCTCTATCGAGGACTGTTCTGAAGCCGACGAACTCCACCTCCTCTTCGAGCACCAATGCGAGCTCTCCCGAGGGGCCGTTCAGCTCCAGGTCAAGCGTCGCCATGTCATAACCGCGAGCAATGGGCCGACAGCTCACTTCGGCCGTCTCCCAGTCTTTCTCGGTCACCCATATACACGTGAGACCGCTCCCGGCGCCGTCATCAATGCTGCTCATCCCGGCCAGGGCGTCCTCCAAGGTGTTCGACCTAACCCACCGCACCCGCTCTCCATCCTGTAACCAGGCGAACTCCAGCTTGTACGGACTATCGCCCATGTCCCTGTCATAGATAATGTGGAAGCTGGCGGCCTTCCTCAGCTCCTCAAGCTCCTGGAAGCGGCCGGCGGGATCCGCGGGCGGCGTTCGGGTGGGGACACTCTGGGGCGGTGGGCCGCCGCCGTCATCACAGGCGGCCAGCAGCAAGGCCAGTGCGAGCGGCACCACCACTGCGATAGCCAGGCGCCTCATGGCGCACCTCCCGGAGCCTTGCGTCTCCCCCTACCACTCCCCGACCGGCGGGTCGGGAAGCAGCTCGAGCCAGCGACCGTGCGGGTTGCATCGGGCGAGGATCTGGATTGTGCGCCTCTCGCCCTCGAAGCGGAGGAGGCTGACGAAGTGCTCTCCGGGTCTGTCGGAGCCCCCCTCGACGACGAAGAAGACGGGTCGGCTGCGTGCCTGGCGAGACAGCAGTTCCCACACCATCTCGCGAGACTCGTCGCTGAGCTGGTGCAGGGCCGCCGCCGAGGAGAGGCACAACGTCGTGTCCTTCCTGACGCCCTTGAGGATCGCGGGCAGCTCATCGACGACGTCGCCGGCGACGACGCGAGGCGGGTCCTCGCGTGCCACGGCGAGCGCTGCCTCCAGCAACTGGCGACGGTCGGCGTGCTCGGGCCAGATCAGTGCCCTCAGCCAGAGCAAGGCGTCCTCGTCGTGGATGTCGATTGGGTTGAGGTCGACCCCGATGCGCTCCGCCACGGCGGGGAGAGGCTGCCGGAGCGGCGCGCTGTGGTCGCCGCGCAGCTCGCAGTCGATCTGCACCGGCGAATCGATGGGTCCGGCCCGGATGCCCCGACCGTAGTCGCAGCAGTAGCGATCCCACAGGAGGTGGAGCCCGGCGCTCGCCCCAACGTCGACGAGGGAGAGCGGCCTTCCTTCGCCCAACTCACCCACACGGACGAAGCCCGGGAGCAGGCATGCCGCCCGCCGGATCACGTGCGTCTGAATGAGGCGCGTCTCCAGCAGCGTACGGACGGAGTCGCGTCGCTCCAGGCAGAAGGCGCGGAATTGGGCGACAGGGTCGCCCCCGGGAGGACGGTCCGTGACGACGCTCGGGTAGTGAGCGGCCAGCGGGTGTTCCGCTCCGGACAGGAGGAGGTAGTGCGTTGCTGCGAGGATGAGGTTCGGGGGAGCCTGGCCGGGTCCGGCGTGCGCAGCCAGCGCCAGTAGATCCGGGTCGTCCGCGATTCCGTACGACAACCGCTCGTACAGCGGCGAGCCGTTGGGCACGCACTCATGGACCGCGAAGCGCCGGAACTCCTCCGCAAGTGCGCTCAGTTGGCTCTCTGACAGTGGCCCCGTCATTCCTCCGCCTCGCTGAAGAAGTCCTCAATGATGGGCATGTCGGGAAGCACAAGGTCATCGAGGGGGATCTCGCGCCGTGCTGAGTCCCGCCCCAGAGACGCGTCCGGGATGATGGGCGTGAGCAGCTCCTCCTCGCTGGGCGGCGGACGGATCTCCTTTGCCATCAGTGCGATTCCGTAGTCAGCACCGCCTCGGACAGCCGACACGATCCGCAGAGGCATGCCTTCCGTGCTGTAGCAGATGCCTCGCGTATCCCGATTGAGAGAGGTCGCCGTGAAGCACTCGACCTCCATGTCAAGCACCATTCCGAAGCCGGCGAACTCCACACTCTCCTGGAACACCGACGGGCCGTTCACCTGTCGGTCGAGGATCCACATGCCCTCGCTGCGCGGCACGTCGTCGCACCCCACCTGGGCCGCTGTCCAGTCCTTCTTGGTCACCCAACTGCACGTGAGGCCGCTGCCGGTGCCGTCGTCAATGCTGCTGAGGCCCCCCAGAGCGTCCTCCCCCGTATTCACCTCCTCCCACCGCACGCGCTTCCCGTCCTGTGACCAGGCGAACTCCTCGCTGCCACTGAAGCCTCTATCTTCGTCGTAGATGATGTGGAAGCTGGCTGCCTTCCTGAGCGCCTCCAGCTCTTGGAAGCGGGCGGCCGGGTCCGCGGGCGGCGTTCGGGTGGGGCTGCTCTCCGGCGGCGCGCCGCCGTCATCATCGCAGGCGGCCAGGAGCAACGCCAGGGCGAGCGCCAGGGACGCCACCATCGCGATCGCCAGGCGCTTCATAGTGCATCTCCTGAAGGTGTCGACGTGCCGGGGGCATTATACACCAGCGCATCAAGCGGCTTCAGGCGCGGCCAATACCTACGGGCCCTGAGGCACCTGAAGCTCTGGCGCCGGCCGCCACTGACAAGGCCTGTCGTCCGCCAGAGCGCGGGCCGTGAGACCCCACCCGAAACCTGGCTCCAGGGCCGTCACTTCCGCCACGAGAAGCCGCCACCCCGCTTCCGCGCGCGCCGGGATCTTGACGTGGCCCGGCCGGATGCGCCCGTCTGCCCCTGCCGATGGGTTCCATCGCCATTCGCCCTCGTGAAGCAGCGCGTTGCCCTGCCAAACGCGAGCGTGATCGCTGTACCCGACCTCGAGGACGGCCTGCTGCGATCCGGGTGGGAACTCTATCTGGCAGGCGGCAAGCGCCCGCGCTCCCTGCTCTGCTCTGTAGAGGCGATTGAGGCAGAGAGTCCCGTTGTGCTCGGTCGTCGCCGGCCGGGGATCTGTGAAGACCCCTGATGCCGCATCGTACCGGGCCACAAGCCACTCTCTTACTGTGCCCGGCGGCATTGTCACCTTCGGCTCGGGTGGCGACGGGGGCGCGGCTCCGAGCGTGCGCACTTCGAAATCGGCGACGTAGGAAGGGTTGTAGCCCCAGAGCCCGACGCGCCCCCGCCGAAGCCCGGACCGCAGCGGAAAGACCGCTTTGGGCGAACCCTCGTCGTGCACGTAGACCTGGGCGATGCCCGGCCACACGTCGACCCGCAGCAGGTGCCAGTGTTCCTTCTGCAGGGGCGCCGTTGCGACCCCGTCGGCGTCGCCAAAGACCTGCCAGGTGTTCGATCCGTTGATGACCGGGTCGTACTGAATGGCTTCGGGTTCACCGCCGATGTGAGGCGCAACGTAGATCGTCTCGTGATTCTCGACATCCGCCAGGTGGAAGCAGATTCCCACGTAGCATTCCGCCGGGCCGCCGCCAACTGTTGCCACTACCGTGTACGGAGGATCGGGCGCCACCGGCGCAACGACCGGCCGGCCGCGCCCAAGGATCAGGGCTACGCGGCCCAGCCACTGGACTCGTTGTGCCGTGGGGTCATGGATGCCCCACCCCTCGAGGCCTTCGGCGAACGTGTGATGAATCGTGGTCGGCAGGGATGCCATGTCGCTATCCTCCTGCTGCAAGTGCTAACATCGCCCCGAAGACACTCGCTCCTCACGAGGTGACAGGCATGGTAGTCTCCAAGAAGCTCTCGCTGCAAACACGCGGCAACGCCGATACCCACGATATCACCGACGCCGTCGCCAGAGCGGTCGGCGAGTCGCGCCTCAGGTCGGGCACCGTCACCCTCTTCTGCCCCGGCTCCACCAGCGGCCTCACGACCATCGAGTACGAGCCGGGCGCCGTGGGTGACCTCCAGCAGGTGTTCGACGAGGTGGTGCCGCCCGGCCGCGACTATCGCCACAACGAGCGCTGGCACGACGGCAACGGCCACTCCCACGTCCGTGCCGCGCTGCTCGGCCCGTCGCTGTCGGTGCCATTCGTGGACGGCCGGCTGACGCTGGGGACGTGGCAGCAGATCGTCTACATCGACTTCGATGTCCGCCCCCGTCACCGCGACATCGTCGTTCAGATCATGGGCGAGTAGGGGCGACGGGGGGAACCAACAGGCAACAAGGAGCGGCCTTCACCGTACGTCCGTCATTGCTGCGAAGATGCGGTCGTCCTTGGCGTCGGGTGCTTCGACAAGCTCAGCATGCCATTATGCATCGCCCTTGCCACACGCGGCCTCTCACCGCACCCTGAGCCTGTCGAAGGGCGCCCATTCTCATTGTCTGTGGTGTCGCTTGCCAACGACATGGACCATTCTGAATCCGCCAGAGGCGGACAAAGAGTCCAGGCCCTTCGCTTCCCAGACGGGCCCGTCCGGGCGCCCAGGGTGACAGAGTTCAGCACCTACCCCGGCGGTCGCTCCACGAACTCCCGCAGCGCCCGGAAGTACTCGCGCCCCCCGACGGCGTACGTATCGTTGTGGCCGGCGCCCTCGATGGTGTAGAAGCGCTTGGGCTCTCGCGCGGCCTCGAAGAGCTTCTGTCCCGCCGCATAGGGCACGACGTCGTCCCGGTCGCCGTGCAGCACCAGGAGAGGAGCCCGCACGCCCGCGATCTTGGCGAGCGAGTCGTACTTCGTGCGCAGGAGGCCGCCCACGGGCAGGAAGCGGTAGTGGCGCCGCGCCAGGTCGGCTATCGAGGGCACGGGCGATTCGAGGATGAGCGCGTAGGGCGGCCGGCGCGTCGCCAGCTCCACGGCCACGCCCGCGCCAAGCGAGCGCCCGAAGTAGACGATGCGCTCTGGGTCCACGTCCGGGCGCGAAAGGACGTAGGCCAGCGCCGCCTCGGCGTCTCGATAGGTACCCTGCTCGGAGGGCGTGCCCTCGCTGCGACCGTAGCCCCGGTAGTCGAACAGGAAGACGGCCACGCCCAGCTCGTTGTGGAGCAGCCGCAGGTTCTCCAGCCGGTTGCTGATGTTGCCCGCGTTGCCGTGGAACCAGAGCCAGGTGGCGGCGCCGCCGGGGGCGGCTGGGACCCTGGAACCTTGGAACATTGGAACAGATCCCGGACGGCCTTCCGTCCCGGTGTTCCGTTGTTCGGCCGTTCGACCGGCCCCCGGAACGAACCAGCCGTGCAGCTCGACGCCGTCCTCGGCCGTGAAGACGACGTCGTCGAAGGGCAGCCCGAAGTCGGACGGGTCGCCGATGAGCTCGCGCTCGGGGAAGTAGATGAAGGAGCGCTCAATCACGCCGCTACGAACGCCGACGAACAGCAGGGCCACCGCCAGGACGATCACCAGCCCCAGGATGACAAGCGGCCGGGCCAGACGCCGCCGACGGCAAGCTCGGGCTGGCACAGGTTCGGAGGAGCCCAACGAGGTCGCAGGCTCAGACATGGCGCCGACGCCCGGCGCCAGTATACTACGCGGCCATCTCAGCCCTTGGCTGCGTTCGCCTCCAGGTGGCGGCGGAGGGCTTGGTTGAAGAGTTCCGGCCGCTCCCACTGCGGCGAGTGGCCGCACTCGGGGATGATCGCCACCTGGGCGTTGGGGATCTGCTCCGCCAGCATCACCGACCCTTTGATCAGCATTGGGGCGTCCACGTCGCCGTAGATAACGAGCGTCGGCGTCGAGATGTTGGCGGCGCGGCCGTCGGCGCCTTGCCATTCGACCAGCCCCTGCCAGGCGCCGATGAAGGCGTCGGGCGACATCTTGGACAGTCGCACCTTCGCTTCTTCCAGCCTCTCAGGGGGCATGTGCGGCGGCGGTGGTGCGGGCGGCGGTAGCTGAGCCAACTCCGCCATCTTCCCGGCCTCCGCCAGGGCGAAGCGGGTTTTTCGCCACTCCTCCATTTGGGGGTCGGCCATCATGCCGAACCTGATCGACGTGTCGTGCAGCGTCAAAGAGAGCAGCTTCTGCGGGCTGTGGAGGGCGATCTCCTGGACGATGCCGCCGCCCATCGAGTGGCCGAGCAGGTGGTAGGACCCAAAGCCGACCTGATCGACCAGCGACTCGACGTCGTTCGCCATCTGCTCGATTGTGTACGATGAGCGGTCCTTGGGGGCCTCGGAGCGGCCGTGGCCGCGCAAGTCCATCACCAGCACGCGATGGGTCCGGGAGAACTCCGGTAGCTGGTGTCGCCAGTCGGTGATGTCGCCGGTGTAGCCGTGGACCAGCACCAGGGGCTCGCCGGAATCGCCGTGCAGCTCGTGGTAGAGGCTGACGCCGTTGACTTTCGCTGTGGGCACTGTCGCCACCTCCGGTAGTGCGATGAGTTGGTGCAGAGATGCGCCGCCATACTAAGGGGTGAGACGACGTGCGTCCAGAGGAGAGGGAGTGGTTCACCAAAGACTCAGCCGCCGTCCAAGCGTAGACTGCGACGTGGCTGACCTATCAAGCAGCCCCTGGGCGAGCCTCGCGACAGTCGCCTTGCCGTGGGCGGCGACTAGCAGCTTCTCAAACAACAGAAGGCTGGCAGCGGCAATCTGACACAATGCACGATGGTACCGCACAGCATCAGCGGTGTATTGCTGAGCTACGGCGAAGAACTCGGCGTCCTGGTAGTTGGTCCGAACGCGCAACTTCCACAGGAAGTCGAACACAGTGGTTGGAGGGAATCCATCCTGCAGGCACTTCTCCGCGCGGGAGATGCGCCGCCTGGCGTGGTCCTTCTTCCACTGGTCCACGCGCGTGCCCAGCTGCCACTCGCGCGTCTTCTTGAGAGCGAGGCACAAGTAGTCGAGGGCGCGGCTCCGGGGTGGGCTCTTGAGGACGTTCACTGGGGCGGGCTGGTGGCTGGCGGCCTCCCCGCAGAAGGCGGCAGGGGTGCAGGATCGACAGGCGGCGCCCCAAGGCAGCGGGAAGACACGTTGGTTCACGGCGTGGTGGGAGAGCGAGTTCAGGGCCGCCCGATGGCTGTCCGGAGCGCTCGATCCCTGCATCGCTTCGAGCCAGGCACAAGCCCCACAGTAGACGACGTAGTACAGTTGAATCGTACCCCAGTGAATGGAAAGAGAGGCGAGATCTTCCTCGTGGATGAGGCTGGGGACATTCAGCGCGAGTTCCGTCTGCCAGGCGATGCTAAGGAGACCAGCCAATCGCTCCGGCTGTGCGTACGCTCGCCGGCGAATAGACTGATAAGCAGGTCGGCTCTCTATGGCGCTCGCGAGTGTGGTCAACTGGCTGGGCCCGGGTCCGAACTCGCCATCCAGCACGTACCCAATAGCGCTCATGTAGTTGCCGTACGCGGCAAAGCTGATCTCTGGTGGCGTTTTTCGCGGTCGCATAACAACATGATACCACGAGCACTTGACGCCTGATCTCGGTGGCTGAGCCGTGTGTGCGATTAGCCCTTTGCTGGCTGGTGGTGAGAGGGCCGTCGCGCCGCGCGAGTGTCCTGTGTGGGCAGTGGCGTCTGAAGGCAACAGTCGGTATGGAGATTCGTCCAACCCATCTTGCCACTTCCGTCCTCGGCGTTTACCCTCTAACCGACCGTCGCGCCCGGACTCCCGTGGCATCGCCAAGGCGATTCAGCGTAGCGGAGGGCTTCAGCCCTCCACCAACGCTGTGGAAGGCTGAACCCTTCCCCTACACTCTGTGAAGGCCCCAATGGACAAGCTTGACGAGCTGGACACCCTCTTCTACCCCAAGTCGACTGCCGTCGTCGGCGTCTCCACCAGCGAGGCCAAGTTCGGCAGCCGCTTCCTGAAGTCGCTGATCGACTTCGGCTACCAGGGACGCATCTACCCGGTCAACCCTAAGGGCAGCGAGATCCTGGGCCTCAAGGTGTACCCTACCGTCTCGGCCATCCCCGAGCCCGTGGACCATGCCCACATCATGGTGCCGGCGCGGTTTGTCCCGCAGGCCCTGAAGGACTGTCTGGCCAAGGGAGTAAAGGGTGCCCAAGTCTTCACCTCGGGCTTCAACGAGACGGGCGACGAGGACGGCGCGCGGCTGGAGGAGGAACTGACGGCCCTGGCCAAGCAGGGCATCCGCATCATCGGGCCCAACTGCTTCGGGGTGTACTGCCCGGAAGGCGGCCTCACGCTCCTGCCCGGCGGCGAGTTCCCTCGCGAGAGCGGCCCCGTCGCCTTCATCAGCCAGAGCGGGGGCCACGCCGTCGAGTTCGCCCGCCTCGCCAAGGGCATGGACATCCGATTCAGCAAGATGATCAGCTACGGGAACGCCTGCGACGTCAACGAGTCGGACCTGCTGGAGTACATGGCCCAAGACGACAAGACTCAGATCATCACGATGTACCTGGAGGGCCCCCGCGAGGGGCGGCGCTTCCTCCGGCTCCTCGGCGATGTCTCGCGGCGGAAGCCGGTGCTGATCTGGAAGGCCGGGCTCACCGACGCCGGCGCGAAGGCCGTCCACTCCCACACGGCATCGCTGGCCGGCGAGGAGGCGATCTGGGAGGCGGTATTCCGCCAGACCGCCGCCCGACGAGTCGACAGCCTCGAGGAGATGGCCGACGCCACCGTCGCCTTCCTCAACCTGCCGCTCACCACCGGCCGTCGGCTCGGTGTGATCGGCGGCGGAGGAGGCATCAGTGTCGCCGCCGCCGACGCCTGCGACCGTGTGGGCCTGGAGATCCCTCTCCTGAGCTCAGAAGACCAGCAGAAACTGCGGGGCATCCTTCCCCCGGCCGGCACCGCCTTCCGGAACCCCGTGGACATCGGTGCACCGATCGTGCCGCCGCCCGTTTTCGAGAGGGTGCTGGACGTCGTGGCCGCCGCCGACTGTGTGGAGACCGTCGTGGCGACCCAAGCGATGTATCATGTGCTGGCGGGGACACTGGCTCCGGCGGGTGAGGATCGCCGGGCCTTCATTCGACCCCTGGTCGAGGCGCCAAAGAAGACCAGGGACCGGTTCGGCAAGCCGGTGGTCATCGTCCTGCCCATCGGCAGCGATGAGGTGGACAAGATCGATGCCGAGAGAGGGAGGCGGGAGATCCGCGATACGTATCTCCAGCAGGGGATCCCCTCGTACCCCAGCCTCGAACGTGCGCTCCGAGCCGTGGCGCACGTGGCGCAGTACCATGAGAAGGTGGCGCAGTTGGGCTGACTCCCAGCGGCCGCCACTCTCCGTCGGCAACGGCGGCGGGTCGAGAGCGCGAGCCCGCCGCTAACGGAAGACAAGGCAAGAAGGAGGTGCCGTTCCATGAAGATCCAGTGGTTGGGCCATGCCAGCTTCCTGCTGACCTCCGAGGGCGGAACTCGCATTATCACGGACCCCTACCAGCCGGGGGCGTTCGGGCTGGACTACGGCGCCATCGGTGAGGAAGCGGACATCGTGACGGTGAGCCATGAGCACTCCGACCACAACCACGTCGCCGACGTGAGGGGCAATCCTCAGATCGTCCGCGGCGTCGGGAGCCACGAGGCCAAGGGCATCCGCTTCAAGGGCGTGGCCAGCGCCCACGACCCGACGAGCGGCAGCCAGAGGGGCGAGAACACGATATTCTGTTTCGCCGTGGACGGCATCAACGTCTGCCACCTGGGAGACCTGGGCCATGACCTCGACGACCGGACCGTGTCCGAGGTCGGGCCGGTAGACGTCTTGCTGATCCCGGTCGGCGGCAACTTCACGATCGACGCCGCCGTCGCCAACCAGGTCTGCGAGAAGCTGAAGCCCAAGATGGTCATCCCCATGCACTACCGCAACGAGCACTGCCCCAACTTCCCGGTGGCCGGTGTGGACGAGTTCCAGGGGATGAGATCGGCGGTCAAGACGCCGGGCTCCAGCGAGCTCGCGGTTCGCAAGGAGGAACTCCCCTCCGCCGTCGAGACGGTGGTGCTGCAGCCCGCCCGCTAGAGGAGAGCCGCCGCCGAGGAACTGGGGCCCGTCCCCCAGGAGAGGCGCATGCCGCCCGAGAAGGCCTTCGCCGTCCACGCTGAGCCGGCCATCATCTGGCGCGAGCTGACCCGCGAGCTGGCGCAGGCGCCGCCCGGCAGCCATACCGTCGAGCGGTCCTCGGAGGCGCAAGAGCTGGCCGTGCGGGTGCAGATGCCCGACGGCGTCGAGGCGCTCATCACCTACCAGATCATCCCGCGGGAAGAGTACGTCGAGGTGGTGGCCCGCATGGAGCCGCAGGGGTTTCGCTATCTCCTTATGCGGGCCATCACCCTCGGTCGCTACGACACCGGCTACGAGCTGGCGCTGGCCGAGGGCCTATCGAACCTGAAGCAGGCGGCCGAGGCCGCCGCCGAGCGGGACCGCGAGGCGTAGGGGGAAGCGCCGGAGGTCTGCCGGTCAGGGCGCGCGGACGAAGATCTCCTCCACGTCCGCCGAGAACACCGGTCGCCAGGCCGGCGACTCGCGGAGGACGGTGGCCAGGGCGGATTCCTTCTCGATGATCACCAAGTCCACCCCGTGCTTGTCCAGGATATCCTGCCACCCGGACTGAATGGTTAGCACGTCCACGTACTCTTCCACCAGGGCGTCGCCGTACATGTCAGGGCGCCCGTCGATGAAGACCCGCTGCTCGGGATAGAGCTCGTTGATGAGATAGCCGCCCCAGGCGTATGAGTTGAATATCCGCGCCTCAGGATACTGACTCCTGATGAACTCCACCCCCTCCGCAGGGTAGGAGGGGTTTCCAGCCGTGTTGGCCGTCGCGTGCACCTGTGCCGATGGCAGCCGGGGCACGACCACCAGCGCTGTTAGCACGGCCACCGCCAGCATTGACCAGTTAAGGGCCGGGTAGCCCCTGGCGGCAGAGGCCTGCCTCTCATCGCGTCGGGCCCAGGCCCAGCGTTCGCGGAGGACGTCGCCTACCACGAGGGCGAAGACGAGGGCGAAGACCGGCTGGTGCCGGCTCGACTGGAGCGCGAGGAACGTGAAGAGGAGGGCGAGACCGAGCCGGAAGAGGTTGCGCCCGCTCCCGGCCACCCCCACCGCCACCAGAACGATGATCCCCATGGCAAGCGGCAGATGCACCGGCTGGTGGAAGTCGGGCGACTGCCACTCGGATACGAGGGTGAAGCTGGCGTTGCCGGGCGCGACGTAGGTGAGCGGGTAGGTGAGAAGGGCCAGGCCATTGGGGTTCACGGCGGTGGCGGCGAACGAAGCCGCCAGCACGAGCGCCGGCCCCCGAAGATCTCGCTTCTGTCCCCACAGCACTCTTTCGGCCGCCATCGCGGCCAGCCAGAGCCCCAGCAGCACCAGGCCGATGACGTAGCCGGCGTGGAGGTTAGCCCAGAGCAGCATCAGCACGGGCAGGTGCCAGAGGCGCCCCTCGCCCCTGCGGTGGTACGCGTGCATCGTCTGGAGGAAGAGGGCGAGGAACAGCCAGGTGAAGACCTGGGGCCGGACTGTCCAGTATGGAAGGCTGATGGCGCCGCTGAAGGCCAGAATGACCAGGGCCAGCCTCGGAGACAGCCCTATCCGCAGAAGCAGCCGGTGGATGACGAACAGGCCCGCGAGGGCAACGAGGGAGAAGAACACCGCGCTCCCCACGTAGCCGAGTGCGCTCTCGATGCCGTAGATGACCACGTCGGACAGCCACTCGTGGGCGATCCAGTGTGAGCCTGCGGCCGTGAACGAGAAGGGGTCGTGGTGGGGCACGGAGCCGGTGTCGAAGATGAGCTGGCCGGTGCGAAGGTGCCACCAGTAGTCGGGGTCGGTGAAGTGTGCAAGGCCGAGGGAGAAGAGCACGATGTACAGCAGCGCTGCCCCCAGCGTCGGCACGTCCAGCGCCGGTACCGAGAGGTCGAGCCCCGGGTGACGAACCCTTCGAATTGTCAGCGGAAACATTGCGCGGAAGGCCTCCCGGGAGGGGCTATGCGGCCTCTCGACGGCGATCATCGTCAGCGAGCTCGGCACCTTGGGCCTCCACGACGACGATCCCAGGCTCGGCGGCCTGCCGTCCCCTCAATCGCGATGATAGTGACCGGGAGGTCTCAACCACTCGCGCCGCGGCGGGACTGCAGACTATGACGTAGCTCGCTGTGGCGTAGATGATGCCGCCCAGCAGGTCGGCGACGTAGTGGTGCCCCAGGTAGACGACCGCGAAGAAGACCGCCGCCGGATAGAGGGCCAAGGGAATGGCGCGCCAGCCCCAGATCCGCAGGCCGAAGAGCAGGAAGAGGCAGGGGTAGGCGGCGTGAAGGGATGGCATGGCCGCCACCGGATTGGGGCTGAACGTCGCATAGACGCCCTTCAGTGCGGGCAGCCCCTCATGAACGACCGACACTCCTTCGAGTTGGCCGTGCAGGCTAGCCCACCACGGCGGCGCTGTCGGTACCAGGAGGAAGGTGACAAACGCGGCGTACGAAAGCAACAGAAGCGATATCACGAACGGCCAGTAGTGCTGCCGGTAGTGCTGCCAGATGATGGCGGCGAAGAACAGGGGTACCACAAAGTGGAGTATGTGCAGCAAAGCGGAGCCGTAGTCATACCAACTCGCCGAATTCGGGTCGAAGAGCCAGTCCTGGAGGACTACTGTGGGCACATGGCCAAAGAAGAGCGCCCTGTCTATCGCAATCGGGTAGGAGACGTGGACCGCGCCTCCCAGGTTGTCGGCGAAGCCCCGCATGGCGTCGTAGGAGAGCAACAGGAGGATGAAGGGTCCGAAGTCCCGAACGAAGGACCAGCGGTTGCCTCGCCAGGCGAACCCGACAGCCAGGAGCAGGAAGATGATGTCCGGTCTCATGCTGATGCCCCTGACAACGAAGCCAGTGAACAGGATTGCCAGGTAGACTCCCTGGAGCCAGTACAGGGCGCGGAGGTTCGTGGGTTTCACCCCCTCCCCGGTTCTGGCTGTCTCCTGTGTAATCGTGTCGTTCGTCGGCGCCGCAGCTCTGGTCGACATCGCCAGTTCGCCCTCTGCCGTGCGTGGTGCCGTGGGCGTTGGCGAAGGAGCGTTCCTGTCTGGACCAGAGGGCCTGGGGGGTGCCGTATGGGCTTGCTCTCTCATGTCCTCCTGCGGTCAGTTGGGGTGGCCAACGGCCTCGTGCCTTCTCAATCCCTCTATGTCACTATCGGCCACAGCCCCGGCCTATCGCAGTGGACCCGCTGGTCCGAAAGCGCGTCGGCTTATTCGCGGACGCTCGCGCGCGGCCCGCTCTCCCGCCCGCGGCTTCGCCAAGGTGGTCGCCTTGACCAACGTCGGTGGCCGCCCTAGAGTGGGAATGTCCCACCTAGAAGAGCGCGCCGCTCCAGCCCCAGGAAGGCCGGACGAGAAGCTCCCCTCATGACCAAGGGCTCCACCAGCAACCCTGTCCATGTCTCAACGCGCCCCTCGGTCTGGGCCCGCCTGGGCCTCTTCTTGGAGACCGTGAAGTTCGAGCACACCGTCTTCGCTCTTCCCTTCGCGTATGTCGCCGTCCTACTCGCCGCCGACGGCTTCCCTTCGGCGGCTGACTTCGTCTGGATCACGGTGGCCATGGTCGCGGCCCGCACCTTCGGCATGGCGGTCAACCGCCTCGTCGACGCCGAGATCGACGCCCGCAACCCCCGCACGGCCTCCCGACCGCTGCCGACGGGGCGGGTCTCATATGTCGAAGTGGCGCTCTACGCCGGCGTGTCGGCTATCGTCTTCGTGACGGCGGCGTTCCAGTTCGGCTCCCTGGCGCGCTACCTGTGGCCGGTGGTGCTGGTCGTCATGGCGGCGTACCCGTACACCAAGCGCCTCACGTGGGCGAGCCACCTGGCTCTGGGGCTGGTCTACGTCATCGTGCCCGCGGCTGTCTGGGTCGCCCTCAACAATGAGGTCTCCGGCGCCTCGCTGGCCCTCGGCCTGGCCGCCGGCTGCTGGGTGGCCGGCTTCGACATCATCTACGCCTGCCAGGACATCGAGACGGACCGGCGCGAGGGCCTGCACTCGCTGCCGGCCGATGTGGGTGTGGCACCCGCCCTCGCGGCGGCCCGCGCGCTGCACGTTGTCATGCTGGCAGCCCTTGTCGTGGCTGGCTGGGCGCTCGAGCGGGGGGTCTGGTACTATGGAGGGATCGGGGTCACAGGCCTTCTTCTGGCCTACGAGCACCGGCTGGTGTCACCGCGCGATCTGTCGCGGGTGAATGCCGCCTTCTTCACGACCAACGGTGCCATCAGCCTCCTCCTCTTGGTGGCGGCGATGGCGGACACCATCCCGTAGAAGGAGCCGGCCATGGCCATCTATGCAATAGGCGTTTCCGGAGGTAGCGGGGCGCCCTATGCGCGGCGCCTACTCCAGGTCCTGTTGGAGGCCGGCCACGAGGTGAAGCTCGTGGTGACTGAATCCGGGGAGCGCGTCCTCGCCGTCGAGATGGGGCTGCGCCTCGAGGGGCCGCTCGCTGAACGCACGGAGCAGTGGCGCTCGTTCCTGGGGCGGCCTGCCGGCGATCCCTCCCTGGAGCTCTTCCACTCCCGCGACATGGCCGCCCCGATCGCGAGCGGGTCGTTCCCCACGTCGGGCATGGTGGTCATTCCGTGCAGCATGGGCACCCTCGCCCGCATCGCCGCCGGCGTATCCAGCACCCTGGTGGAGCGAGCGGCGGATGTCACCTTGAAGGAGCGACGGCCCCTCGTGCTGGTGCCCCGCGAGACGCCGCTGAACGAGATCCACCTGGAGAACATGCTCCGCTTGCGCCGTGCCGGCGCCGACATCCTGCCTGCCGCACCCGGCTTCTACCATCGCCCACGCACCATCGACGACCTCGTGGACTTCATTGTGGGGCGGGTCCTGGACCGCCTGGGCGTCGAGAGCCATCTGTTCCAGCGCTGGTCGGGAGACCTGACCGAGCCTGTCGAGGAGCCGTAGGTGGTGAGGTGGCCTGACCTCCAGACCTTCCTGGCACACTTGGAGCGGCAGGGCGAGCTGCGCCGGGTGCGTGTCGAGGTGGACCCCGCTCTCGAGATCACGGAGATCGCCACTCGGATCGTGCGTGAGGAGGGGCCGGCCCTCGTCTTTGAGCGGGTACGCGGGTCAGACTACCCTCTAGCCATCAACATCTTCGGGAGCCGCCGGCGCATCCGCATGGCGCTGGGCCGGGAGCCGGGCGCCATCGGCGAGGAGCTGGCCGGCCTTGTGGAGCGCTTGAATCCGCCGACGGCGCGAGGGCTCCTGTCGGCGCGGAGTACCCTGCGGCGAATGCTGTCCATGCGCACCGCGAGGAGCCGTAAGGCTCCCTGCCAGGAGGTCGATGAGGCACCCGACCTGGAAGCGCTGCCGGCACTGACCTGCTGGCCCGGCGATGGCGGCCGCTTCATCACGTTCCCGCTGGTGTTGACGCAGGATCCGCAGACGCGGCGGCGGAACCTGGGCATCTACAGGATGCACGTTTTCGGCAAGGACCGGACGGGGATGCACTGGCAGGTGCAGAAAGGCGGCGGGTTTCACTACTACCGAGCGGAACAGCGAGGGAGACCTCTGGAGGTGGCGGTCGTGCTGGGCGGAGACCCGGCGCTGATGCTGGGCGCCGTCCTCCCGCTGCCGGAGGACGTGGACGAGGTCGCCTTCAGTGGCTTGCTGAGGGGACAGGCCACGGGAATGGTGCCCGCGCGCACCCTCTCGATGCGGGTGCCCGCCAGCGCCGAGTTCATCCTCGAGGGGGTCGTCCCCCCCGGCGAACGGGAGACGGAGGGGCCATTCGGCGACCACTTTGGCCACTACTCGGGGGCGGCGCCCTTTCCCGTCTTCCACCTACGACGCATCACGCGGAGGCAGAACCCCGTCTACCCGGCGGCAGTGGTGGGTAGACCGCCTCAGGAGGACCGCTACCTCGGCGACGCCGCCCAGGAGATGCTCGGTCCTCTGATCAAGGTCATGCACCCGGAGCTCCGCGACCTTTGGGCTTACTATGAGGCCGGCTTCCACAATCTCTTGGTGGCCTCGGTGGAGGTTCGCTTCACCAAGGAGGCCATGAAGACAGGGCTGGGCCTGCTCGGACAGGGGCAGCTCGCCTTGACGAAGGTGGTCGTCCTGGTCGGGCCGGACGTGGACGTGCACGACTTCGAGGCCGTGCTGCGGGCTGTCCAGCGCCACTTCAACCCCGGTGACGACTTCGCTCTCATCCCCCGGGCGCCCTCGGACACGCTGGACTTCACCGGCGTCCGGATGCACTACGGCAGCAAGATGATACTTGACGCCACGCCCAAGGCCGACCAGCCGCCCGCTTTCGCCGAAGGCGGGCCGGCGCCCATGAGCGTGGACCCGTCGGCCGCCTGTCCGCAGGTTCGCTCCTGGCGTCTGCTGGCCGACACGCTCCTCGCCGTGCAGGTGGAGGGCGATGGGAAGGCGGCGCTTCAGGAGCTCTTAGGGCTCGAGGGCCTGGGGGGGGTCCGTATCGTGGCGGCCGTGAGCCCGGACGTGCGCCTGGAGAGCAACACGGACCTGCTCTGGGGCATCTTCACCCGCTTCGACCCCGCCCGCGACGTGCTCTTCCAAGAGGTCGGGCTGCGGGGCGCCTGGCCCGTGTACAAGGGCCGAATGGGCGTCGATTCCACGTTCAAGGAAGGTTACCCGGAGCCCCTGACTATGACCGACGAGGTGCAAAGGAAGGTGGATGAGCGGTGGAACGAGTACTGGAAGGAGTGATGGACGTTCGGGAGTTCGTGGCGAAGTCCATGGAACGCACCCGTGGGTACACCCTTGACATGGTCAAGGACTTGAGCCCGCAGCAGCTTCGCTGGCGGCCGGCTCCGGGCACGAACTGCGTGGCCTTCTTGCTGTTCCACACCTTTCGGGCGGAGGACCTCTACTTCGGGCGCTGGATCAGCGGCGAGGGAGAACTGTGGGACCGGGAAGGGTGGGCCGGACGCTGGATCCTGCCCTCGCCGCGCTCCGACTCCAACCCCATCTGGAGCACGGGCAATAGCTGGACGGTCGCCGAAGTGGACGGCTGGCAGCCCCCTCCTCTGTCAGAGCTCCTGGACTACGGCGAGACGGTGCGCCGCAGCGCGCTCCCCGTCTTGCGCGAGTTCGACCTGGCGCGCCTTGCGGAGGTGCCCCGCCCGGAGTTCCCGCACCTGACTCTCACCCACTACCTCATCTCGGCCTCACACCACGAGGCCCAACACCAGGGACAGATCGACTACCTACTGGGGCTGATGACCGGCCGTCAGCAGGGGTGAAAGGGGACGCATGGCAGGACCCACGGACGCACAGGGGGTCAACGCTATCGACTTCGCTGACCCAGTGCTGGTGCCCATATGGAAGAAGGTCAGAGCCGGTCGGCGGCTGAATGCCGACGATGGCCTGTGTCTCTTTGAGACCGATGACCTGCTAGCACTGGGGCGAATGGCCGACTTCGTGAAGCGCCAGCGCTGCGGCGACCGGGTCTACTTCGTGGTCAACCGGCAGGTCAACCCTTCCAACCTCTGTGTCCTCTCCTGCAGCTTCTGCGATTTCACCCGCCGGCGCGGCGAGGAAGGCGCCTACGAGATGTCCCTGGACCAGATCCTGGGCCTCATCGACGACGAGGTGCATGAGGTACACATCGTCGGCGGGCACCACCCGGACTGGCCATTCGAGTACTATGAGGAGATGCTGCGGGCCATCCGCGACCGCTTCCCCGGAGTGCAGTTCAAGGCCTTCACCGCCGCCGAGATGGACTACTTCAGCAAGCGCTTCAAGCTGCCGGTCGAAACTGTGCTGGCCCGTCTCCAGGCTGCCGGCCTCCAGTCGATGCCGGGCGGCGGCGCTGAGGTCTTCTCTGAGCGCGTGCGCAAGCTTCTGTTCCGGGGAAAGGCCGGCGCCCACCGCTGGCTGGCCATTCACCGCATTGCCCACCAGATGGGCATCAAGTCCAACTGCTCCCTCCTCTACGGCCACATCGAGACGTATGAGGAGCGAGTGCGGCATCTCATCCGGTTGCGCGAGCTCCAGGACGAGACGGATGGCTTCCTGGCCTTCATCCCCCTGGAATACCAGATTGGAACCACCAACCTGGTGCCACGTCAGGCTTCGGCAATGGATGACCTGAAGACGGTCGCCGTCTCCCGGCTGTTGCTGGATAACGTGCCCCATATCAAAGCCTACTGGGTGATGATGGGCGAGGAGACGGCGTCCATTGCTCTCCATTTCGGGGCGAGCGATCTTGACGGCACCATCGGCGAGGAGCGTGTCGCGCACGCAGCGCGGGCCCAGACGCCGGCCGGCCTGGCCCGGGAGCGCATCATCCGCCTCATTCGGGACGCCGGCAAGATCCCCGTGGAGCGGGACGCCCTCTACAACGCGGTGCGCGTGTACGATGCTTAGAGTCGGCCAGATCCCCTACCTGAACTCAGAGCCCTTCTACTTCGGCCTACGTCTCCCCAGCGTGGAGCTTCACCCGCTACCCCCGCGGGAGATGGGCCGCCTGGCCGCGGAGGGGGCGCTGGACGCCGGGCTCTTTTCGCTCGTGGACTGCGTCTGGCTGGAGGAGGCCTTCGAACCGCTGGGCGACTTCTGCATCGCCAACAGTGGCGAGGTGCGGAGCGTGTTCCTGTTCGCTGGCCGGCCCATCGAGGAACTGGGCGGCGCCACAGTGGCTGTCACGGGCGAGACGAGCACGTCCGTGATGCTGCTGAAGGCGCTGCTGAGCCGCCGACACGGCCTCAGCGGCGTTTGCTACGTCGAACTCGGCACCGGCGAACCGGCCGACGCCTGCCTGCTCATCGGCGATGAGGCCCTACGACATCGCGGCGGCATCGAGGGCATGCCGCACCGCTACGACCTGGCGGAGGAGTGGTCGGCATGGCAGGACCTCCCCTTCGTCTTCGCCCGCTGCGTGGCGCGGACGGCGGCCGACGGCGACGAGAAGGCGGCTCTACGGGAGGCCATGGCCGAGCGGCTGGAAGCCAACCTGGCGGACCTTGACGCCATCGGCCGCGTGCGGCGCGATCTGGGCATGACCGTCGCCGACATCAGGAGCTACCTCCAGGGATTCACCTATGAGCTGGGCGAAAGGGAGCGCCGGGGCATGAACACCTTCCTTGAGCTATGGCGCGGCCTCGTTTCGGAGGAGGAGGCGACCCTTGCCGACGGCGGCAAGCACAATGGATGACATCCGGGCGAAGGTCCGGTCCGGCGGACGCCTGAACTGGGACGAGGGCCTCGAGCTGCTGCGAGGGGCTGACCTGCTGGAGCTGGGCGCCCTCGCCCAGCAGGCGCGCTTCCGCCACAACCCGGAGCGAGCAGTCACCTTCGCAATCGACACGAACATCAACTACAGCAACGTCTGCGACGTCCACTGCGGGTTCTGCGCCTTCTATCGCACCCTTGGCCACGCTGAGGCCTTCACTCACACGCCGGAGGAGATGCTGGACAAGATCGGCCGCGCCGCCGAGGCGGGAGTGACCACAGTCCTTCTTCAGGGTGGCTGCCACCCGGAGCTGCCCTTGGAGTACTACGAGGACCTGGTTCGGTTTGCGCGCGAGCGATACCCCCAGGTGCTGCCGCACTTCTTCTCCGCGCCCGAGATCCTGAAGATGGCTGAGGTATCCGGCCTCAGCGTGCGCGAGGTCCTGGCCCGTCTCCAGGCAGCCGGTCAGCGCACCCTCCCCGGCGGCGGCTCAGAGGTCCTGTCGGACCGCGTCAAGCGCCGGATCAGTCGCCGCTACCCCAAGAACCGCACAGCGGACTGGCTGGCCGTCCACCGCGAGGCCCACCGCCTCGGCTACCGCACCACCGCCACCATGATGTACGGCCACCTGGAGGATGACGAGGACGTAGTTGAGCATCTGGACGTGGTGCGCGCCCTCCAAGACGAGACGGGCGGCTTCACGGCCTTCATCCCCTGGGCCTACAAGCGGGAGAACACCGCTTTGGGCAGGAGGGTGAAGGAGGAGGCGGGTCCCAACCGCTATCTCCGCATCATCGCTCTGGCGCGGCTGTACCTGGACAACGTGGCCCACATCCAAGCGTCGTGGTTCTCAGAGGGGAAGAAGACGGGCCAGGTGGCGCTGCACTTCGGGGCGGACGACTTCGGGGGCACGCTGCTGGAGGAGAGCGTGATGCTGGCCGCTGGCTTCTACAATCGCACGACGACGGAAGAGGTCATCGCCCTCATTCGGGAGGCCGGCTTCCAGCCCGTCCAGCGCACCACGCTGTATCAGGTGATCCGGCGGTTCTAGTGCCGGCCCGGCCATCAGGACCGCCATGCGACCGGCGAATCTCTAGCGTATGACTCTGCAGCCGCTCGAACCTGTGCTTGTCGTCCACCTCTTCCCCGAAGAGCGACGCCTCCTCTTGGACCTGCTTCGCATGCTGGGGGACGAAGACTGGAACACGCCGACGGTCTGCGCCGGTTGGTCGGTGAAGGACGTCGCGCTACACCTCCTGGGTGACGATTTGGGGAGGCTCTCCCGCGGGCGAGACGCCTTCGCGGGGGCCGCCTTCACTCCTGACGGTGACCGGGACTTCGAAGCCGAGCTGCTCGACTTCATCAACGACCGGAACGATCTCTGGGTGCAGGCTGCGCGCCGCATTAGTCCGCAGTTGGTCTGCGACCTGCTTCGCTTCGGCGGCGACGAAACGCAGCGCTACTTCGAGTCGCTGGACCTCTTCGCCATTGGCGAGCCCGTGAGCTGGGCCGGCCCTGACCCCGCACCCGTCTGGCTGGACATCGCCCGGGAGTACACGGAGCGCTGGCACCACCACCAGCAGATCAGGGATGCCCTTGGCTGCCCCGATCTCACAGAGCCGCGCCTCTTCGCCCCCGTCCTCGACACCTTCGTGCGGGCTCTGCCTCACACCTTCCGCGATGTGAGAGCGGCCAATGGCACCCACGTCAGGCTCACCATTAGCGGAGACGCCGGCGGCGTCTGGTCGCTAATCCGAGAGGACCGGTGGTCGCTATTCTGTGAGGTCTCGGAGGAGCCACAGGCCGCGGTCGCGATGGATTCTGATACCGCCTGGCGCCTCTTCACGAAGGGCATCGATCGGGAGGCGGCCTTGGCAAGGACAGAGGTGGCCGGGGATCGCTCGCTTGCCCTCAGCGTGCTCGACACGGTCTCCATCATTGCCTGACCCTGTTGATGACGCTGCCCCATGGAGAGTGTGCACCAACAACAGAGATTTGGAGATGCCCGGTTCCACCGCCCTCGAGTGACCGAAAGGAGTTTGGACCCATGAAGGCGCGACTGTTCCTGCTGATGAGCATCATCGTTGTGGCGGCAATCGGCGTCGCTGCAATCGGCTGCGGGGGCGGCGACGGAGACACCGACGCTGGGCTTGCCCCTGAGGAGTACTTCCGGCAGGTCAAAGAGCTTGCTGACGGTCTTGGCCAGCAGGGCGACGCCCTCGCAGCCAAGTGGGAGGAGGACCTTGCCTCCGCCATGTCGGACCAGGACCGCCTGGAACTGACGGGCGGTTTGTACGATGCTCTCTTCTCCCTCGTTGGGCCCTTCCGAGACGACCTTGCCGACATCGACCCGCCGGAAGAGGTCGAAGAGGCCCACAAGGACTTGCTGGACCGTGCCGACGAGCTGTCCAGTGCCTGGTCGGAGATCTCGGCAGAGGTGAGGGGAGCCGAGTCGGAGGCTGAGCTGGAGGGACTGGTCACCAGCAGCGAGTTCATCGCGGCCGGCCAGCGGTTCGAGGAGGGCTGCCTCGAGTTGCAGCGCATAGCCGACGACATGGACATCGACGTAGACCTAGAGTGCGAGGACTAGTCGGCCCTCGAGTGGGGAATACTGACAGCCCGCCTACACGATGTCCAACGGCGGTACCGCCTCGAAGATGCCGCGCTCAACCGCCCTCGCGTAGAGTGACTCCAGGGCGGCACGCCCCTCGTCGCCCATGTCCAGCGTATCCTCGTTGACGTACATCCGCACGAAGCGGCGGCCCGTCTCCCGGTCCACCCCCCGGCCGAACTGCAGCGCGTAGTCCAGGGCCTCGTTCTCGTGAGCCTGCGCCTCTCGGATGCTGGCCAGGAGGGCATCGCGGACCCGCTCAGCCACGTCGAGGCCCAGGTCGCGTCGGACGGAGTTGAGGCCCAGGGGAATGGGTAGACCCGTGGCCCGGTCCCACGCCTCGCCAAGGTCCAGCACCTTCAGGAAGCCCTCCCGCTCGTATGTGACCTGGCTCTCGTGGATGATGAGGCCCGCGTCGACCTGGCCCGCAGCCACGGCGTCGAGGATGCGGTCGAAGGGTGTGAACACCGGCTCGAAGCCAGCGGCGAAGAGGCGCAGGAGCAGATAGGCGGTGGTGTACTCGCCGGGGACAGCCACCCGCTGCTCGCCGAGGCCGGGGTCGATCGCCTTCCGCGCCACCACCATCGGTCCGTAGGCCCGCCCGATGGATGAGCCCACCCCCAGGATTCGATAGGTGCCGGCCAGCAGGGGATAGGCCGCAGCCGAGATGGCCGTCACCTCCAGCTCGCCAGTCCGGGCGCGTCTGTTGAGGGACTCGATGTCCTCCATCACGTGCTCCACGCTGTAGCCCTGTACGGCTACCCGGCCGCTGGCCATGGCCCAGAACATGAAGGCGTCGTCGGCGTCCGGGCTGTGCCCGATGCGCAGGGTTGGGCGGGAGGTCTGAGCAGGGTCGGTCATGGCTTCACTCCCAGATGCAGGGCGACGGTGCCCATAGCGAGCAGGCGGTATCGAACGTCAACGAGGGCCGCCTGTCGCATCATTTCGGCCAGCTCGTCGGCTGGAGGGAACGTGCGTACGGAATCGGGCAGATACGTGTAGGCGCCCCGGTCGCCGGACACGAGGCCACCCAAGAATGGTACAAGGCGATGGAAGTAGGCCCGGAAGACGGGCCCGACCAGCCGTGACCGCACCGGCGTGAGCTCCAACACCGCGACCCGACCCCCCGGCGCCACGACTCGCGCCATCTCTGACAGGGCCCGACCGACGTCGTCAACGTTGCGGAGAGAGAAGCCGGAGGTTGCGCACACGAAGGCGTCCTTGGCGAACGGTAGCTCGAGCGCGTCGGCCAGTTGCCACTGCACGCGGCCGCTCAGGCCCGCGGCCTCCGCCTTGCGAGCCGCCAGTCCCAGCATCTCCCGCCCGAAGTCCACGCCCACGACTGTGGCAGCACCCTGACGCGCCAGCTCCAGCGCGAAGTCGCCGGTGCCGCAGCAGACGTCCAGAGCCCGCCCGCCCGCCGGCCGCGCCTGACCGACGGCGCGTCGGCGCCAGGCGCGATGCCGGCCGCCGGTCATGAGGGTGTTCATGAGGTCGTAGCGACGGGCTATGCGGGCGAACATGGCCCGGACAGTGGGAGCGCGCGTGGGAGCGGGGGTGGTGCTCGGCATGAGTTTCAACTGCCCGCATTGTCGGCCCGGCCGCCGCGAAGGTCAACGGAGGGCACGTGGTGGCCGGCGGCTCTGCCGTTCCCCGGAGTGTCTCGCGGGTACCGATGGCAATGGGTGCGGAGCAGGAAGCGCGAGCGAGTCAGTCCTTCTTGCCGCGCTCCCGGTCGATGAGCTCGCGGCGCAGGATCTTGCCTGACGCGGTCTTGGGAACCTCCGGCAGATACTCCACCTCGCGTACCTTCTTGTACGGCGCCACCTTCTCAGCAACGAAGGCCATCAACTCCTCGGGGCTGGCCTGGTGGCCCTCCCTCAGCACGATGAAGGCCTTGGGGATCTCGCCGCCCTCGAGATGCGGCTTGGGGATGACGGCTGCGTCAAGGACGGCCGGGTGCTCGTGAAGGACGGCCTCCAGCTCGGCCGGCGCCACCTGGTAGCCCTTGTACTTGATCATCTCCTTCTTCCGCTCAAGGATGTAGATGTAGCCGTCCTCGTCAAACCAGCCGATGTCGCCGGTACGCAGCCAGCCGTCGTCGCTGAGGCACTCCGCGGTCTCCTCAGACTGCTTCCAGTAGCCCTTCATCACCTGTGGTCCCTGGACCACCACTTCGCCCGCCTCGCCGGGCGGCAGCTCCTCGCCGTTGTTCAGGCTCACGATCTTCTCAAGCGTGTCGGCGACAGGCGGGCCGGACGACTCTAGTTTTATGCGATCCATCGGGTTGGTGTTCGTCGTGGGGCTGGTCTCGGTGAGGCCGTAGCCCTGTGCCACGGGGCACTTGTAGACCGACCTCAGCCGCTCCGCCACCTCGACAGGCAAGGGGGCCGCCCCAGAGACGACCAGCCGCAGCGACGAGGTATCGAAGCGGGCGGGGTCAGGCACGTTGGCCATGGCGAGCACGGCCGGGGGCACCAGGTACAGGTTGGTCATGCCGTGCTGGCCAATCAGGTGCAGCATCTGCTCAAGGTCGAACCGCATCATGACGATGCCGGTGGCGCCCAGCGCCAGCCCGGAGCTCATGAGCACCGTCATTCCGTAGATGTGGAAGAGGGGCAGCACAACGAGGCTGACGGAGTCGGGCGAAACCTGGCCAGTGGCCAGACCCTGCTTGACGTTGCTCGCGATGTTGTGATGCGTGAGCATGACGCCCTTGGGAAGGCCGGTCGTGCCGCTGGAGTAGGGCAGTACCGCCACGTCCTCGCGAGCGTCGATTGGCACCGGCTCGTACTCCTCCGAGACGCCGCCCAGGACGTCCGCCAGGCCGTCGATGGGCCAGATGTGGCGCAGACGGGGCAGTTTCGGGCGGGCCGCCTCCACCGGAGCCCCCATGAGACTGAAGACGAACGCGGCCACGGCCTCCGCATCGTCCAACTGGTGCTCGACCTCACGCTCGCGGTAGAGGGGGTTGAGGGTGGTGACCGTGG
>DAOULP010000122.1:0-7649 GCA_034420175.1 Dehalococcoidia bacterium | reverse complement strand
CCCTCCACATCCCCGTGGGCTCCGTCTTCCCCCGCCGCGACGAGCTCAGCCGCGACCGGGACATCATCTTCGTCTGCGCCATCGGGCAGCGCAGCGCCCTGGCCTGTGAGATGGCGGCGGCGGCCGGGCTCACCCGCCTCTACAACATGGAGGGGGGCATCGAGGCCTGGATCAAAGAGGGCTATCCCCTCGAGAAGTAGGGCTGGTCACACATTGCCTGGCGCCGGTGGCAGAGCATTGACGACCGTCGAAGACGTTCTCCGCAAGACTCCCTATTTCAGGGACCTGAAGGAGACGAGCCTTGCCGCCATCGCGCAAGCCGTCGTGCAGCGCAGCTTTCGGCGAGGCCATTTCGTGTTCCACGAGGGGGACGACTGCGAGGGCCTGTACGTCGTCAAGTCCGGACGAGCGCGCGTCTACAAGACCTCTCTCGATGGACGGGAACAGGTGCTCCTTGTCGCCGAGGCGGGTGAGGTGTTCAACGAGGTGGCGGTGTTCGACGGCGGCCCCAACCCAGCCTCGGTGGAGGCATTGGAGCCGACGGTTCTCCTGTTGCTCCCGACGACAGCCCTCCTCTCGATAGTCGAGGCCCAGCCGGAGGTAGGCCGCGCCTTCATGCGCGTCTTCGCCTCCCGTCTTCGCCGGTTGTCGGCGTTGGTGGAGGACCTCTCCTTCAAGACGGTCGCGGGCCGGGTGGCGAGGATCCTCCTGGTCCAACTCCCCCGCGCCGCCGAAGGCCAGGTCGGCTCGTCACCGCCTCGACGTCTCACGCAGCGGGAAATCGCCGCCATGGCAGGCACCGCGAGAGAAGTGGCGGCCCGCGCCCTGAAGTCGTTGGAGCAGCAGGGGGCGATCCGCATCGAGCGCGGGCGCATCGTGGTAGCAGACCGCGAGCTGCTGGCCAGCCTCGGCCGCTAGCTTCGCTCGAGGAAGCACGGCCCGCTGTGCAGGGCCGCGTCCATGGGGGCGTCAGGGTCGTTCCGAAGCCGGCATCTATGCCTGTTTGTAGTGAATCCTGGCCTTGACCCGGAACCTTCTTCTCTTGTGGCTGATCAGGAAATCGATCGCTCGTGTGCCGTAGATGAAGCCACAGGTCTCCACCGCCTCCTGGACACTGGTGTACGCCTGCAGCAGCGACACATCCCGGTAGTCGAAGCCATGTCGTCCCGCCAGCAGATCCGTGATCTGCTGGCCGACAGGATTGACGAAGTCCGATCGCAGATTCAGCCACGGCAGGCGCGAATCAGGAGCAGCCTCCACACTGACGACATAGCCGCCCCGCCTCGCCGCCCTCACAGCGTCGCGCACAAAGCCATCGCCGATCAGCTCTCCGGTCCCTCGACCGTCAGGATGGAGAAGCGGCACGCCGGCGAGGGCGATCACGACATCGACGGAAGCGTCTCGCAGCGGTAGCCCTTCGGCCACCCCCTCCAGAAACTCAACGTTTCGCACGCCCAGCGAGCGCGCCTTGTCGACGGCGAATCGCCTCGGCGGGGAGCAGGGCTCTATTCCAACCACGAGCCTCGCCCACTTCGCCAGCTCGAACGTCGACCGACCCGTCCCGGCGCCGACATCGACGACGATCTTGTCGCGCAGGTCAATCATCCGCGCGACGGCCCTGACGACCCTCGGTGCCGTAACGGCAAAGCGATCGTATACGTCGGGAAACTCGCCGTAGAAGCGGTCCCAGTCGCCTTCGATTGTCACCGGCTTGTTTCGCATCATGCGAGCCCGCGGCACCGTTTGGGCGCACTGGCGAAGGCCGTGAAGTCGGCTCCAGGCGCAGCCGGCCCGTGCCCCCAGAGCGACGATCCCCCGGCGAATCGCCTACATCAGCGCCATGTCTTTGAGGTCAGCGGTCACGCCCAGCTCGGGCTCCGTCAGGGCCCGCACTTCATCCGCCGTCCAGCCAGGGGCCACCTCGCGCAGCAGCAGGCCTTCCGGCGTCACCTCGATGACAGCGATGTCGGTGACGACAAGGTCGACGCAGCCGGGGGCCGTCAGCGGCTCGCTGCACTGGCGCACGATCTTGGGCCGGCCGTCCTTCGTCGTGTGCGTCGTCAGGGCAATGACCCTCCGGGCGCAGAAGGCCAGGTCCATGCCGCCGCCGAGGCTGCCCACCTTCTTGCCGGGCAGAAGCCAGTTGGCCAGGTCGCCCTTCTCCGACACCTGGATCGCCCCCAGGACAGCGATATCGACGTGGCCGCCGCGGATCATGGCGAAGCTCTCGGCGTGCTCGAAGAAGGACATGCCCGGCTGGCGGGACACCGGCTGGACGCCGGCGTTGATCAGGTTCACGTCGGCCAGTTCGGGGTCGGTGATGATCGGCCCGAAGCCCAGGACACCGTTCTCAGAGTGGAAGATGATCTCCTTCTCGGGCGGCACGAACATGCTGCACAGCGTGGGCATGCCAACGCCCAGGTTGACGACCATCCCATCCTGGAATTCCTTGACGGCCCGCAAGGCCATGGTCTGTTCGTCCAGGCGCTCCTTGTCCTCTGTCATCACTCAGCCTCCGTCGGCCTGACTACCACGCGGTCGACATACAACCCGGGCGTGACGACGCACTCCGGATCGAGTTCGCCCAGCTCCACGATCTCGTCCACCTCCGCGACCGTGACGGTGGAGGCGCCGGCCATCGTGGCGTTGAACGTCCGCGACGTTCCCCGGTAGACCAGGTTGCCGAAGCGGTCTGCCTTGTGCGCGCGGATCAAAGAGAAGTCGCCCTTGATGGCATGCTCCAGCAGGTGGGGTCGCCCATCGAAGGCGCGGACCTCCCTCCCCGCCTCGACGATGGTGGCGGGGCCTGTGGGCGTGTAGAAGGCGGCGATGCCGGCCTTCCCCGCCCGGATGCGCTCCGCCAGCGTGCCCTGGGCCACCAGCTCCAGATCTACCTCGTCCGTTGCCACCTTCTTCTCGAAGGGCGTCAACACGATGGGCGAGGGCGCGGCGGGAAACGCCAGTATGCCCTTCTTCACCTGACCCTGCTCTACAAGTATGCCGGGATCCACGAAGTCGGCCGGGAAGCGGAGGATGCTCATCATCCGCGAGCGGATGAGCTCGATGAGCTCCATGCCCCAGCCGCCGGAGTTGCCGACGATGGTCAGGTCTCGCACGCTGCGACGGGCGACGGCGGAGATGAGGTAGCTGGGGCACTCACCCGGCCCGCCGAACCCGCCGATCAGGAGGACGGCGCCATCGAAGACATCCGCCACCGCCTCGTCGAAGCTCGGGACCACCTTGTTGACCGGCACTTGGCATCACCTCCTCAAGGCTGCTGCAGCGGCGCCAGTATACTACGCCTCTCCCAGCAAAACGTGTCACGAGGCACCAAATGGGGCTGACGTGTGTGATCCGATCTGCTAGACTGGCGCAGACATTTGCCCCAGAGCCGGGACCTATCGCAGCCCCGGATGGTATTGGCCAGAGGAAAGGCCCATGATCGGCAGAGTATGCATCGTCGGTGTCGGGCAGACGCAGCACCGCGGGCCCGGCGGCGATCTCGCCTACAACGAGGTCGCGTTCGAGGCAGCGAGAGCGGCCCTCGATGACGCGGGACTGAACAGAGGCGACATCGACACAGTGCTGGCCTCGGGCTGGGACGTTCTCGATGGCCGCACCATCTCCGACATGCACCTCGTCCCCGCCGCTGGGGGCTACCTCAAGGACGCGGCGAAGGCGGCCGATGACAGCATCCTGGCCTTCGCCTACGCCTACATGCGAATCGCCAGCGGCGCCTTCGACACCGCCCTGGTCATGGGCCATGGGCACGTCGAGGGGCCGACCGAGCTGGTGAGCAACGTGGCCATGGACCCCTTCTTCTACCGACCCTTTGGCGTCGGGGTCACAGCGACGCTGGCTCTCCAGGCGTGCGCCTACTCGGCTCGGTACGGGGTGGGAGAGGACCTTGCAGCGAACGTAGTCGTCAAGAATCGGGGCAACGGGGTCAACAACCCCTGCGCCCACCTGAGGAGCGCTGTCACCAGCGAGGAGGTTCTGGCCTCCAAGATGGTGGCCTGGCCGCTGCGCGAGCTGGACTGCCGCCCGCAGTCGGTGGGGGCAGTGGCGCTCATTCTCACTTCTGAGGACAGGGCGAAGCGTGTTACCCCTCGCTGGGCCACCGTCGACGGCATCGGCTGGGCCACGGAATCGTATCACATCGGAGCCATCGACCTATGGCGACTGGGGGCGCTGGCCACGGCCGCCCAGAAGGCCTACGGCATGGCCGGTATCAGCAACCCGACAAACGAACTCGACGTCGCGGAGGTGCACGACGTGACCTCCTACCACGAGCTCATGGCGTACGAGGCCCTCGGCTGGGCTGACGAGGGCGCCGGCGGCCGCCTGCTGGAGGAGCAGGCCACCTCGATGAAAGGCCGCCTGCCCGTCAACCCCTCCGGCGGTTCATTGAGCACCAACCTTGAGGCAGGCACAGGCCTGGCACGCGTGGCCGAGGCCGCCCTGCAGGTGATCGGCCGGGCCGACGGCCGGCAGGTGGAGGCCCGGACCGCCCTGGCCCACGGCATGAGTGCTATCACCGGGTCGGTGGCGCCCACGCACGGCGTCGTGGTCTTGAGGAGGGGTGAGTAATGCCCAGGCGCGTGGCCATCATCGGCGTGGGCCTGACCCGCTGCTCTAGCTGGCGGCGGGAGGTCGCATACCCCGAGCTGACGTATGAGGCCACCAGCGCGGCCCTCCAAGACGCTGGCATCACCGCCCCGGATGTCGACGCGGTCGTCTACGGCTCCATGGACCCCTTCGACGGCGTCAACGCGCCGGAGAAATGGAACGTGGATGCCTGTGCCGCGGCGGGCATGCTCGGCAAGCCCTACCTCAAGATCAGCACAGGAGGCACGACCGGCGGCTCGACCGCCCTGGCCGGCTACTACCACGTGGCGTCCGGCTTGTACGACGTTGTGCTGGCGGTGGCCTCGCAGCGGGTCGGGGAAACGCTGGAGGCACAGCTCGTCCTCAACACCGCCGTGGACCCCGTCTTCGAACGCGGCTTCGGCGCCGGCGCCATCACCGTCGCGGCCATCCAGGCGTGCAGCCACATGCACGCCTACGACACGACGGAGGAGGACCTGGCCCGTGTCGCGGTCAGAAACCGCGAGAACGCCCTCAACAATCCCTACGCGCACCTGCGCCTCAAGTGGAGCGTCCAGGATGCCATGGCGGCGCCAATGCTCTCGTGGCCCCTGACCCTGGCCGACTGCTGCCCTTCCTCCGATGGAGCGTGCGCCATCGTCTTCGCATCGGAGGAACACGCGCGCAAGCTGGCCCAGCACCCCGCCTGGGTCCGCGGCGCCGGCCAGATCACCGACAGCTACTTCATGGGCGACCGGCCTTGGGGTGAGGACTGGGACAACCTGTCCATGCTGGCCCGTCGCGTCTACCGCCTGGCGAAGATCGACGATCCGATGCGGGAGTTCGACGTCGCGGAGCTGTACAACGCCTTCAGCATCCAGGAGATCCTGGAATACGAAGCGCTGGGCTTCTGCGAGAAGGGGAAGGGCGCCGAGTTGGTGCGACAGGGAGTCACCACCATGGACGGCCGGCTCCCCGTGTGCCCGTCCGGCGGCGTGCTCAGCACAAACCCGATCGGCGCCTCCGGCCTCATCCGCGTGGCTGAGGCCGCCCTGCAGGTGATGGGCAAGGCAGACCAGCGGCAGGTGCCGAACGTGAAGACGGCTCTGGCGCACGCCTGGGGCGCCACCATCGGCTTCCATACTCTCATGGTACTGGACCGGGAGGCACCCTAGACCTTCGGAGGATGCGGCGATGACGACTCAGCAGGAAGAGCCCCTCACGATAGACGGCCGGTGGGACATCCCCTACCGGCACACCGCTGGCCAGGCAGCCAGTCGCTTCTTCCGCGAGCTCAAGGACAACAAGCGCATCATGGGCGTCCGCTGCGGGAGCTGTCAGCGCGTACTGGTGCCCCCAAGGACCTTCTGCGAGCGCTGCTTCGTTCCCATCGACGAGTGGGTCGAGGTGCAGGACAGGGGCACGCTGGCAACTTACACGATCGTCTACGCCCGGTTCGCCACGCTGCCCCCGCCTCCCTACTGCATCGCCCTCATCAAGCTGGACGGCGCTGATACCGCCCTCATGCACTACGTAGGCGGTTTGGACCTGCAGGATCTGGAGACGGCGAAGAAGGCGCTCAGCGTGGGGATGCCCGTCCAGGCCGTGTGGCGTGACGAGCGCGAAGGCAAGATCAGCGACATCCAGTACTTCAAGCCGGCCTAGGCCCTCCCCAGGCTCACCCGCAGGATTGCGTCGTCCGCACCCTCGCTACTGCCGCGGGCCGTACTTCCCCCAGGGGACCACTCCTCGCTTGCCCCTCGCACACAGGCGCTTGTGGCCGACGTTTGCGCCAGGTAGTCCGTGCCTCGCCACGGCTCACCGGCTACGTCGGCAGATCAATCCGAGTCGGACAGGCTGAACGGCGGGTAGCGGTCGGTGAGGGAATAGGTGTACGCGTTGACGCGGATCTGCCAGCGAAGTACGCCGACCACGAACCGGTGCAGCCCGGCCGGATAAGAGCCCGTGAACAGGATTGCGAAGAGAGCGATGAACGTCACGACAAAGGCGGCGATCCCCAGAAAGACCAGAATCACGAGGTGGGGCAGCGCCAGGATGGCCTTCACGTAGAGCCCAATGATCGGCAGGTTCAGCCAGCGTGAGAGGCGCTCCGGATACTCCACGTCAAACTCGACCGGATAGGTCGGGTCTTGGTGCAGTCCGAATGGTGGGTACTGGTCGTACAAGTGGATCAGGTACCCCATGACGTTGGTGAGCCAACGCATGTAGGACACGTAGAACGAGAACAGGCCCCGCGGGTAGCGACCGGTGAACAGAATGGCGAAGGTTGCGATGAGCCAGACCACCCCCCCAACGAGCTGAAGGAAGTAGATGATGATGATGTGGGGGATGGCCAGGATGCCACGTATCAAGGTGCCGATGCCCAAGGGGAAGTTCGTGAGGCGCGACTGCGCCTCGGGCCTGGCAACGACCATTCGCAGAGGATAGGGGGGCTGCCCCGTGGCCGCCGTCGTCTCCATGGTCATGCTCGATACTCCTTTCCTTCGCGGGACGCTCTGTCTGACCTGCGCGCACTATGCTTCCTCGCGGTCGCCGCGTCAAGGTGGTCTCAAGAGATCGAGAGAGTAGCATTCGGGGACTGCGGCACGCGGCGCCCCCGTCTCTGGACATAACTCTGCGGGGCCAGGACATGAAGCCCGACTACCACGCGGCCGTCGGCGTCGACGCGTGGCAGGCCAGACACCCAAGTCCTAGTCGGCCCGCCTCAGGCAGCAACGGAGTCCCAGGGGATCAGCAGAACTGAGCTCGCCGCCCAACGGCAACCGAGGTATGAGAAGAGAAGCTCTGCAGTGCCTAAGGGCCCGTCTCTTGTTCGCAAGCGGCGCCCGCCCAGACGGATTGCGGCGCGAGCGTCCCCAGGGCGAGAGGAATACGTCTGGGTCGGGGGCGTTGACAGGGCGGACCGGCCGAGGCGGCCCTAGGGTCGGCGCCACAATCCCATCTGCTGCGTATCCGTCAGGTGACCGACGCCAGCAGACAGGACCAGCAGGTCGCGGCGGTTGCCCTCCCGGTCGAGCACCCACCCGCGAAGTAGCGCCTCT